>NZ_VJZE01000354.1 GCF_009377205.1 Streptomyces phyllanthi
GTGCAGGCGGCTCCGACCCAGGTGGCGTCGCAGCCTCCGCAGGACCCGGGTGCCGGGCGGCTGATCGCGGGCCGGTACCGGCTGCTGGCCAAGCTCGGCCACGGCGGCATGGGCACGGTCTGGCGGGCCAAGGACGAGACGATGGACCGCGAGGTCGCCGTCAAGGAGCCCCGGGTACCGGACCATCTTCCCGAGCGCGAACGGGACAACGCGTACGAGCGCATGCGTCGTGAGGCGCGTGCGGCCGCCCGGCTGGACCACCCGGCGGTCGTGCAGGTGCACGACGTGGCGGTCGTGGACGGCCGCCCGTGGATCGTGATGGAGCTGGTGCAGGGGCGTTCGCTGGGCGCCGCGCTCCAGGAGGGCACCCTCGGGGTACGGGAAGCGTCGAGAATCGGCCTCCAGGTGCTGGGCGCCCTGGAGGCCGCCCACGCGGCGGGCGTCCTGCACCGTGACGTCAAGCCCGACAACGTGCTCCTCGGCCGCCACGACCGTGTCGTCCTCACCGACTTCGGTATCGCGCAGATCGAGGGCGAGACCAGCCTGACGGACACCGGCGGCTTCGTCGGCTCGCCCGAGTACATCGCGCCGGAGCGCGTGCTGGGCCAGCGTCCGGGCCCGGCGTCGGACCTCTGGTCGCTCGGGGTCGTCCTCTATGCGGCCACGGAGGGCGTCTCGCCGTTCCGCCGCACCAACACCCCCGCGACCCTCCAGTCCGTCCTCAACTCCACGCCCGCCGCACCCGCTTCGGCGAACGGCCCGCTGGCCGAGGTCATCAACGGCCTGCTGAACAAAGACCCGGCGCGCCGCCCGTCCGCCGCCCAGGTCCGCACCCTCCTGGAGGAGGCCGCCAGGCCCCCGGCCTCGGAGCCCACCCGGGTCGTCCAGACCGCCGGCCAGGTCGTCCAGACCTCCGGCCCCGGGGGCAAGGGCCTCCGCATCGGCCGCAAGGCCCTGCTCGGCGCGGGCGCGGCCGTCGTCGCGGCGGCCGTGACGGCGTACCTGGTGATCGCGGATCCGTTCGCGGGGCCGTTGCCGGAGGGATGGGCGACCCGCACACACCCGAAGCTCGGCGTGACGCTGGCGGTGCCCGCGAACTACCAGGTCACCCGGCCGGAGGCCGACGCCGCACCCAAGGACAAGAACTGGGTGACGTACTCCGACTGGAGCGGCGGCGTCTGGATCGGTGTGCAGGTGGCCAGGAAGTCCCAGGACTCCCTGAACCAGATCAAGAACTCGGCGGCGGCCGAGATGTACGCCGACAACGAGAAGTTCAAGAGCGCCGGCGACTACGACCTGTCCATGCCCGAGGGCCCGAGGACGACCCCCGAAGCAACCACCTACAAGGACAGGAAGGCGGCCGAGAACACGGTCGCCTACACCACCACCGACAGCCGGGACCCGCGCCCACGCGAGCTGCGGATCTTCTACTACCGCACCTCCGCCGGGGACATGTACAAGCTCACCGTCAGCTACCCGGGCAAGGGCGACTTCACCGAACGCGGCCGCGAGGTCGCGGAGGCCGCCATCGCCAACCTGGAGATCGCCAGGTCCTGACGGGTTTCCCCTGGCCGACCGACGGGTTTCCCCGGCCGACCGACGGGTTTCCCTGGCTGACCGACGGGTTTCCCCCGGCCGACGACGCGGGGTGTGATCCGCCGCTCGTGAACCCTGGATCACCTGTGGGTGACGGGAGTGCGGACGGACGGGCACACCCTGGGCGACGAGGCCTGGTGATCTACTGCGCGGCGGTGGCGACGACTACGCTCTGTGCTGTGACCCCTCTGCGACGGCGCCCGGTGGCGGACGCACACGGCCCGGGGCGTGAGGAGACGGCGAATCCATGACGACCACCGCCCGGCCCGAGGTGCGCCCCCATGTACGTTGACGACCGCGCCCACGCCACCCAGCGCTGGGCCGCGCGCATCGCGCTCGGCGCCGCGGTCCTCGCCGTACTACTGCCCCTGGGGGTCGCACGGGCCGCGAGCCTCCTGCTCGTCGCGGGAGGGCTGCTCGGGGTGGCGGTCACCCTCGCCGCGCTGTGGTGGGTCCTGACCCGGAAGGGAGCGGTCCGTGTCGCCGCCGCGCTGCTCGCGGTCGCCGCGCCCGTCACGGTCGTCTCGCTCTTCGCCGCCGCCAATCTGCTGTGGGTCGTCGTGGTGTCCCTCGCGCTGTGGGGGCTCGCCGTCTGGGCCGGCAAGTTCGCCCTGAGCAGCACCAAGTCGCATGTCGTACGGGTGCGCGAGTACCGGACGCCGGCCCCGGCCAAGCCCTTCCTCATCATGAACCCGCGGTCCGGGGGCGGGAAGGTCGAGCGGTTCGGGCTGAAGGAGAAGGCCGAGCGGCTGGGCGCGCGGGTCCACCTGCTCGACCCGGCACGGCACGAGGACGTCGTGGCGCTCGCACGGGACGCCGTCGACCAGGGAGCCGACCTGCTCGGAGTCGCCGGAGGGGACGGCACACAGGCGCTCGTCGCCGCTGTCGCCGCCGAGCACGACATCCCCTTCCTCGTCATCTCCGCCGGCACCCGCAACCACTTCGCCATGGATCTCGGTCTCGACCGCGACGACCCGTCGGCCTGCCTCGACGCGCTCACCGACGTGGGGGTCGAACTCCGCGTCGACCTCGGCTTCGCCGGCACCCATCCCTTCGTCAACAACGCCTCCTTCGGCGCGTACGCCGCGGTCGTGCAGAGCCCGGAGTACCGCGACGACAAGGTCCGTACGACGCTGGAGCTCCTGCCCGACCTGCTCACGCACCAGCGCGGCCCCAGGCTCGTCGCCCGGGCCCGGAACACCGTCATCGAGGCCCCGCAGGCCGTGCTCGTGAGCAACAACCCGTATCGGAGCGACGACCTGGTCGGCCTCGGGCGCCGCGAACGGCTCGACTCCCAGGTGCTGGGTGTGCTCGGCGTCAAGGTCGGGAGCGCCACCGAGGCCGCGGCGCTGCTGCTCGGCCCCAACGCCCCCGGGCTCACCGTCCTCACCGCCCACGAGGTCGTCGTCGACGCCGATCAGGGTGAGATCGAGGTGGGCGTGGACGGTGAGGCACTGGTCCTGCCCACGCCCGTACGGTGCCGGATCGAGCCCGGGGCTCTGCGGGTACGGGTCCCCGCCGACCGTCCCGGGGTCCCTGAGACCAAGCCCCCCATGGACTGGCGGCGACTGCGCAAGCTCGCGGCCGCGGTGGGCCGCACCGCCCTGCCCAAGAGCCGCCAGCACTGGGGCGACTGGCGGGACTGGAGGGACTGGCAGGGCCACCGGAGCACGCACGACGGACGTGACGGACGCGACGGACGCGACGGACGTGACGGTCAGGATGGACTCGACGGACAGGGCGGGCGGAACGGCCGGGACCCGCACATGTGGCGGAACCCGGAGACGTGGCGGAACCCCCGGACCTGGCGGAACGCGCAGACGTGGCAGGACTGGCAGAAGCGGTGGAACGACCGGAACCCGCAGGACCGCCGCAACTGAGCAGCCCACCGGAGCCGACAGGACTGCCGTAGCGGGAACAGACACGACTGCGCAGCCGACAGGATTGCTGCAGCCGAGGGACTGCCGCAGCCGGCAAGACTGCGCAGCCGACAGACTGCTGCACCCGACAAGACCGACGCACCCGCCAAGACCGCCGACCGCACCCGACAAGACCGACGCACCCGCCAAGACCGCCGACCGCACCCGCCAAGACCGCAAACCGCACCCGACAGGCAGGCGTGGCAGGCCGTCATCCCCCAACGTGATCAACCCGTCATCGCTCGCGCCCGAACCCCGCCTCGCCCTCCCCCAACGCCCTGATCAGCTCGTTTACTGCCACCGATCGCTGGCGCGGTGTGTGTACCCCGTGAAAGCCTGTTACCGCTGGGTACCCAAAGGCTCCGCTCGGGCAATACCCTGCGCCTCATGATGGACTCGCAGGCCCCGGAAAAGACCGGCACCAACCCCCTCGCGCCCGCCCCGCAGGGCGCCCGCACCGCCGCCGACGTGGTCACACCGGAGCTGGTCGCCCAGCTCACCAAGGGCGTGGCAGGCTCCGGCCGTACGGCCAACCACACGCCGTTCACCGGTGAGAAGCTGGCCGACCTGCCCGAGTCCACCCCCGAGGACGTCGTGGACGCCTACGCGCGGGCGCGCGCGGCCCAGGCCGTGTGGGCGCAGCGGCCGGTACGGGAGCGCGCCGCCGTCCTGCTCCGCTTCCACGACCTGGTGCTGGAGCGCCAGGCCGAGGTGCTGGACCTCATCCAGCTGGAGACCGGCAAGGCGCGTCTGCACGCGCACGAGGAGGTCCAGGCCGTCGCCGTGGCCGCCCGCCACTACGGGCGCAAGGCGGTGTCGTACCTGAACCCGAAGCGGCACGCGGGCGCCATGCCCACCCTCACGCGCGTCACCGAACTGCGCCACCCGCGCGGCGTGGTCGGCCAGATCGCTCCCTGGAACTACCCGCTGGAGCTGTCGGTCGGCGACGCGATCCCCGCCTTCGTCGCGGGCAACGCCGTGGTCATGAAGCCCGACACGGAGACCGCCCTCACCGCGCTCTGGGCCCGCGACCTGCTGGTCGAGGCCGGACTGCCCGCCGAGGTCTTCCAGGTCGTCATCGGTGACGGCCCGGTGGTCGGCCCGGAGGTCGTCAAGCACGCCGACTACGTCTCGTTCACCGGCTCCACCCGCACCGGCCGCGAGGTCGCCCAGGGCGCCGCCGCCCGGCTCGTCGGGGTCTCCCTCGAACTCGGCGGCAAGAACGCCATGCTGGTGCTGGAGGACGCCGACATCGAGAAGGCGGCGGCGGGCGCCGTACGCGCCTGCTTCTCCTCCGCCGGGCAACTGTGCATCTCCATCGAGAGGTTGTACGTCCACGAGTCGATCGCCGACGCGTTCGTGGAGCGGTTCGCCGCCCGCACCAAGGCCCTGCGGCTCGGTACGTCCCTCGCCTACGGCGCCGACATGGGCTCGCTGGTGGGAGAGCGGCAGCTGGAGACCGTCACGCGGCACGTCGAGGAGGCCGTCGCCAAGGGCGCGAAGGTCATCGCGGGTGGCGTGGCCCGCCCGGACATCGGCCCGTACTTCTACGAACCGACGATCCTGGAGGGCGTCGAGGCTCCCATGGCGGTGTGCGGTGAGGAGACCTTCGGCCCGGTCGTCTCCATCTACCGCTTCAAGGACGAGGACGAGGCGGTCGAACTCGCCAACTCCACCGCGTACGGCCTGAACTCGTCCGTCTGGACCAAGGACGGCAAGCGCGGACGCGAGGTCGCCTCCCGGCTGCGCACCGGCACGGTCAACGTCAACGAGGGCTACGCCTCCGCGTACGGCAGCGTCCAGTCGCCCATGGGCGGTATGAAGGACTCCGGCCTCGGCCGCCGCCACGGTTCCGAGGGCATCCTCAAGTACACCGAGGCCCAGACGATCGCCCAGCAGCGGCTGCTGCCGATGGCGCCCGCGTTCGGCATGGACGACGAGAAGTACGCGCAGTTCATGAGCCGGAGCCTGAGGGTGATGAAGGCGCTGAGGCTGCGCTAGCGCGCGAACAACCCGAAACGGCCCGCACTGCACACTCGATGGGGAGAACGCACGTGCCACAGGACGCTTACGACTACGACGTCATCGTCGTCGGTTCCGGTTTCGGCGGCTCGGTGACCGCCCTCCGCCTCACGGAGAAGGGGTACCGGGTAGGCGTCCTGGAAGCGGGCCGCCGCTTCACCCGCGAGTCGCTGCCGAAGAACTCCTGGGACCTCAGGAACTACCTGTGGGCGCCCAGGATGGGCATGTACGGCATCCAGCGCATCCACCTGCTGGGCAACGTGATGGTGCTGGCGGGCGCCGGGGTGGGCGGCGGCTCCCTCAACTACGCCAACACCCTCTACGTACCGCCGAAGCCCTTCTTCGAGGACCCGCAGTGGAAGGACATCACCGACTGGCAGGAGGAGTTGCGGCCGTACTACGACCAGGCCCGGCGCATGCTGGGCGTACGGCTCAACCCGACCATGACCCCGTCGGACGTCCACCTCAAGGCCGCCGCCGAGCGGATGGGCGCCGGCGACACCTTTCATCTGGCACCCGTCGGCGTCTTCTTCGGTGACGGCGAGGACGCGGAGGGCCAGTCGAAGGCCGGGCCCGGCGAGGAGGTCGCCGACCCGTACTTCGGCGGCGCCGGGCCCGCCCGAAGGGCCTGCACCGAGTGCGGCGAGTGCATGACGGGCTGCCGCCACGGCGCGAAGAACACCCTCAACGAGAACTACCTGTATCTGGCCGAGAAGGCGGGCGCGGTCGTCCACCCCATGACGACGGTCGTGTCGGTCACCGACGACTCGCAGGGCGGGTACGCCGTCGCGACGCTCCCGACCGATGAGAAGAGGAAGGGCGAAGGGCGGGTCTTCAAGGCGCGTCGGGTCGTCCTCGCCGCCGGTACGTACGGCACCCAGACGCTCCTGCACCGTATGAAAGCGGCCGGCCAACTGCCCTACCTCTCGCCGAGGCTGGGCATGCTCACCCGCACCAACTCCGAGGCGCTGGTGGGCGCGCAGACCGACAACCGGCGCTACCGCAAGGCGCACGGCGCACCCCGGGCCGACTTCACGCGGGGCGTGGCCATCACGTCCTCGATCCACCCCGACGAGAACACCCACATCGAGCCCGTCCGCTACGGCAAGGGCTCCAACGCGATGGGCGGCCTGTCCATCCTCCAGGTGCCGTACGCGGAGGGCTCGTCCCGCGCTCTGGCCTGGCTCGCGAACGCCGCGCGCCACCCCTGGCTCGTGGTCCGCTCGCTGTCCAACCGGCGCTGGTCGGAGCGGACCATCATCGGCCTGGTGATGCAGTCGCTGGACAACTCCCTGACCACGTACCTGAAGGACAAGGGCGTGGGGAAGGGGCTGCTGACGGCACGCCAGGGGCACGGCGCCCCCAACCCCAAGCAGATCAAGGCCGCCACGGAGGCCGCCTCCGCTCTCGCCGCCGAGATCAACGGCTTCGCGGGCAGCAACGTGGGCGAGCTGATGGGCACCCCGCTCACCGCGCACTTCCTGGGCGGCTGCCCGATCGGCGCGTCCCCCGAGGAGGGCGTGATCGACCCGTACCACCGGCTGTACGGCCACCCGGGCATCTCGGTCGTCGACGGCGCCGCGGTCTCGGCCAACCTCGGCGTGAACCCCTCGCTGACCATCACGGCCCAGGCCGAGCGCGCGATGTCGTACTGGCCCAACAAGGGCGAGGCCGACCCGCGTCCGGCGTCCGGCGCCGCGTACGAGCGACTGAAGCCGGTCGAGCCACGGCACCCGGCGGTTCCCGCGGACGCGTTCGGCGCGCTGCGGTTGCCGTTCCTGGGGGTGCCGACGGTGCCACCGAAGGAGTAGGGAGCAGGGGGCGTACAGAAGAAGGACCCGCGCTCCCCTCCGAGCGCGGGTCCTTCTTGTATGTGCACGGCGTGGCGCCTTACACAGCTTGTGACGGCCTCACGGGGCCGTGTTCCCGCCCATGCGCGTCCATGCGTGCCCATGCGCGTTGATGCGGCGTCGCAAAGACACGTGTGTGACCAGTGAGACCCGAGAAGGGTTGCGTCCGTTTTCACGGAATCCCTGCGTGGGCTGCGTCACATGTGGATAAGGGTGGCAGTCGGCAATCCGACGGCCGGTCGTCCGAAAGGGTGCCGACGGGTCGGGCGGCTCCGAATACGCGGTGTGATGGTGTCACGTACATGATGTGATGGGCGTCGGCTGGGACTGGCCTGTCCCGGTCCTGCGGGGTGCATGTGGATCATGCGCCAGACGCTGAGGGGGAGACGTGAAGTTACAGATGGCACGGACGGCCGCGGCCGTGGCGGTCGTGGCCGCGCTGGGGGCCACCGCTGCGTGCGGTGGGGGCGGCGACAAGAACGGCGCCGGGACGAAGCCAACCGAGGCGACTGCCGGCCGGTCCCCCGACGATCCGAAGACGCGGGATGACGCCGACGGGGGCCCGCTGACCGCGGCCCAGCTGGAGAAGGCCGCCCTTGCGGCCGGTGACGTCAAGGGCTACAAGGTCGAGAAGACCTCCGAGGCGGACATGCCCGCCGAGACGGTGCCCGCTGAGCCGGCCGCCTGTCAGCCGGTCGCGGACATGTTCTTCTTCGCCTCCACCCCGAGGGCCGCGTCCCGCACCGGCCGTACCCTCACCGCCAGGAGCGACTCCGACACGAACGTCGTCTCGCTCGCCCTGCTCGCGCACGAGCAGGGCAACGCCGAGAAGGTCGTCGCCGACCTGCGCACCGCGTCGAGGTCGTGCACCGCGTACGAGCACGCCGGGTACCAGTACAGCGACGTCAAGGCCCTGCCCGCCCCGGAACAGGGCGACGAGGCGGTCGCGTACGGACTGAGGGGCTCCATCGAGGGCACCGAGGTGCCGATGACCTTCACGATCGTCCGCAGCGGGTCGACGCTCGTGGCGTTCTACGCGATGAACGCCGCCGAAGGGGCGAAGGCCCAGGTGCCGGAGGACGTGATCGAGGCGCAGATGGAGAAGCTGGGCGAGCTGGAGGAGCCGGAGCAGGCGTCGGGTTGAGCGGCCCCGTGGACGAGCCGACGTGACGTCGGCGGCGAAGAGCCCCGCGGGTGGCGTCCCGCGGGGCTCTTCTGAGTCAGCACCGACGTCAGGGCAGCGCCGGTGCCTGGGGAAGCGGCGCCGGGGGGTTGCGCCGCTTTTCAGGTCTTCGGGCCGTGTACGGCCGGTCTTCGGCTTCTGTGCGGCTGGTCTCCACGGTTCCATGTGGCCGGGACTTCAACGGGACCGTGCCCCATCCTGGCCGTCTGGGCTTGGTGGGCCACCAGTCGGCTCCCCGGCGCACCTGGGGCGCGCGCGTGGTCTTGACCATTGGCAGTCAGGCCGTGCAATGCGGTGTTCGAATGCGGACTGTCCCTGCATCGTGCTGGATGGGGCACGGCCTCCGCAACCGTTTCGACCACCCTTGAACAGATTCCGCCGGTCGGCTCCGGGCGTCCCCGAAGCCGACCGTTCTCTTGAGTGACCGGGCTGCTGTCCCCTGCCGTCCGGTCACGACCCTGGAGCGAGGTCCCACGGCGCACAGCACGACCCGTACGCCTCATCGCTCCAGCGGAGCCACGCGTGGTTCATTCGGGCCCGCGCCTGGCTGACACGGGCATCGGGACCAACGAAGGGCGTCGTACGGCGGTCACGCGCCGTACGGGTGAGAGACGGTTCGGACGCGCACACACCGGCTCGCGCGTGGGGAGTGCGCGGGCCCTTTCCGGGGCGCCCCGGGTCAGATGCGGCCCCGGCACAGTTCCAGCAGGGTCATGGCCAGGGAGGTACCGGGCTTGCCGAGGGCGTCCCTGTAGTGGGCGAGGATCTCCATCTCGCGGGAGAGGTTCACCCGGCGGCCGCCGGAGGCGATACGGGCGTCCTGGATGACCGCGGAGACGGCCATCCGTTCCTGGACGAGCCCGATGATCCGGTCATCCAGGGCGTCGATGCGTTCACGTGCGTCGGTGATCACGCCGACGGCCTCCTCGGTACGGGCACCGGTCTTCTCGGCGGGGTCGTTCGTGGTGACGTTTGTGGTGATGTTTGTGGTGATGTTCGCGGCGGCGGCCGTGGTGGTGGGCATCGTGGTGGCTCCTCGTGTGGTGGTGGATGCCCCGGACCGGCAGAACCCGGAAACGAGCAGGCGCCCCGGGCCTTGTCGGCCCGGGGCGCCTGGGAAGTCGCTTGTCAGTTGCTCAAGCAGCACGACCATGGCAGCCGGTGGGCCGGTTGCCATAGGTAAAGACGAAGGTCTGGTGCTTGAGCATGCGAGCAGTATGGCGC
>NZ_VJZE01000355.1 GCF_009377205.1 Streptomyces phyllanthi
GTGGATCGGGCGGGCGGGCCTGGAGGCGGCGCTGCGCACCCACGACGGACGACCCGGTGGCTCCGCACGGCTGCTGGCGCGCGCCGAGGAGCTGTTCGGACCGGTCACCGGGCTGCCCGGACGGCTCTACCCGCGCACCGACCGTGCGGCGGTACTGGCCTCCTTCGCGCCGGAAGTGGCCGCCTGCGCCGAGGCGGACCCCGTGGCGGCGGACGTCCTGCGTGCGGCGGCCCGGCACATCGCCGAGTCCACGGCCGCCGTGTGCCCCGCCTCGGGCGAGCCCCGCGTCGCCCTCACCGGCGGCCTGTTCAGGATGGGCGACCCCCTCCTCGTACCCCTGGAAGCCGAGTTGAGGGAGCGGCTGCCTCATGCGCGGCGTGTGGCGTCCGAGGGGGATCCGCTGCACGGCGCGGTGCGTATCGCGGCCGAGTTGGCCGACGGGGTGCCCGCGCTGCCGCACGACGAGAGGATGCTGCAGGTGCGGATGACCGAAAACTAGTCCCCCAAAGGGGAATCGATCCCCTCTGTCGGCCACATTGGGGACATGCGCCCGCGCAGTTACCGCACGTCAGTACGGACTCACACCTTTTTCCACTCATCGTCACTTAACTCATCAGACAAATCGGGACGGATACCGCTCACCTGCACCCTCCCCGAACAGGGGAACCCCCGAAGCCAGTAGCATGCGGCGCCATGAGCTCCCCCACTGGGCCCGCATCCGGCCTGCCTGTACGAATGCCGCGACCCCGCCAGCCCGGGCGGCACCGCCGCCCCGAGCCGCTGGCGGCTCCCGAAGGCGCGCCCGCGCTCGTCCTCGCGGTGCCTGGCACGCCCAGCGCCGCAACGCGCAGCCTCGCCGAGGAGGTCGTGAGCATCGCGCGCTCCGAGCTGCCCGGCCTGGACGCGCGGATCGGTTACCTCGACGGGGACGGCGACGAGTTCCCCACACTCCAGTCCGTGCTCGCGCGCGCCGCCGAGGAGCGCACCGCCCGCTTCGAGCAGGCCCGCGCCGCCGGTATGGACGTCAAGGAGCCGGACGGCCCCGTAGCCGTCGTCGTGCCCCTGCTCGCCGGCCCGGACAGCGCGCTGCTGCGCCGGGTCCGCCAGGCCGTCATGGAGAGCCGTGTCGCGGCCGACCTGACCGATGTCCTCGGCCCCCACCCGCTGCTCGCCGAGGCGCTGCACGTGCGCCTGTCCGAGGCGGGTCTGGCGCGCGCGGACCGGGCCCGCCTGTTCACGGTGGCGACCGCCGCGGACGGCATCATCCTCGCGTCCGTGGGCGGCGACGAGGCCGTGCAGGCGGCCGGGATCACCGGCATGCTGCTCGCCGCGCGGCTCGCCGTACCGGTGATGGCGGCGGCGCTCGACCAGGAGGGCTCGATAGCCTCCGTGGCCGAGCAGCTGCGCTCCTCGGGCTCGCAGAACCTCGCGGTCGCGCCGTATCTGATCGGCCCGGAGATCGACGCCGGTCTGCTCGACGCCGCCGCGAAGGAGGCGAGCTGCGCCGCCGCGGAGCCCCTCGGCCCCTACCCGGCGATCGGCAAGCTGGCGCTTTCCAAGTACACGACGGCGCTGGGCATCACCCCTCAGCAGCCGCAGGGCATGCCGGTGCGCTGAGCCGGCCGCGCACCGGGTGACGACGTACGACGCAGAAGGGCGCTCACGACGTACGACGCGGGGTCCGCTCCTCTCTCGGGAGCGGGCCCCTCGCCGCTGTCCACGGCCAGACCTGTGCCCAGCGCCTCAGTCGAGGATCACGCACGACACCGCGGGCACCTCGATCGAGCCCGCCAGTACGGGCATGCCGGTCTCCGGGTCGGCCGCGAACCAGCTGACGTTGCCCGAGCGCTCGTTCGCGACGTACAGGAATCCGTCCGACGCGGTGAGCGCGCGGGGCCAGTGGCCGCCGCACGGGACCGTGCCCTCCAGGGCGAGCTCCTCGCCGCCCCCGCGGACCGCGAGCACGGACAGCACGTCCTGGCCGCGGGTGGCCACCCACACGAAGCGGCCGTCGGGTGAGACGACGATGCCCGACGGGTACGCGTCGCCGTCCGGCGCGTCCGGCAGCAGCGGGGTCTCGCCGAGCGGCACCAGCTCGCCGCTGTCCGCGTCCCAGCGGCACACGGTGACGACCGGGGCGAGTTCGTGCACGACGTACGCGTACGAGCCGTCCGGGTGGAAGACCAGATGGCGGGGCCCGGAGCCGGGCCGGAGCGCGGTCTCGCGGTGCGAGACGGGCACCCCGGCGTCCAGCGCGCACACCCGTACCGAGTCCGTGCCCAGATCGACGCTGACGGCCCAGCGGCCGCTCGGGTCCGGCTGCACCTGGTGCGCGTGGGGCCCCTCCTGGCGCTGCGCGTCCGGACCCGAGCCGGTGTGCCGGAGGACTCCGGACGCGGCGTCCGCGAGGGTGCCGTCGGCGCGCAGGGGCACGGCGGTGACGCTGCCGGAGCCGTAGTTGGCGGTCAGGACGTGTCCGGCGACGAGGGCGAGGTGCGTGGGTCCGTCGCCCCGGACCGGTACCGGCGGGCCGGTGAGCTCCGGCTTGTCGCCGGTGACGCGGTACGCGGCCACCGCGCCCTCGGCCGTCTCACTGACCGCGTAGAGCAGGTCGCCGTCCGGGGACAGGGCGAGGTACGACGGGTCGGTGAGGTCGCCCACGCCGCTCAGGGCGGTGAGCGCGCCGGTCGTCCCGTCCACGGCCGCCACCACGACGCCGGGACCGCCCGCCGTCGTGAACGACCCGAGGTACGCCCGCCGTCGCCGTCCTGCGCCGTCCGCGCCCGTCTCTGCCACTGCCATTGCCGTCCCCTCTCGGTGACGCGCCTGTCGGCGCCGTGCCGTTCGGGCGACGGTAGCAGCAGGTCTAGACCAAGCTGCCCCCGCCCTGCCTCCCGAGCGGCAGCGCCAGTTGCCCCAGTGCCCTCTCCAGGTTGCGCAGCCCCGTGAGGTGCGGGTGCGCGAGGTGCGCCCCGCTCTCCTCCGGGTGGGGTGCCCCGCCGGGGGCGGCCGCCCCCGGGCTCTCGCTCACGAGCAGGGCCTGCGCGGCGGCCTCCACCCGCCGGCAGGCGGCGGCAGCCAAGGGGGCGGCGTGCAGCGTGGCCGGATCGGCGGCCACGGAGACCAGGGCGCGCACCTCGGCCACGCAGTCGTCGAGCAGCTCGACGACCCGGCGGGCTCGGGCCTTCCGGGCGCGGAAGGGGCTCAACGGGTGGACCAGCGGAGCGAGCGCCGTCCGTACGCGACCGAGCAGCAGCTCCAGCTCGGCGACGTGCGGAGCCGGGTCGGCCCCGGGATCGCCGGCGAGGCGGGCGGCGGCCTCGGCGGTGGCCGCGTGCACGCACCGCAGGGCCCGCCGGATCCAGGCATCGTTGGTCGTGTGCGTCCTGACCGGCAGTACGAGGGCGACGGCCAGCGCGGCGCACACCGTGCCCACGCCGGTCTCCACGAGACGGAGCACCAGCAGGTCGGGGTCCAGGACGCCCAGCAGGCCGTAGAGCACGCTGGCCATGACCGTCACCGCCAGCACCATCCAGGAGTACGAGACGGCGGCGGTGTAGAAGATCCCGAAGACACAGACCGCCACCAGGGTGGCCGACGGCACGGGCGCGCCGTGCAGCGGAAGGGCGACCAGCAGCCCGACGGCGATACCGGTCACCGTGCCGAGGACGCGGCGGAAACCGCGGACCAGGGTCTCACCGCGGGAGGCCGTGTTGACGAAGATCCACCAAGCGGTGCCGACGGCCCAGTACCAGCGCTCTTCGGAGAACACCTGGCCGACGGAGAGCGCCAGGGAGCAGGCGACAGCGGCCTGGAAGGCCTGCCGTGTGGTGGGCCGCGCCAGACCGGTGCCGGGCAGGGCGGGCGGAGCAGCGACGGACGCGATACGGCGCTCGATGGGCCACAGCAGGAAGCGCACGGCACCGGCGGCCAGGAGGGACAGGCTCATCGCGGCGTACAGCTCGGGCAGCTGCGACGGGACGGCGTGCAGGAACTGCGTCACGAAGAAACTCATGAACGCGAAGATCCCGAGCGCGTTGCCGCGTACGCCCCAGCGGCGGGCGTGGACACCGAAGAAGACCACGGCCACGAACGCCGCGTCGCGGGCCGTGGGAACGCCGTGCAGGGTGGTGGCGAGCGCCAGCACGGGGAATCCGGCGACGGGCAGCAGCGCGGTGGTGATCCGCTGGGCGCGCACGGTCGCGTCGGTGACCGTGAAGAGCGCGAGGAGCGCCGCGAGCCCTCCGGTGATCGACGCGGCGAGCGGGAGCCCGCACAGCTCGGAGACGGCGACGGCGGCGCCGACACCGATCACGGCACGGGTCGCGTTCCGCAGCCTCAGGCTTCCCGGGTCGGGAGCGATGAACATCCTCTTCGCGTTCACGGCGGTGTGCCGCCCCTTCTCGCAGTGGTGCGCGCCGTACCCGCGGCCGTCCAGGGTGACGGACGGAGTGCGGGCACACGGAAGGCACCGCGCTCCGGAACCGGCCTCGTCGCCGTCCGGCGCTGCGCGGCGCCGTAAGTAGGTGGATACGACACAGACAACCACTTCTGCCCCAACGGCTCAACAGCTGAGCCATTCACTGGGCCATTGGCCCGTTCAAGGGGCGCTTCGGTCGGCCAGTGAGGTGCCAATGGACCAAGACCATGGGTAATGGACCAAGACCACGGGTACAGTCGCCCATCAGCGACCGAGGCCCCGGGGAGGTCGGCGACCCATGGCCGTTGACGAACTCGACACCCGCATCCTGCGGCTGCTGCTGGAGCAGCCGCGCACGAGTGTGCGCGAGTACGCCCGGATCCTCGGTGTGGCCCGCGGGACGGTCCAGGCCCGTCTGGACCGGCTGGAGCGGGACGGAGTCATCACGGGCACGGGACCCTCCCTCTCCCCCGCCGCCCTCGGCCACCCCGTCCTCGCCTTCGTGCACATCGAGGTCACCCAGGGCCATCTCGACGACGTGGGCGACGCGCTGGCCGCCGTGCCGGAGATCATCGAGGCGTTCTCGATCACGGGCGGCGGTGATCTGCTGACGCGGGTCGTGGCGCGTGACAACGCCCATCTGGAGGACGTGATCCAGACCCTGATCAGCCTGCCGGGCGTGGTCCGCACCCGTACCGAGGTGGCCCTGCGCGAACGCGTGCCGCACCGGGTGCTGCCGCTGGTGGAGTCGGTGGGCCGGCCGGCCAGGAGTTGAGCACGGGCAGATCCCGGGTTGTCGGAGCCACTGACGTGGCTGGCACCCTGAAGACCATGAGCACTCTCGACGGCACCTCGGTCATCTTCGATCTCGACGGCACCCTCGTGGACAGCGAGCCCAACTACTTCGAGGCAGGCCGTCACACCCTCGCCGCGTACGGCATCGACTTCACCTGGGCGGACCACGAGCAGTACGTCGGCATCAGCATCCAGGAGACGATCGTGCTCTGGAAGGAGCGGTACGGCCTGACCGCCTCCTTCGACGAGTTGCTCACCGCCAAGAACCGCCGCTATCTGGAGCTCGCCCGCGCCTCCACTCGCGTCTACCCGGAGATGCGGGCGTTCGTGGAGCTCCTGGCCGACGAGGACGTGCCGATGGCCGTGGCGTCCGGATCGTCGGCGGAGGCCATCGAGGCGATCCTGACCGGCACGGGTCTCGCCGACCGGCTGAAGACCGCCGTCTCGGCCGCCGAGGTGGCCCGCGGCAAGCCGGCCCCCGACGTGTTCCTGGAGGCCGCGCGCCGGCTGGGCGCCGACCCCGCCGACTGCGTGGTCCTGGAGGACGCGGCTCCCGGCGCGGCCGCCGCCCATGCGGCCGGCATGCGCTGCGTCGCGATCCCGTATGTCGCCGCCCAGGCCGACGACCCGGCGTTCGCGACGGCGGGGCTGCTGGTGCGCGGCGGTCAGGCCGCGTTCACGGCCCGGATGGCGTACGACTGGCTCGTACGGTCCGCCTGAACTCCCGGTGTTCAGCGGCGCAGGAACCTCACCACGCCCGTGGCGGCACCGGCGACGGCGAGGCCGGTGCCGGCCAGGGCGAGGGACCTGGCCAGGGGCCCCGGTGGCGCTGGGCGGGCGCCCGGGGCGACGCCGTACGCCGTGCGGGACGTATCCTCGGTGTCCGGGAGGGCGGAGGCCAGCAGTTCCGCGAGGTGCACGGCCTCGTGGCCGCCGCTGTCCAGTTCGTGGATCTGGGTGCGGCAGCTGAATCCGTCGGCCAGTACCACCGTCTCGGGGGCCGCCTCGCGCAGCCGGGGCAGCAGCACGCGTTCGGCACAGGCCTCACTGACGTCCAGGTGGCCGCGCTCGAAGCCGAAGTTGCCCGCAAGGCCGCAGCAGCCGGACTCCAGGTGTTCGGCGTCCACCCCGGCGCGGCCCAGCAGTTCCCGGTCGGCGTCCCAGCCCAGGACCGCGTGCTGGTGGCAGTGCACCTGGGCGAGGGCGCGCGCCGCGTGGCCGGGTACGCGCGGGGGCTCGTAGCCCGGGCTGTGCTCGGTGAGGAGTTCGGCGAGGGTCACGGTCTGCCGTCGCAGCCTGCGGACGTCGAGGTCGCCGGGGAAGAGCTCGCCCGCGTCCGAGCGGAAGACCGCGGTGCAGCTGGGCTCCAGGCCCACCACCAGTCCCCCGTCGCGCACGTGTTCGGCGAGGTGCCGGACCGTACGCGTCAGGATCCGCTTGGCGGTGGCGAGCTGGCCGGTGGAGATCCAGGTGAGCCCGCAGCACAGCGGCTCGGTGGGCAGCGTGACCCGCCAGCCCGCGTGTTCCATGAGCCGCACGGCGGCCTTGCCGATATGCGGGTGGAAGGAGTCGGTGAAGGTGTCGGGCCAGAGGAGGACCGTGCCGCGGGACCCGTCGCCCCGGGGCTCGTGGCGGGCGAACCACTGTCGCAGTGTCTCGTCCGCGAACAGCGGGAGTTCGCGGTTCTCGACCCCGGCGACGGCGACGGCGGCCCGGGAGAGCGGCGGTGTGTGCGTGAGCGCGTTGACGACCGGGCCCAGCCGGGTACGGCCCACCGCCTGGGCCAGCGCGGGCAGCCACCCCATCGTCAGGTCCGAACGCGGCCGGCGCCAGGGGCGCCCCTCGTAGTGGTGGGCCAGGAACTCCGCCTTGTAGGTGGCCATGTCGACATCGGCGGGGCAGTCGCTCTTGCAGCCCTTGCAGGCCAGACACAGGTCGAGGGCGTCCTTGACCGCCTCCGAGCGCCAGCCGTCCCGTACGGCGCTGTCCCCGTGGCCGTCGAGCATCTCGAACAGCAGCCGGGCCCGGCCCCGCGTGGAGTGCTCCTCCTCCCGTGTCACCTGGTACGACGGGCACATCACCGTGCCGCCCTCGTTGGTGAGCCCGCGGCACTTGCCCACGCCCACACACCGGTTGGCGGCCTCCGCGAAGGAGCCTCCGTCGTCCGGATAGCGGAAGTGCAGGTCCTGCGGGTCGTACGGGGACCAGTCGCCGCCAAGCCGGAGGTTCTCGTCCAGCCGGTACGGCGCCACGACCTTGCCCGGGTTCATCCTGTTCTCCGGGTCGAAGAGGGCCTTGACGCGGCCGAACGCCTCGACGAGGTCCGCCCCGAACATCCTGCCCAGGAGCTCCCCGCGGCTCTGTCCGTCGCCGTGCTCCCCGGAGAGGGAGCCGCCGAACCCGGTGACGAGATCGGCGGCGCGCTCCATGAAGCGGCGGTACGCGGCGACGCCGTCCGCGGTGTAGAGGTCGAAGGGGATCCGGGTGTGGACGCAGCCCTGCCCGAAGTGGCCGTACAGGCTGGGCCCGGTGTCGTCGGAGTAGCCGAACTCGTCGTAGAGGTCCTGGAGTCGGCGCAGATAGGCGCCGAGCCGTTCGGGCGGGACCGCGGAGTCCTCCCAGCCCTCGAAGGTGTCGGGGTGGCCCGGTACATGGGCGGTGGCGCCGAGCCCCGCCTCACGGACCTGCCACAGCTCGTCCTCGCGTGCCGGGTCGTCGAGTAACGCGACGTCGGGGTCGTGCTCGGACTCGTGGAGGGTTTCCAGCATCCGGTGGGCCCGCGCGTCGACCTCCTCGACGGTGTCGCCGCCGAACTGGACCATCAAGTAGGCGTTCCCCTCGGGGAGTTCGCTGATGGCCTGCGCGTTGAGGTGTTTGATCCGCTGGTCGCGGACCAGTCGTGCGTCCACGCCCTCCAGGGCGATCGGCTCGTGCGGCAGGATCGCCGGCACGCTGTCGGCTGCCTGGTAGACGTCGGGGAACCCGAGGACGACCAGGGTGCGTTCCTCGAGTACCGGTACCAGTTCCAGCTCGGCGCGGAGGACGGTGACCAGCGTGGACTCGCTGCCGACCAGCAGGCCCGCGACGTCGAAGCCGTGCTCCGGCAGGAGCGAGTCCAGGTTGTAGCCGGAGACGCGGCGCGGGATGTCGGGGAAGCGGCGGCGTATCTCGTCCGCGTAGGTGTCGCGCAGCTGCCGCAGGCCCCGGTACACGGACGCCGTGGGGTCGCCGCGGCGCTCGATCCGGGCGTACTCCTCGTCGCCCGTCCGCCCGCACCAGAACCGGGTGCCGTCGGCCAACAGCACTTCCAGGCGGGCGATGTTGTCGACGACCTTGCCGGTGCGCTGTGCGGTGGCGCCACAGGAGTTGTTGCCGATCATGCCGCCGACGGTGCAGTTCATGTGCGTGGCCGGCTCGGGGCCGAAGCGCAGGCCCGTGGGCGCCAGTCGGCGGTTCAGCTCGTCGAGCACGATGCCGGGCTGGACCACGCAGGTACGCGCCTCGGTGTCGACGGACTCCAGGCGTGTGCAGTACTTCGACCAGTCGATCACCACAGCCGTGTTGGCGCACTGCCCGGCCAGGCTGGTGCCGCCGCCCCGGGAGACCACCGGGGCGCCGTGCTCGCGGGCCACCGCCACCGCCTCCGCGGCGGCCTCCGGGGTGCGGGGGACGACGACGCCGACCGGGGTCTGCCGGAAGTTCGAGGCGTCGGTGGAGTACGCGGCACGGCTGCCCGCGTCGAAGCGGACCTCACCGTCCACCCGCTCGCGCAGCGCCGCGCGCAGTTCCTCGGCATCGGTCTCCGGCCGCTGCCCCGCGCCGGTCCTGGGGTCCGGCGCCTCCCTCACGCCCATGAAGCCTCCCTGTCGAACGGGTGAACAGGCGAACGGGACCGGCGGGTACCCAGGCGGGCCGGGGACAAGCCAGGCCGCGAACGCGGCGGTGCGGCCGGTGCGGCCCGTACGGGGCGCGGGCCTCGGAGCCCGCATGGCGGGTATGCCTCAGGGCCCGTACGGGATGCGTGGCTCAGGGCCGGTACGGGGCGCGTGGCTCAGGGCCCGTACGGGATGCGTGGCTCAGGCCCGTGCAGCCCGCGTCAGTCGGTCTCGTCGTCCTCGGCCGTCGCGCGCCAGCCGCTCCAGTGCAGGACCGTGACCACGATCACCGGGCCGTCCGGCGGCCGGCTCGCGTACTGGGGGTACTTCCGCCGCAGCAGCTCGATCGCGGCGGCGTACTCCTCGCGCAGTTCCTCCACGGTCGTGTCCGGCGACACGATCCGGGCGCCCCCGTCGGCCCGTACCCACCACAGGTGGTCCCAGTTCTCGTCGTACGCGTCCGCGAGCAGGCAGACGGCCGGGTGGGCGGCGATATTGTGCAGCCGCCGGAGCCGGTGGGACCTCTTCGGTTTGTGGTCGACCGCGGTGACGATCGTGCCCTCGTGCTGGGCGAACACGACCGGCACGAGGTGCGGGCGCCCTCCCGGGCCGACCGTGGCCAGCCGCGCCACCCGGGCGGCGGCGAACCGCCTCCGTGCCTCGTCGGCCGTCATCCCGGGCACCGTAAGCTCCCCTCTTGGCC
>NZ_VJZE01000356.1 GCF_009377205.1 Streptomyces phyllanthi
CCCTCGGAGAGTTCGATGGAGGCGGGGGGCATGGCGCCTACCTGGAAGTCGACCTTTGTGGTGCCGTCGGGGGGTGCGGGGAACTGGGCGTACCACTGGGTGGTGTTGCCGTCACGGACGCCGCCGGTGAATTGGGTGCACAGGCAGCGACCCGAGGTGTCGCGCAGTATGAGGTACTTCTTCTTCCCTTCCTGGTCGATGAGGCTGGCGCCGGAAATCGACCCGGCGTTCTTGGCCAGCTCGGTCTCGTCGCTCCGCCAGTCCGCCGCGACCCATACCTTGCCGGTGTTGTTCGTCACGGTCCCCTCGACGGTGACGAAGCCTCCACCATCGCGCTTGGCGGATGTGATCGCGAGCGTCAGTCCGTCCTGCCCCTTGACCTCGGCGAGCACTGTGTCCGACTGCGGCGCTTGTGACTCCTGCTTGCCGTCTCCGCTGTCATCCTTGGCAGGAGCCGAGGACGAAGTGTTCTTCTCCCCACCGCCGTCGTCCCCTCCACCGCAACCGGCCACCGTGAGGAGCAAGCCGCTGGCGATCACCACCGCGGTCACTGTCCTGCGGACCTTCATGGTGTGCCGAAAGTTCATCGGTACGGCTTCCTCTCACTCGGCCAGACGCACAGAGAACATCACGGAGGCGTCGGGGAGGTCGTCCAAATCGAAATCTTCAGGGTCGATGTTCACAGTCTGGCCGTCGCAGTCCAGGGTCACGGGCTTCGTGGGATCCGCGTCCACGGCGAACTCGCAACGTGGCTGGATGACGGCCGTGGCGTCGGCCGTTGCCTGCATGCCTTCTGTACCAGGGATGATCGAGTCGCCGACGGTGTAGTCCGTCTGGATGCCGACGCGCAACCCGGGATAACCGTCGACCACGACATATTCGGGTCCTACCTGGACGGTCGAGTCGTTCTCCGCTGCCAACAGCTCGGCCGCAGGCGCTCCGTTGTCGGGGAGCTGTATGTCATCCGGTAGTTCCAGCCAGTCCAGCCAGTTGTCGTCCCCGCCGACGGCGTCTCCGAGCTTGAGCACCAGTTCGTCCCGCGCCTCCTGCGCCGCCGCCAACGCTGCAGCGTCCGCTGCGGATTGGGCCCCGTTGCGGGCGAACGCCGCCTGGGCGAAGGCGAAGAAGGCGAGCGCGGCGAAGAGCAGAATCGTCGTCAACCAGATGTAGATCGGGAGAGTCTGCCCCGTGTCGCCGCGCAGACGCGTGGGGGTCAGCCGCCGATCACGTTGCCGACGGCTGTGGCGATCGCTCCCGAAATCTGGCCGTCCAGCCCCAGCCCATCGATCATCACGAAGATCCCCGCCACGATGATCATGATCCCCGCGTACTCCACGAACCCGGCGCCCGCGTCCCTCGCCCTCCCCCGCATCCGGGAGACAACGGTCCGCTTCCAGTCGCCAAACCCACCGAACCTGCTCACCGCGTCCGCCCTCTCGCCCGATGCCACTGCCGACATAAGCACGGTACGTGAGAATCCGCCTACCCCGGGTGGGTCCAGGGGCCCAACTTCCCCGGCGGGGGCCCGTAATCGGACTCATCGGCTCCACCCCTCCCGAGCGGTCCCGAGCCAACGGGCGATCGCTTCGCTGCGCGAGGAACTGTGCAGCTTCGCGAAGATGCGGTTGATGTGGTTCTTCACGGTCTTCTCGCTGATGAAGCAGGTGGCGGCGATCTGACGGTTGTTCATGCCGGACGCGATGAGGTCCATCACCTCCACCTCCCTTGAACTCAGGCCGAAGGCCGGACGGTCGGGGACCCGGCGACGCAGCGGCGCCGCGGCTGTGGATCGAGTCTTCGACGACTGTGCCACAACCGGTTGCACCTGCGAAGCGACTTCGTGACTTTCGTGTGAAGGTTCGTACGAAACGCCAAGCGAAGACGAGACACGGACGGCGGCTGTCAGCGAGGGGGAAATCGTCGGCCTGCCCTCCCTCAGATCCCGTACGGCCGTGATCAGTTCGGGCGCCGTGAACTCGCCGTGGACCAGATAGCCGCTCGCGCCCCGGCGCAGCGCCTCCGCCACGACCTCGGGTTCTCGGCTGTACGTCAGCATCATCACGGGGGCCAACGCGGTCAGTCCGGGGAGTGCGGTCAGCCCGTCGGTGCCGGGCATGCGGACGTCCAGCAGGACCACGTCCGGTCGGCAGTCGGCGGCTTTGCGGACTGCCGCCTCGCCGTTCGTCGCATCCGCCACGACCTCGATGTCGGGGTGCGCGCCGAGCAGCGCGGCGAGTCCCGCGCGGACGACCGGGTTGTCGTCGGCCACGAGGACGCGGAGGGGCGGGCCGGAAAGTGCCTGGTCAGGCATGGGCGGCCTCCTGTCGGGGAGTGTGGTGGGTGGGCAGCGGGAGGTCGATCGTGATCTCCGTGCCGCCCGCCGCGGGACGCGTCACCTGCAGCCGTGCGCCGATCCTCGCCGCCCGCTCCGTCATGCCCAGCAGCCCGAAGTGGCCGGATCCGACCGCCTGGTCGACCGTGAAGGCGGGTGGAAGGCCCACTCCGTCGTCCGTGACGCGGAGGCGGAGGGCGCCGGCGGACGCCTCCACCTCGATCACGGCCTCCGTCGCCCGTGCGTGGCGGTGTGTGTTCTCCAGAGCCTCCGAGACGATCGCCAGGAGGTCGTGGGTCGCCTCGTGGGAGAGGGGCGGGGGCGTGGTGCTCGTGCGCCGCAGCCGTACCGGGAGCGCCGTACGGGACGTGAAGTCCTCGGTCCTCGCCGTCAGCTCCGTCATCAGGTCCGTCATCAGGTCCGTCGGGGGCCGGGTCGTCAGGTCCGTGTGGTGGCGCAGATCCGTCAGGAGGTCGCGGGACTCGGAGGCCGCCCGGCGGGCCGCGGACGCCACCAGCGTGGCCTGCTGTTGCAGGACGTCCGGGTCGGCCGTCCGGCCCGCCGAGGTGGCCAGGGCCTCCGCCGCCAGGGCCAGGCCGTGCAGGGTCTTGGCGACCGAGTCGTGCAGTTCCCGGGCCAGGCGGGCGCGCTCGGACTCGACCGCCTCCGCCACGGCCAGACGGGACGTGGCCTCCGACAGTGCCCGGGTGGCCGTACCGAAGCGGAACATCAGGTTGCGCAGGGTCACGCCGATGATGCCGGCCGCGACACAGAAGCCCGCGACGAGGAGGGTGCTGGTGCCCGCGCCCGGGTGGTGCTGCCAAGCCCGGTACACGGTGAGGAGCACCGCCAGTTGCAGGCCGGTGAAGACTCCGGCGCCGCGCCAGCCGTAGAGCAGGCCGGAGAGGAGCGGGGTGCACACCGTCGCGTACGCGAGGGGCGACGCCGGGGATGCCGTCAGGAGCAGGACCGCGCCGAAGAGCAGGTCCAGGGCCATCAGGGTGGGGTGCGCGAGGAGGCGGGGGCCGAAGCGGTCCCAGTCCCTGAGCATGGCGTACGAGCCCATGGTGCCGAGGACCCCGGCGGTGAGGACGGCATATCCCGAGGGGCCGTCCGTGGTGTTGGCCATCGCGAACGGGGTGCCGATCACGAGCATGGTGAGGCGGACGGCGAAGGTCTGGCGGCACAACGCCTGCAGGGCGCTCAGTTGCAGGCGGATGCTCGCGGGGGCGGGCACGTCGTCCGCCAGGTAGCCGTCGGCGGAACCCGGGCTGTCCTGAGGGCGCGGCTGGAGCAGACGGCGTCTCATCAGCGGCCCAGGATGTCGCCGAAGTTCGTGCCCGAGCCGAGGAACATGCCCGTCGCGATCAGGATCATCGTCGCCGGGAGCATGAAGACCAGGGTCACCAGGGTGGCCTTGGGGATGGTCTTCGCCGCGCGGCGCCTCGCGTTCTGGGCGTCCGTGCGGCGCATGTCCGTGGCGAGCTGGATGAGGGTCTCGGCGATGGGCGAGCCGAGTTCCTCGCCCTGCTGCAGCGCCGAGACGAACTGGGCGACCTGCTCGGAGGAGTTGCGCTTGCGGAGTTCGTCGAAGGCCTGGCGGCGGCTGACGCCCATGTCCATCTGGCGCAGGGTGATGCGTAGTTCGTCCGCCCAGGGCCCTTCGTATCTCTCCGCGACCCGGTCCAGTGCCTGGCGGAAGCCGAGGCCCGCGGACACCACGACCGCCAGCACGTCGAGGAAGTCGGGGAGCGTGCGGTCGATGACGTCCTTGCGTTCGCGGATGGCCTGCCAGATCAGCGCGTCGGCGGCCAGCAGACCGAAGGCGAAGGTCCCGGCGGCGAGGAGGGGCCGGTCGTTGGTGAGGAAGACCAGGCCCATGAAGGCGCCGAAGATGCCGTAGACGGCCCGGCGGGCCGCGTACCTGTTCAGCGTCAGACCGCCCGGGTTGCCCGCCATGTCGATACGGCGGCGCTTGGCGTCGACGCGGCGCGGGCCCATCAGGCGCAGCACGAGGGGCGCGAAGCGCATGCCGAGGCGGTCGACGGCCGAGCCCGTCCTGGAGACCCGGGTCGCGCCCACCTCCAGGGCGAGGGCCAGGTCGCCGGGGAGTTTCGCCTCGGCCCGGATCATGCGGACGCCGAGGAAGGCGCCCGCGACCGAGACGGCCGTCAGGAGGGCGAGCAGCAGGGGCAGCATGACGGTCTCGACTCCCCTCTCACACTTCGATCTTGCCGAGGCGGCGGATGACGAAGAAGCCCACCGTGTAGAGGCCCAGTGAGACCAGCACCAGGATCTGGCCGAGCGGGGAGCCGGTGACCCGGGCGAGGGCGCCCTCGTTCGAGGAGTTGATCAGCACGAGGGAGCCGAGGCCCAGGAACGGGACCGTGAAGGCGGTCGCGTTGACCTCGGAGAGCATCGTGCGGACCTCGCGCCGGGTCTCCTTGCGGTCCTCCAGTGTCTGGGTGAGGTTGCGCAGGGAGCTGACCACCGAGCCGCCCGCCTTGTTGGACAGGACGAGGGTGGTGACGAGGACGATCAGCTCGCGGGACGGCAGGCGTTCGGCCAGTTCGCCGAGGGCGTCGTCGATCGAGCGGCCGAGGGTCAGCTGGTCGGCGACCCGGGCCAGTTCCTCGCCGGCCGGGGCCTCCAGCTCCTCCGCCGCCATCGCCAGCGCCGTACGGAGGGCCAGGCCCGCGGCCGTGGCGTTGGCGATGAGCCGTGCCACGTCCGGCAGCTGGTTGATGAAGGCCTCGATACGTTTCTGGCGCTGCCAGTTCAGGAAGATGGCCGCGCTCCAGACGCCGACCAGGGCGGCAACCGGGCCGAAGAAGGGCGCCAGGGTGGCGGCGGCGATCAGCCACAGGGCGACGACGACCGCGGTGACGTAGATCGCGAACTCCCCCACCGTCAGGTCGAGTCCGGTGGCGGAGAGGCGCAGGTTGATGGTCCGGCCCAGACGGGTGCGGCGCAGGCGCCGGTCGACACCCGTGAAACGGCGGACGCGGCCGCCCACCGTACGGGCGGGGGCGCCGCCCGCGAGCCGGTCGACGAGGGCCTGGCGCTGGGCACGGCCGGAGGCGAACGTGTGCACGCCCGCGACGGCGAGGGTGCAGCACAGGACGGTGGCGCCGAGGGCCAGCAGGGTGGGGTTGTTCATGGGGCGCACCCCTTCGTGTTCACGGGCTCGTGCGTCCTGGTCATCCGATGGCCTGCCTCGTGGTGAGTACGTCGAGGGCGTCGGCCACGCCGAACGCGGGCGGCAGCGGTTCGTTGGCCACGTACAGCTTCTCCGCGACGGGGCGCGGCAGCGGCAGGTGCTCGAAGTCGCCGTGGACCACGCGGTCCGCGCCGAGGGGCTGCGGGACGAAGCGGGAGACCGTGGCGATACGGAACTGTTCGCGGCCGTGCGAGACGAGCAGCGCGATCTCGGTGACCTTGCGGGAGCCGTCCGCGAACCGTGTGAGCTGGACGACCACGTCCACCGCCGAGTTGATCTGGTCCTTGAGCGCCTCGAAGGGGATGAGCACCTCGGACATGGAGCCGAGGGTCTGGAGCCTCATCAGGGCGTCCTCGGCGGAGTTCGCGTGGACGGTGGCGAGCGAGCCGTCGTGGCCCGTCGACATCGCCTGGAGCATGTCGAGGGTCTCACCGCCGCGGACCTCACCGACGATGATGCGGTCGGGGCGCATACGGAGCGAGTTGCGGACCAGGTCGCGGATGGTGATCTGGCCCTTGCCCTCGATGTTCGGCGGGCGGGACTCCAGGCGGATCACATGTTCCTGCTGGAGCTGGAGCTCGGCGGAGTCCTCGATGGTGATGATGCGCTCGTGGGACGGGATCAGCCCGGAGAGCGCGTTGAGGAGGGTCGTCTTGCCGGTGCCGGTACCGCCGCTGACGATCACGTTGAAGCGGGCGCGGACGAACGCGGCGAGCAGCATCAGCATCTGCTCGTCGAGCGAGCCGAGCCCGATCAGTTCGGGGAGCGTGTAGGCGCGCGGGAAGCGGCGGATGGTGAGGGTCGGGCCGGTGAGGGCGAGCGGCGGGATGATCACGTTGACGCGCTCTCCGGTGGGGAGGCGGGCGTCGACCATGGGGTTGGACTCGTCGACCCGCCTGTTCACCGTGGACACGATGCGCTCGATCGTCTGCATCAGCTGCTCGGTGGAGGCGAAGCGGAGCGGGAGCTGTTCGACCCGTCCGGCGCGCTCCACGAAGATGGAGTCCGGGCCGTTGACCATGATCTCGGTGATCGAGGCGTCGGCGAGGAGGGGTTCCAGGACACCGAGGCCGAGCGCCTCGTCGACGACCCGCCGGATCAGCTGGGACCGCTCGGCGGACGAGAGGACCGGTCCCTCCCGGCTGATGATGTGGCCGAGGACGCGCTCCAGACGGGCGCGGCGTTCGGCCGCCGCCAGGCTCGACATCTCGGCGAGGTCGATCTCCTCGAGGAGCTTGGCGCGGTAGACGGCCACGAGGTGTCCGTCCTCGCGTCCGGCTTCCCCCTCCTCGGGGGCGGCGATACGGGATCGGAGGCTCATCTTCTGGGTCAGCTCCTCTCGGGAGTACGGGGGATCAGTGAGGTGAGGGGGTCAGTCGGGTGAGGGGGTCAGTCGGGGTCGGTGTCGGTGGGCATGGTGACGCTGCGTTCCACGTCCACGTCGTCGAAGAGGGGGATGACGGAGGGGACGGTGACGGTGACCGAGAAGGTGGTGAGGTCGCCCCCGCCTCCCGGCACCGGATTCGGGTCCAGCCACGAACTGGCCGCCGCCACGCCCGCCGCCGCGCCCGTGCCGGGCTCCAGGGACTCGGCCCGTGCGGCCGCGCGTGCCGCGGTACCCGCCTGGTTGATCCCGTACCCGATGAGCCCGAGCTGGATGGCGGCCATCCCGACCACGAGCAGGATCGGCAGGAACCCGGCGAACTCCAGGATGGAGGCGCCCCGGTCGTCCCGTAGCCGGCGCCCGGGTCCGCGCCGCGCCCGCTCGGCGAGTGCCGCTCGCGCCCGCTCGGCGAGGGCTCTCATCAGCCGTCACCTTCCAGCGCCGCGCCGGCCTCGCCCTGGACGTCCGGCCAGCCCGGGTCGAAGCCCGGGAAGAACAGCGGGACCGGGGCGGTGACCGTGGCCCTCATGATGGAGCCCTGCACCTCGCAGTTGATGTCGGCGCCGCTCCAGGCACCCGGCAGATCCTCGCTGCCGGCAGCCTGGCAGGGCCCCTGGTAGTTCCCCGGGTCCACCGCGTACGCCGCCGTGCCCGCCCGGGCCGCCTCGTCCGCCGCGTTCCCGGCGATCGAGTACGTGTACCCGTACAGCACGCACTGCCAGAGGATCGCCATCACCGCGAGCAGCAGCGGGAAGATCCCGGCGAACTCCAGGGTGACGGACCCCCGGTCACCGCCCTTCCTGCGGAGTACGAGCGCTCCCCGGTCCGAGGACGGCTTGCGGCGCCGGCCGCCGCCGCCCTCGTGCACCACGACCAGCCCCAGCTCCCCCGCCAGCGTCCACAGCGCCTGCTTCACGGTCGAGCGGGCGTCCAGGTCCTGCAACCGGCCCGCGTCGACGACGGACTGGAGTTCCTTAAAGGCGGCCGGGACGGAGGTCCGGGTCACCTTGGTGCCGGTGACCTTCTCCACCAGGGAGGGCTGGATCTCCGTGTTCCTGGAGTGCCGGTTGACGACCGTGAGCGTCTCCTCGGCCTTGCGGATCTGGAGGCGGTCCCAGAGGCGGACCATGCGTTTCGCGGCGCGGACCGCGATCACGTCCGGGGTCACGAGGAGCAGCGCCTGGTCGGCCATCTCCACCACCGCCGCGGTGGCCGCGTTCATCTGCGAGCCGCAGTCGACGATCACCATGTCGTGGCGGGCGCGCAGGGCGCCGAGCACCTGGCGGGCCACCCGGTCGGTGACCTCCTCGCCGCGCTCGCCCTCGGCGGGGGCCAGCAGCAGGGACAGGCCCGAGTCGTGGGCGTACACGGCCTCCTGGAGGACCCGCGGGTTGATGTCCGCGATCCCGGCCAGGTCGGCGACCGAGCGCCGGAACTGGACGTCCAGGTACGAGGCCACGTCGCCGGACTGGAGGTCCAGGTCGAGCAGCGCCACCGTACGGCCGGACGCCCGGGCCGCCAGGGCCAGTTGGACCGCGGTGACGGTGGCGCCGACGCCGCCCTTCGCCCCGGTGACCGTGACGACGGTGCCGCCCGGTCCCGTGTACAGCTCGGGCGTACCGCTGCCGAGGTGGCGCCGCATGCCGGCCGACCAGGAGGCGGCGGCCTGGACGCGTTCGGCGAGGGCGTCGTAGCCGAGGGGCAGCGTGACGATGCCGCGGGCGCCGGAGTCCATGGCGGCCGTCAGCACGCCCGTGCTCGTGTCGGCGGTGATGAGGACGACGCCGACCGCCGGAAAGCGCATCACCAGATCACGGATGAGGTCGAGGGCCGGGACCGGGCCGATCCGCTCGTGGACGAGGACGACCTCGGGCAGCTCGTCCAGGGACTCCGCGGCCAGGCGCGCGAGGGTGTCCAGCAGGGCGGTGGAGTCCGGCACGGGGGCGGCCGGTTCGGCGTCCGCGAGCTGGCTCAGCAGGGTGCTCAGGGCGCGGGCCGAGTCGATGTCCCCGACGGCGGGGAGGATACGGATGGTCATCGGCCGGACCTCGCCCCGGAGTGCGGCGGAACGGTACGTACTGACCTCATGCGCGGCCTCCTACTTGTCCTCGTCGAGGGTGTACGTACGGTC
Organism: Streptomyces phyllanthi; assembly: GCF_009377205.1. Lineage (GTDB taxonomy): Bacteria > Actinomycetota > Actinomycetes > Streptomycetales > Streptomycetaceae > Streptomyces > Streptomyces phyllanthi. The sequence goes on from NZ_VJZE01000356.1 coordinate 9,068, forward strand.
CGACGGCGAGACGCCGGTGTCGTCGCCGCCCGCGACCAGGGCGAGCCGGACGTGCTCGGCGAACGACTCGGCGTACGCGACGCGCTGGGCGTCCGCCGTGTCGAGCGCGAAGGTGATGGGGACCGCCTCGGTGGCCGTACGGCGGCGGTCGTTGCTGGACTGGTCGGGGTCGAGAGGGGTGAGCTTGCCGACGTCGAGGACGCGCGCGTCGGCGACGATCAGCTTGGACTGGTCGACGCCCTTGTCGCTGTCGTCGGCCTCGAAGGTGGCGAAGATGTTGACCCGGGAGCCGGGGTTGATCTTTCCGGCCACGCCGGTGGACGCGTCGATCATGATCGCGATCTCCTGCTGCCCCGGCTCCAGTTCGGGGCGGTCCACGATCATGTCGGTCTGGAGGAGCGACCCCTTCTCCAGCTGGGTGACGGCGATCTTCCCGCGGATCTCGGCGAGGTCGGTGACGGCCGTGCCGGACAGCCACCGCTCGGGCATCGACACCTTCTCGAACTGACCCGCCGACAGCTCCTTGTACGGCGCGATGTCGCTCTTCAGGCGGTACGCCGTCACCTCGGGACCGACCTTCGAGTTCACGTCGCGGATCACCGAGAGCACTCCGGCGAACGCGCCCAGGGCGCACAGGGCCGAGAGGACCAGCAGGATGACGCCGCGGCGCTGGCGTGAGTTCATGACGCGGACAACCTCGATCG
>NZ_VJZE01000357.1 GCF_009377205.1 Streptomyces phyllanthi
CAGCGAAGCCAACCGTTTCCATGGGCGGGCCGACGAGTAGGGCCCGCCGTGGGCCGATCGAGGTGATTGACGCCCCGCGTGAGCTCGATCTGCTCTCCCCTGGGACTCGGTCCCAGAGCCCTTGATAACCGCCGGACCGCATCCGACCGGCTCACACACCGATTGCTGCCCCTTCATCTGTCGCCGGACCTCCTGACGTGCTCACCGGCGTCGCCCCTGCCTCTTGTCCATGTCGGCCCTTCTGAGACAACGGAGATGACCATGAATCTGCCCCGCCGAAACCTGATGACCGGCGCCGCCGCCGCGGCCGCAGTCGCCCTGACCGCGTCACCGGCGACTGCGGTGCCCGGCGGAAGCCGACGCACCGGGTCAGCGAGCCTGGCGAGAGAGACGGGCGCAGGCATGCCGAAGCGCATCCTGATCCGCAACGGTCACGTCATCGACACCGAACCCCAGCCGGTCGCCCACCCCGGGACCGACGTCCTGATCGAGAGGGGCCGGATCCTCGCTGTCGGGCGCAACCTCCGCTCCAACGGCGCCATGGTCATCGACGCCACCGACCACATCGTGCTCCCGGGCTTCGTGGACACTCACCGGCACATGTGGCACTCGGCGCTGCGCAGCGCGGCCGTGGACGTCGACCTCGACGCCTACTTCCGCCTTCTGGGGCAGGTAGGCCCGAAGTTCCGGCCGCAGGACGTGCACACCGCGACCCTGGCCGGCGCGCTGGAGTGCCTCGACTCCGGCATCACCACTCAGCTGGACTTCGCACACATCGCGTACTCGCCCGAGCTCGCGGAGGCCGCCGTCGACGCCTTGAAGGCGGTGGGGCTGCGCGCGGTCTTCGGCTACGGCACCCCGGTCAACGTCACCGGGGGAGGGAAACTCGCCGACGTCCGCCGGATCCGCGAGCGACTGGCCGACGACAACGCGCTCGTCACCATGGCGTACGCGCCGCTCGGCCCCTTGTCCACCCCGATGGAGACGGTGTCGAAGGACTGGCGCATAGCCGACGAGCTGGACCTGCCGCTGACGATCCACCTCGCCAGCACCCCCGTCAACGAACGGCCCATCTTCGCCCTGCGCGACGCCGGACTGCTCCGCAAGAAGACTCTCTACGTTCACGGCAATGGGATCGGCGACGATGAGCTGAAGCTGATCGCCGACTCGGGTGCCACCGCCTCGGCCACGCCCGGCGACGAGGCCGGCCGCCTGCGGCGCGCTGGTATCACCACAGGCATCGGCGTCGACACCGTCGCCTTCGCCCCCGGTGACATGTTCTCCACGATGCGGGCAGCACACCTCGCCGGCCAGATCGCGGAGGACCCCCGGATGACCGCCAAGGACGTCCTGCGGATGGCCACCCTGGACGGCGCCGCCGCGATGGGACTCGCCGACCGCACCGGCTCCCTGCGCCCTGGCAAGCAGGCCGACATCATCATGCTCCGCCTGGACGACCTCAACATGCTCACCGCCGAGCGTGACCCCATCGGTGCAGTGGTCACGGCGGCGCAGCCGCACAACGTGGACACGGTCCTCGTAGCAGGGAGGGTCGTGAAGTTCGCGGGTCGGCTGGTCCACGCCGATCTTCGCCGTACCGCCCGGAGCCTGCGCGCCACCGCGGTCGCGATCAGCGCTCGCTGACCGGGACCCACCGTCTCCCGCCCCCGGCCGCAGGAAGGCTGCAACGTCGGCGCCTGTGGGGCCTGTACCGTCCTGGTCGACGGACGTCGGGTCAACTCCTGTCTGACGCTGGCGGTGCGGCTGGAGGGCGCCGAGGTCACCATGACCGAGGGCCTGGAGAAGGGCGACCGGCTCCACCCGCTGCAGCAGGCGTTCATCGACCAGGACGCCTACCAGTGCGGCTACTGCACCTCCGGCCAGATCGTGTCCGGTGCTGCGTGCATCCAGGAAGGCCCCACCGGCTCCGCGGACGAGATCCGGGAGTGGATGAGTGGCAACCTCTGCCGCTGCGGCTGCTACGTGAAGGTCGTGCGCGCGGTCGAGCAGGCCGCCCGCGGGAAAACCGTCCACCTGCTTGCCGGGCCCGAAAACGGACTCGATGTGGTCCGCGAGCCTGCCCGCCACGTCCAGCAGCTCGCGGCTTCCAGTAGCCCGGTGATGGGCACCGCGGCCTGCATCAGGCAGCCCGCGCAGTACAGTTCGTGTCCCCAGCCGAGTTCGGTCCACAGCTCGCCGCCGCCGAGCTGGTAGTACGTCTGCACGTAGCCGTTTTCCCTCTGCGCGGCCGCGATGAGCCGGACAGGCCTCGGGGATGTTGCTGATGTTGTCCTTCAGCGAGGGCATCCAGCGCATCAGGTGTGTCAGGTCCTTCCGCGCGATCCGGACCTCCTCGCCACGACGCAGTTGCGTGCTGCGGGAGTTGGCCAGAGGGAAACGGCAGGCCGTCACGATCGTGTACGGCAGCTCCAGTAGCTCCAGGTCCCGGCCGATCTCGGCAGCGGTGGCCGTTCACTCCCCGCATCCGGTCTCGCGCCACAGCGCGAGACCGTCGCCGTTTCCGCTGCCGCAGCGCGCGTTCCCGCTGTACGCCCCGCCATGCAGGCCGCACCGTGAGTGGCCCTTGCCGCGCGGCAGGACGGTCCAGGGGGCGAACCCGGCGATCCGCCGCACGGACATGTCATGGCGTCGGCTCAGCGCGGCAGGCGGCTGTGCGAACCCTGGCGCCGCCGCCTCACCGGCGGAAGCCGTCCTTGACCGGCGTGAACCTGGCGTGGAGCGGGTCCTGTGTGGCCTGACCTCCGGCGGCTGGAGGGGTCCGGCCGGCCTGACTGTTACGGCGTGGAGAACAGATTGGGCCCCGAAGGTGAGGTGCCGTCGGCGCGGAGGCCGTTCGCGACCCGCAGGAATTCCAGCTTTTCCGCATCGGCGGAACCCGCGGCCACCGTGTAGACCACGAGGCGGATGTCGCAGCCTGGGACGGTGAGCACGTCGCAGTCGCAGATCACCTCACCCACCTGGGGGTGAACGACGGTCTTGCGGGCCGAGGCGTGCGGTCCGACCGTGCCCTCGTCCCACAGTCGGGTGAACTCCGCACTGGTGGAGCGCAGTTCCTCGACAAGGTCGATGAATGCACGGTCGCGCGGGTAGTTGACGAGAGCCGTGCGCAGGTCGGAGACGAGGGCGGGCTTCAGGGCGTTGTCGTCCTGGAGTACGGGCCAGGCGGCGAGCCTGCCGTGCCCTGCGGCGAAGACAGCCCGCACCAGGTTCCGCTCGACGTGTGTCCGCGTGCCGGGGTCCCCCATCAGTACCGCCCATGCGGGAGTCCAGGACAGCAAGGTCCAGTCGGCACTGAACACGCCCGTGGGGAATTCCCCGAGGCGAGCCACCATCCGTTGGACCCCGGCCGGCACATGCGTGGAGATCGTGCCTTCCTGTGGCGGGAGGAGGCCGGCCAGGCGGTAGGCGTGATCGCGTTCCATGGGTTGCAGCTGTAGTGCCCTGGCCAGGCTCGCGACGACCTGCGCCGAAGGGCTTTTGGCGCGCCCCTGCTCCAGCCGCACCACATAGTCGACCGACAGCCCCGCGAGCTCGGCCAGTTCCTCGCGTCGCAACCCCACCGCACGTCGTCCGGGTCGTGAAGTCCGCCCGACGTCGAGGGGCGAAAGCCGGTCGCGCCAGCGGTGCAATGCCTTGCCAAGGGTTTCGTCCACTCGACCATTGTGTCCGCCGGAGAGCCGTTGTGCCTGGTACTGGCAGTCCTACCGTCGCGGAGGGCACTGGTTGTCCTGTCGGCACGGGCCGAGAGTGGGCCGCATGACGACAACATTCATCACTGGTGCCAACAAGTCCCTCGGGTACGAGACCGCCCGCCGATTGATCGAGGCCGGCCACACGGTCCTCCTCGGTGCGCGTGATCCGGAGCGCGGCCGGGCGGCCGCCGACGCACTCGGTGCCCGTTTCGTCCAGATCGATGTGACGGACGACGCGTCGGTCGCTGCGGCCGCCGCCGACATCGCCGCTCGCGAGGGTGGCATCGACGTTCTGATCAACAACGCGGGTGTCTTCGGGCCGCACATCCCCGCCGAGCAGCTCACGGCCGCCGACGCGAGCGCGGTGTTCGAGGTCAACGTCGTGGGGATCGTCCGGGTGACGCACGCGTTCCTGCCTCTGCTGCGCAAGTCCGAGCACCCGGTCATCGTCAATGTGTCCAGCGGCATGGGGTCGTTCGCGCTGACGCACGACACCGGGCGCATCGAGGGCCGGAATCTCGCGCCTCTCTACACGGCGTCGAAGGCTGCCGTGACCATGCTCACCACGCAGTACGCGAAGTCCTGGCCGGACGTGAAGGTGAACGCGGCCGACCCGGGCTACACGGCGACCGACTTCAACGGGCACAGCGGCCCGCAGACGGTGACCGAGGGGACCGACGCGATCGTCGCACTCGCCACCATCGGGGCGGACGGCCCGACCGGGACCTTCAGTGACCGCCACGGTGAGCTGGCCTGGTAATCCACCCCTGGACCCGGAGGATGCCCGGCAGGGACCAGGCCGTCACTGGAACATCGTTTCAGGTCTGACCTGCCGGGTGTCCTCCCAGCGGTCCTCGCTGAGGAAGGAAGAACCATGGTCATGCCGGTGACGATCACCGGCACAGGGCTCGGAGGACTGACGCTCGCCCGCGTCCTCCACGTCCACGGCATCCCGGCGACGATCTACGCAGCTGAGACGTCGCCGACTGCTCGCGCCCAGGGGCCTTTGTGGTAGGGGCCACCGCCGCCCGGCGTCGCGGAGCAATGGCTCAGGACGCTACTCGAACGATCCAGGAAGCTTGCCATGACCACTGAAGCCCCAGCCTCCGCCCCCACCCCGCCCTACGGCCAACTGATCCCCGTCAGCGTCCACTTCGACGAACTCGACGCGCTCGGCATGCTGCACAACGCGCGCTACCCCCTGTTGGTCGAGCGCGCGTGGCTCCAACTGTGGCAGGAACGCGGCGACTGGCAGACGTCCGGCGACGCCGGCGCTGTGGTCAAGGAGCTGCGCATCACCTACGAGGAGCCGGTCCATCGCCCCGGCCCGTACGCCGTCCACCTCTGGCTCGAGCGGCTCGGAACCACCAGCCTGATGTACGGCTTCCGCCTCTGCGCGGCGGACGGCGGCGTCACCTACGCACACGGCACCCGTGCCGTGATACGCCTCGACCCCGGAACACTGCGCCCCGCGTCCTGGAGCGATCAGTTCAGGGCCGTGGGCCACTCGCTGCTGCGCCCGTCGGAGTGACCTTCGGGCAGGGAAGCGGTCGTCCTCACCGGCCGACGCGCACTGGACGCTGGACGCCGACCCGGCCGCAGCAGGAATCAGAGTTCCAGTACGCCTAGCAGCAGCGGCTGGAAACGCCCACAGAACTGCTCGGCGTGCTCGCGCAGCACGGCAGTCACCTCCGGCCGGTGCTGCGCCAGCCCGGCGAAGCCGGTGGGACGGCGAACCACGGCGGGTCCGCCGACAGCCACATTGCACGGCGCGCTGTGGCCCCGAGGCATGTGGTGGCGCCCCCTGCGAAGCACTTGCGCCCGGAGTCTCTGCAGGCCAGGACACCATGTAACAGGACCCCACGAAACTCGCCGCGGGCTCGACGGTGCTGAACGCCTTGACGGAGTAAGCCGCCGTACGCGGAGGGGGAAGCGCGCGGAGACCTTGTCCGAGGCGCCTCCGCTTTCCGACGCGTGATCTCCTCGCGGCGGCAAGGCCAAGCTGCGCCGAACAGGCCATGGCCACCCTCAGGTCCTGGCGGCTCCTGCGCAAGCTGCGCTGCTCCACCACCGGCATCACCAGTCTCGTCCAGGCCATCCTCACCCTGCACCTGAGCTGCTCAAACTGAAGTTGGCAAAGGGCTCGACTCCATTACACTCAGGCATTCGGAAAATATGGATTTATCTCCTCAGGGGTGGTCCTGCCGTGGGCGCCGCGGGAGGAGCGTCGTGGCGGTACTTGAAGATCAAGGAGGTCGTGGCTTTTGCGGTTCGAGCATCGCGACACCGAGATTGACGTGAGCATCGTCGACCGTGTGTGGCGCACCCGCAGCGACGCGGAGGACTCGATGACGTCCGCAGCGCGCACCTGCTTCCACCTGATCCTCTCGCGGGCGCAGGGACGCCTGCTCGCCGGCCTGCGCGGGCCGGAGACGAGGGCGACTACCGCACCGGTCCCGCCGGACACCGAGTTCCTCGGGGTCCGGTTCGCACTCGGCACGGTTTTTCGGCCGCATCCTGCAGCCTCGATCATCGACGGGTACATGCCGTTCCCAGTGACGGACTCGGGCAGGATCGTCATCGGCGGCGAGGACTGGGAGGCGCCGACGTACCAGAATGTCGAGCATTTCGTCCGGCGACTACAGGACGCGGGCCTGCTGGTGGGATCGCGCTTCGGGGATGAGGAGTACGCCGCCGAGCATTCCGGGGCCAGCCCGACCGAACGTACCCTTCAGCGTCGCTACCGTGCGATCACTGGACTGTCGCGAACCGCCGTAACGCAGATTGACCGCGCGAACGCCGCAGCCACGATGCTGCGCGAGGGCAACGACTGGCGCACGGTTGTCGAGGCGCTCGGGTTCTTTGACCAAGCCCACCTTGCACATGCGCTACGTCGCTACGTCGGGCGCACCGCGCGCGAGCTGCGGGCGGGCGACCATGCCGCGATGTCGTTTCTGTACAAGACCCACGCGGGGCTCGGCAGCTAGCTTGCGCCTGCCGGCCACCCCTGGTCGGCTGTCCGCGACTCAAGTCCCGAGGAAAACTGTGCTACTCAGCGTCAACACCTTCGTCAGTCTCGACGGCGTCATGCAAGGGCCCGGAGCACCCGACGAGGACCGCTCCGGCGGCTTCGACCGCGGTGGGTGGCTCGTCCCGCACGCCTCGGCGCACACCAACGAGGTCGTCGAGGGCTGGTTCCGTGAGGCCAACGCGTTTCTCTTCGGCCGCACGAGCTTCGGCCTGCTTGGCGGGTACTGGCCGAAGGTCACCGAACCTGACAACCTCATCGCCACCCAGCTCAACACGCTGCCGAAGTATGTCGTCAGCTCGACACTGACCGATGAGGAGGCCGACTGGAGCCCGACGGCGGTCCTACGCGGTGACCTGGTCGACGAGGTGCGCCGCCTCAAGGAGCTCCCCGGTACGGAGCTCCAGGTTCACGGAAGCTGGAAGCTCGTGCAGACGCTGCACCAGGCAGGACTCGTCGACGTCTACCGGTTGCTCCAGTTCCCTGTCGTCGTCGGGACGGGGAAGCGCCTGTTCCCGGACGGATCGACGCCCGCGACGTTCACAACCGTCGAAGAGAGCACCCGCGTTTTGCCCGACGGCGTCGTCTCGCTGACCCTCACCCCAGCGAGCCTTGGCGCGATCTCCGCGGGCGCGTACACCGTGGACGAGGGGCGCTCGGCGACAGTCCTCGACTGAGGCGATGAAGGCGCGGGGCCCCGCTCCCCACGGACGGTTCCGGTGTTCGGACGGACACTCGGAACACGACCGCCGGATCGGCAGCCGCTGGCGCCGACTCTCGGCCACCCGCTTCACCAACGTCGTCCGAGCCCTCCTCATCTGCATCTGACGCGCTCAAACCGAGGTTGGAACAGGCTCACTGCCGGCCCACGTGCGCAGTCGCCGTGCCGTCCTTGCGGTCCCCGGAATCGTCGATCACGATCACCCCGCCGTCGTGCGGAGCCGTCGCCGGCTCCTCGCGCAACAGCTCAAGCCGCCGGTCGTTGACCAGCTCGGCCTCCCAGGGCGACTCGGGCAAGAAGAACTGCAGCCGCTGCACCCCCGGCATTCCCGCACCGGTCACCGGCTCCGCGCCTGCCAGGCAGGTGATCGTCTTGTTCCGCTCCCGCGGCCCCAGCAGCCCGGTCAGGTATTCGCGAAAACCCCGCCGCTGGGCCAGGCTGAAGAAGAGGTCGTCGAACCGGGCCGTGTAGTCCTCCAACGGACCCGGCGCAGGCGGACACGGACGGCGCGAGGTCATCTTCAGCCCCCAGCAAGGCAGTTGACTCCTACCACCGGCCTACGACCAACCCAACCTGCCGTCAACCCACGCCACCACCGGATTCAACGAACCACCGGTAATGTCGTGGCTGGAGCAGAGCAGCGGCGCCGAACAGTTCGTCCACGCCGTGGGTCTGATGGAGAGCGACACCCTCAAGGCCGCCTACGACGGGGTCGTCCAACAGCTCGGTAGAGACTGGCACGACGATGCTTACTACGTGACTGCGGCGAGATGGCCGGCCTCTCCTCTGACGAGGCGAGCTGGTCCGCCACCTGCCTGGAGGCCCTCCAGGTGTTCGACCGGGACGGGACGCGCCTGCGCGTCGAGCCTGTCCTCCACGCGGCGCTGGGCGTACGCGACGCTCTGACCAGCCGGGTGGGGCTGGGGCTGCGCCTGGCCCCACTTACGCTTGCGCGAACGTATGCTGGTGTGCTGATCTCGTCCGGGATGATGCCAACGGTTACTTGGAGGGTCGTGTGATGCGGCTCGTTCCCCCGGGCGTCTGTCCCGGCAGCCAACCAACTCCCAGCGGGCTCGACCGTCGACTGGCCCGCGTCCAAAGAGACTGCATACGGCGAGCAGGACGATGCGAATACTCGACGAGCTGGCACGTGGATGTACCTCGCGCGCTTGCGTGCAGAGAGGCTTCTCATGCACCTGCTGGGCCGTCAGGTAAGTCAGCATCTGATCAGCATGAGTCCCCGAGCATTCCGAGACGGGTGTGCGAACAGGCGCCGGGGCGATGGCGTCACAACAGTCTGGTTGATGCGGAAGCCCAGGCAGGGAGCCTTCTCGTCAGAGTGGAGCGATGTTTCTCACAATCATCGAGTCCTAGCGTGCCGTTGTAGAGTGAAGAACGCCTTTGACCTGCAGAAAGCAGGCAGGGAGCCGTCTTCGAGGAGCTCAAAATGCTGCGCACCATGTTCAAGTCCAAGATCCACCGCGCCACCGTCACCCAGGCCGACCTGCACTACGTGGGGTCCGTGACGATCGACGCGAACCTGCTCGACGCGGCCGATCTCCTCCCGGGTGAGCTCGTCCACATCGTCGACATCACCAACGGCGCCCGCCTGGAGACATACGTCATCGAGGGCGAGCGCGGTTCCGGGGTCATCGGGATCAACGGGGCCGCGGCCCATCTCGTCCACCCCGGAGACCTGGTGATCATCATCAGCTATGCCCAGGTCTCCGACGCCGAGGCGCGGGCCCTCAAGCCGCGGGTCGTGCACGTCGACCGTGACAACCGCATCGTGTCCCTGGGCGCGGACCCGTCCGAACCGGTGCCGGGCTCGGACCAGCAGCGCAGCCCCCAGGCCGTCTCGGTCTGACCCCTACGACCTCAGCCTGGCCGGGGGCGAAGTGGTCGGCCACATCCAGTACTTCCTCCTCACTTCCCCTCGGTCCGCTCGTCCCCGTGCATACCGTTGTCCAGCCCGCGCATGAGGGAAAGGGCGTCGCGGGCTCGCCGGCACGGGAGTTGTACGGCATGGCCGCGCGCGAGGGTATCGAGGTCGCCCCGCTCTGCCCGTACGTCGTGAAGTGGGCCGCGCGCCATCCGGAGGGCGCCCCGGCGGCGGACCAGGAACTGCTGGAGGCCGCGAAGGAGCGGCTCGCCGCGGGGTGACTGGCGGCGCACCGGCCGGGTACCCGTGCGGCGAGTCCAGAGCCGACGCATCGACTGGCTGGAGGACACCATGACGCACCCGTACCCCGACCCGGTGAAACCGGGACCGACCCCCGGCCCGGGCCC
>NZ_VJZE01000358.1 GCF_009377205.1 Streptomyces phyllanthi
CCCACCGACTCCGCCTGCCCAGCCCCACTCCAGCCCTCCACCAACTCCGCACGCTCGTCGGCCGTGAGCATCGGCACCGCGGACAGCGGCCGGGCGGCGTCGGCGGTCACCTCCGCCAACACCGTGCACAGGTGCTCCGCCATCCGCTCCACCGTGCTCCGGTCGAACAACGCCGTCGCGTAGGCGATCATGCCCGTCAGCCCACCGCCGGGGCCGGTGCCAGTGCCGGTGCCGACGCCGGTGCCGCCCACCGTCAGCCGGAGGTCGACCTTGGCGAGTCCCTCGGCCTGCTCTCCGCTCTCGGCCGGGGTATCGCCCTGCGGGCCCTCGTCTCCGAAGTAGTCGAACGACACCTGGAACAGCGGGGTGCGGGACCGGTCCCGATCGGTGACCAGCGCGTCCACCAGCTGCTCGAACGGCAGGTCCTGATGGGCATAGGCGCCCAGCGCCGTTTCCCTCACCCTGCCCAGCACCTCTGTGAACGACGGTCCGCCCGACAGGTGGGTCCGCATCACCAGCATGTTGACGAAGAACCCGATCAGGTCCTCGGTCTCGGCGCGGTTCCGGCCCGCGACCGGCGACCCCACGACGACGTCCTCGGTGTCGGCGTATCGGCCCAGCACCACCGAGAACCCGGCCAGGAGCGCCATGAACATCGTCGCGCCGTTCCGGCGGGCGATCTCGCGCAGCCCGTCCGCGACCGGCTCAGGGATCGTGAACCCGACCGCCGCACCGGCGTTCGACCGCACCGGCGGCCGCGGACGGTCGGTCGGCAGTTCCAGCACCGGCGCATCGGCGAGCCGCTCCCGCCAGTAGGCCAACTGCCCGTCCAGGACCTCGCCGGTCAACCACGACCGCTGCCAGGCCGCGAAGTCCGCGTACTGCACCCCGAGCGGCGGCAGCGGATCCGGCTCACCCGTCCGGAACGCCTCGTACAAGGCCAGCAGATCCCGCCGCAGCACCCGATCGGACCACTCGTCGGAGACCACGTGGTGCATGGTGAGCGCCAGAACGTGTCCGGCCCCACCCAGGCGGACCAGGCAGGCGCGGACGAGCGGCCCGGCCGCCAGGTCGAACGGCGACGTCATCTCCGCCGTCAGCAGCGCCCGCGTCACCGGGACCGGATCGGCCAGGGACGACACGTCCGCCACTGGCAGATCGAACGAGCCGGGCGGGTCGATCACCTGCCAGGCCGTCCCCTCGGAGTCGGTCACCAGCCGGGTCCGCAGCACCTCGTGCCGCGTCACCACCGCGCTCAGAGCGGCGGTCAGCGCGGCCACGTCCACGTCCCGTCCCAGGTGTTCGAGGAACGGGACGACGTACTCCACCGACCCCGGCTGGAGCTGGTCCAGGAACCACAGGCGCTGCTGGGCGAACGACAGAGGCAGCGGCCGGTCCCGCGGCACCGGTGTCATCGGCGGTGCCGCCAGGCCGCGCGCGGTGCCCTCGACGACCTCGGCCAGGCCCCGAACCGTCGGATGGTCGAACAGGGCCACCAGGGGCACCTCGGCCCCGAACACCTCACGCACCCGCGAGACGACCTGCGTGGCCAGCAGCGAATGCCCGCCGAGCTCGAAGAAGTCGTCGTCGGCGCCGACCCGGTCGACTTCGAGGAGCTCGGCCCAGATCCCCGCCAGCAGTTCCTCGGCCGGTGTCGCGGGGGTGACGAACGCGCCGTCCAGCTCGGGGCGGGCGGTGTCGGGCACCGGCAGCGCGGCCCGATCGACCTTCCCGGCCGGGGTGAGCGGCAGGGCGGCCAGCTCGATGAACACCGACGGCACCATGAAGTCCGGCAACCGCTGTCCGGCGAACCCGCGCAGGGCGCCCGGGGCGGGGACGCCGTCAGCGGTGTCGGCGGGCACCAGGAACGCGGCCAGCCGGGCGGCCGGGCCGTCTCCGGCCACGACGACCGCCGCGGCCTGGATCCCCGGATGGGCGGCCAGGACCGCCTCCACCTCCCCCGGCTCGATCCGGTAGCCGCGGACCTTGACCTGTTCGTCGGTCCGGCTCAGGAACTCCAGCCGCCCGTCGGCGTGCCACCGCACCCGGTCCCCGGTCCGGTACATGCGCGACCCGTCGGCGGCGGACGGGTCGGCGACGAACCGCTCCGCCGTGAGCGCCGGCCGGCTGCCGTAGCCGCGTGCCAGCTGCACCCCGCTGAGGAACAGCTCCCCGACCACCCCGACCGGCACCGGGTTCAGGTGGCGGTCGAGCACGTAGGCCCGGGTGTTGGCGATCGGGCCGCCGATGGGCAGCGCCCCGTCGGCCTGGCCGGTGGCCGGGTCGTGGGTGGCGGAGGTCGCGTCGATGGTGGCCTCGGTCGGCCCGTAGACGTTGTGCAGCGGCACCCGCAACCGCTGGTGCAGAGCCGCGGCGATGTCGCCGGTGAGCTGCTCGCCTCCGCAGACAACCTGCCGCAGCGCCGTGCACCGGGCCAGGGCGGGGAGCCCGCTCAGCAGGCGCAGCACGGCCGGGACGGTACCCAGCAGGGTTACCTGCCGGTCGGCCATCGTCTCGGCCAGCCCGGCTATGTCGGTCGCGGGACCGGACGCGGGGACGATCACCAGCGTGCCGCCCGCGGCCAGGCCCGGGTACAGCTCGATCCCGAAGGCGTCGGTGCTCGGCGAGGAGTACATCAGGACCCGGTCGCGGGCGGTGAGGGAGTACCGGTCGTTGAAGCCGCGCACGTAGTTCGCCAGAGCGTCGTGCGCGATCATGACGCCCTTCGGCGTTCCCGTCGAACCGGACGTGTAGATGACGTACGCCAGCCTGCCCGCCGCCGTCACCGGGACGGGGGGTGCCGTCGGCATCGCGGCCAGCCGCCGCTGGACGTCCGGGTCGTCGAGCAGTACCGCCGTGCGCCCGGCGGCGGCGCCGTCGGGGAGTGCGGCAGTCATCTCCCGGCCGCCGACCAGGACCGTGGCCCCGCTGTCGTCGAGCATGAACGCGAGCCGCTCGGCCGGGTGGTCGGGGTCCAGCGGCAGGAAGGCGCCGCCCGCCTGCCAGATCGCGAGCACCGAGATCGTGAGGTCGATCCCGCGTGACAGGCCCAGCCCGACGACGGACTCCGGGCCGACCCCGGCCGCACGCAGATGGTGGGCGAGCTGGGCGGCCCGCGCCAGCAGCGCGCCGTACGAGAGGGACCGCCCGCCGGAGTCCACGGCGATCGCGTCCGGAGTGGCCACCGCGTGGGAGGCGATCAGCTCGGGTACTTCGCTCGAGGCCGGCCAGGTGACGGCGGTGTCGTTCCAGGTGTGCAGCAGCCTCGTACGCTCGTCGGCGGTCAGGACGGGCAGGGCGGACAGCGGCCGGGCGGCGTCGGCGGCGGCCGCGGCCAGCAGGGTGCTCAGATGTCCGGCCAGTCGCTCGATCGTGGTCGCGTCGAACAGGGCGGTGCTGTACTGGACAACCCCGGCGAGGCCGCCCTCGCCGGAGTCGCTGAGCGTGAGATCGAGGTCGGCGAGGGTGAGGGGGCGGGCGAGCATGTCCGCGGCGCGTTCGTCCGGGGCGCCGGGCTCCGGCTGTGCGTCGCCGCCCTCGCTGCCGTCGCCGCCTGCTCCGACGTAGTTGAAGAAGACCTGGAACAGGAGGGTGCGGGACCGGTCGCGGTCGGTGACCAGGGCGTCCACCAGCTGCTCGAACGGCAGGTCCTGGTGGGCGTAAGCGCCCAGCGCGGTCTCCCGGACCCGCCCGACCAGGTCGGTGAACGACGGGTCGCCCGACACGTCGGTGCGCATGACGAGCGTGTTGACGAAGAACCCGATCAGGTCCTCGGTCTCCGCGCGGTTCCGGCCCGCGACGGGTGTGCCCACCACGATGTCGTCGGTGCCGCAGTACCGGCTGAGCAGCAGGTCGAACCCAGCCAGCAGGGTCATGAACATCGTCGCGCCGTTGTCGCGGGCGATGTCCCGCAGCCGGTCGGCGGTGTCGGCGGGCACGGTGAACTCCACCGCCGCCCCGGTGGTGGACAGCACCGGCGGGCGGGGACGGTCGGTGGGCAGTTCCAGCGCCGGCACCTCGGCCAGTTCGTCCCGCCAGTAGGCGAGCTGCCCGTCCAGGACCTCACCGGCCAGCCAGGACCGCTGCCAGGCCGCGAAGTCGGCGTACTGCACCGAGAGGGGCGGCAGCGGATCAGGTTCCCCAGCCCGCAGCGCCGTGTAGAGGGCGGACAGCTCGTGCCGGAACACCCGTGCCGACCACTCGTCGAAGACCACGTGGTGCAGTGACACCACCAGCACGTGCCCGGCCTCACCCAGGCGGATCAGGCAGGCGCGGACCAGCGGTCCGGTCGCCAGGTCGAACGGGGTGGACGCGTCCGCCGCCAGCAGGTCTCGTGCCGCGGCCGCCGGGTCAGCCGCCCCCGACACGTCCGCCACGGGCAGCGGCACCGGCCCCGGCGGGTCGATCACCTGGTACGCCACCCCGTCGGGGCCCGCCACCAGACGGGTCCGCAGTACCTCGTGCCGGGCCACCAGCGCGCCGAGGGCCGCGCCCAGGACGGCCACGTCCAGGTTCCGGCCGAGTTCCATCGGCAGCAGCAGGTTGTATTCGGTCGACTCCGGCTCCAGCTGCTGCAGGAACCAGAGCCGCTGCTGGGCGAACGACAGGGGCAGCGGCCGGTCTCGGGACACCGCCGTAACCGGCGGTATCACCAGGCCGCGCGCGGTGCCTTCGATCATTTCGGCGAGGCCCCGCACCGTCGGGTGTTCGAACAGGGCCGACAGCGGCACCTCGGCTCCGAACACCGCCCGCACCCGGGACATCACCTGGGTGGCCAGCAGGGAGTGCCCGCCGAGCTGGAAGAAGTCGTCGCAGGCGCCGATCCGGTCCACTTGGAGGAGTTCCGCCCAGATTCCGGCCAGGACCTCTTCGGCGGGGGTCGAGGGTGCTACGAATCCGTCGCGTTCGCTGCGGCCCGGGTCGGGGTCGGGGAGCGCGGCCCGGTCGATCTTGCCGCCCGGGGTCAGCGGGAGGGCGGCCAGCTCGGTGAAGGAAGCCGGGATCATGAAGACGGGCAGCCGGGACCGCAGATGGTCGCGCAACTCGCCTTGGGCGGGGATGTTCTCGGCGGGGTCGGCGGGGACCAGGTAGGCGGCCAGCCGGGCCTGCGCCCCGTCCCCCGTCACCGTCACCACCGCGGACCGGATGTCCGGGTGGGCGGCCAGGACGGTCTCGATCTCCGCCGGTTCGATGCGGTAGCCGCGGACCTTGACCTGGTCATCGACCCGGCCCACGAACTCCAGCCGTCCATCAGCGCGCCACCGCACCCGGTCACCGGTCCGGTACGCCCGTGAGCCGTCCGCCGCGAACGGGTCGGCGACGAACCGCTCCGCCGTCAACCCCGCACGCCCGGCATACCCGCGCGCCACACCGGCACCACCCACCAGCAACTCGCCCGCCACACCCGTCGGCACCAGGTTCAGCGACCCGTCCACCACGTAGAGGCGGGCGTCAGGGACCGGTTTCCCGATCGGCGGTGCCTCGCCGTTGCCGTCGACCGGTCCGATGCTCGCCACCACGGTGGCCTCGGTCGGTCCGTAGGCGTTCAGCAGCCGGTGCCCGGCCGCCCGCCATGCCGACGCCAGTCCCGCTTCCACCCGTTCCGCGCCCGTCACCAGGGTCTTCAACCCGGCCAGATCGGCCGGCGCCAGCACCCGCAGCAACGACGGCACCATGAACGCCAGCTCCACCCCGGCCGACCGGACGAGCTGTGCCACCCGGCCGGGTTCGGCCCGTTCCTCGGACGACGCCACGACCAGGGTGCCGCCGCCCGACAGCACCATCACCAGCTCCCACACCGCCGCGTCGAAGCTGAAGGGCGCCATCAGCAGCCCTCGGGGCTGCTCGCCCAGCAGTGGCCACAACCCGGCCGCCAGATTCACCAGCCCGCCATGGCCCACCTGGACACCCTTCGGCACCCCCGTCGACCCCGACGTGTAGATCACGTACGCCAGCTGAGCCGGATCCACCGCCATCGGCTCAGGCGCGTCCGGATCGATCCGTGCGGTCGGGTCGTCCAGCCACACCACCGAGTCCACCGCGGAATCCACCAGCCCCGCGGCCACCGACCGATGACCCACCACCACCCGCGCACCCGAATCGGCCAGCATCAACGCCAACCGCTCGGACGGATACTCAGGATCCAGCGGCACGAACGCCGCTCCGGCGCGCCAGGTCGCCAGGACCGCCGCCACCATGTCGATTCCGCGTTCCAGGCACAGGCCCACCACCGACTCCGGGCCCGCGCCCGCGGCACGCAGCGACCCGGCCAACCGCCCGGCCCGCTCCCACAGCCCCCCGTACGTCATCCGACGCGACCCGCACACCACCGCTACGGCGTCCGGGGACCGCCTCACCTGCTCGGCGACCAGATCGTGCACTCCGCCCGCACCGGGTACCGGCGCCGGTCCCGCGGCACCCGACCCCCACTCGAGCATCTCGGCGCGCTCCGCCGCCGACAGGACCGACAGGTCACCGACGGTGCCCTCGTCGTCGGCGACGACCCCCGCCAGCACCGCGGCCAGATGGCCCGCCAGCCGATCGATCGTCGCGGGGGCGAAGCGGGACAGGTCGTAGCTGAAGCCGACCTGCAGGTCCGGTGACGTCCCCGCGATGACGACCAGGGGGTAGTTAAGCCGCTGGTGGCCGTGGGAGATCTCGCCGAAGCGCAGGTCGTCGGCTTCCGGTCCGTCCTGGTCGCCGCCTCCGCCGCCGCCACCGGGGAGAGGGTAGTTCTCGAACACGAACACGACTTCGAAGAGGGACTGTCCGGCCGGGATCTCGCTGCAGGCCTGGATGTCGGTCAGCGGGGTGTGCTCGAAGCGGCGGCCGCGTGCCTGAGCTACCTGCATCCCGGCCAGCCACTGCGGGACGGTCTGGCCGAGGTCGATCTTGATACGGGCCGGGGTGGTGTTCATCAGCAGGCCGACCATGGCCTCGATGCCGTCGAGCTGACCGCTGCGCCCGGAGGAGGACACACCGAACACGACGTCGTCGGTACCGGCGTAGCGGGCGGTCAGGACCGCCCAGGCGCCCTGGACGACCGTGTTGACCGTCAGCCGGTGCCGTCGCGCGAACTCCGCCACCCGGGCGGAGAGGTCCGCGGGCAGCGGGGCCCAGGCCAGGTCCCGGCCTGTTGGGCCTGTCTGGCCTGTCGTGTGCTCGATGCCCAGCGAGGTGGGTGCGGTGAACCCGGCGAGCTGCTCCCGCCAGTACCGCTCGGCCTCGTCCTGGCCCTGCTCGGCCAGCCAGGCCACGAAGTCGCGGAACGGGCGCCGGTCGGGCAGCACGGGCTGCCGTCCCGCCATCGACTCCCCGTAGGCCTGGAGGACCTCGCCGAGCACGACGGGGGCGCTCCAGCCGTCCAGCACGAGGTGGTGGTAGCTCCACAGCAGGTGGTGACGGCGTTCTCCCAGGCGCACCAGTGCGACGCGCACCAGCGTCGGTGCGGCGAAGTCGGCGCCCGTCGTCTCGTCGGCGGCGAGGTAGTCGTCGATCGCCCGCCGCTGGGCGTCCTCGTCGAGGCCGGACAGGTCGATCACCTGCCAGGGCAGCGGCACCGACCGCGACACCACCGCCATCGGCACCGGAACCTGCTCCCACACCACCCCGGTACGCAGCACCTCGTGCCGGGCGAAAACCAGCTCCCATGCCTGGCGCAGGACCTTCAGGTCCAGGTCGCCCTGGAGGGGAAGGCCCATCCGTACCCAGTACATTCCCATCCCGGGCGCCAGCCGGGAGTGGAACAGCATGCCCTGCTGCAACCCGGTGAGCGGGTAGATGTCCTCGATCGCCGGGCCGATCCGGTCCTTGATGTGGTCCAGGGAGGACTGGTCGAGGCGGGCCAGCGGGAAGTCCGACGGTGTGTAGCCGCCGCCCTCCGGGCGGCAGCAGTGGTCGATCAGATCGCCGAGCACCTCGACGTACCGGTGGGCCAGCGCCGAGATCGTCGCCTCGTCGTGTACCTCGCCGCTGTAGTTCCAGCCCAGGATCAGGCGGCCGTCGACGACCTGGCCGCTGATGCCGATCAGGTAGGGCGAGTCGCCTTGGTCCGACTGCTCCCGGCCCAGCCGTCCGATCGGCCGCAGCGGTGGTACGTCGTCGCCGGCGGCGCGCTCGGTCCTGTCGCCGCTGGGCCTGCCGGGGGCGGCCTGGCCGAGGTAGTTGAAGCTGATCTCCGCGGTCGCGGGCGGCCGCCACCCCGTCAGGTGGCGCAAGAGCCCGTAGCCCAGGCCATGACGGGGCACCCGCCGCACCATCTCCTTGGTGTCCGCCAGCACCCGGCCCGGCTCGGTCCCACCGGGCAGCACCACCGGATACAGGCAGGTGAACCAGCCCACCGTCCGGGACAAGTCGATTCCCGGGCCTTCCTCGTGACGACCGTGGCTCTCCACGTCGACGACCGCCGACCCGCCGTCACCGAGCCAGCCGCCCAGCACCATGCCCAGCCCGGCCAGCAGCACCTCGTCCACCCGCAACCGCGACACCGACGGCACCCGGGACAACAACAGCGACGTCGACTCGCCGTCCAAGGCCGCCCGCACCTCACGCCCGGCCACCACCGCGTTGCCGCCCGACCGGTCGCGGGGCACCGGCCGGATCCGGTCGGCGACCCGCTCCCAGTACGGCGCCTCGGCGGTGATCGCATCCGAACCCGCCAGTTCGGCCAGATACGACGTCCACGCGGCGAACGACGTGGTCTTCGCCGGCAGTTCCACCGGTTCCCCCGCCGACAACCGCCCGTAGGCCGACCCCAGATCACCCACCAGAACCGGCCACGACACCGTGTCCACCACCAGGTGATGGGCCACCACCAGCACCAACGACCGCTCGCCCCGGTCGAAGAGCACCGCCCGAACCAACGGGCCGGCCGACAGATCCAGCGATTCCTGCGCCCTGTCCGCGACCTCCGTCAGCCATTCCTCTTCATTCGTTCCGGACGGACACGGCCCCGTTTCCCACACCACATCCGCCACGTCACTCGCGATGTCGGCGACGCGGCCGCGCCATTCTCCGTCCACGAGTTCGAACCGCGACCGCAGCCCGTCGTGATGCGCCAGCAGCGCGGCCATCGCGTCCCGCAAGACCTCGGCATCCACCCGACCAGCGGCCTCCAGCAGGACCGACTGGTTGAAATGCCATGGCGTCGGCGACCCCAAACCGAAGAACCACCGCTGCACCGGGGACAACACAACGTCCCCCGCCACGACGCCCTGGTCTCCGACCGCACCCACACCGGCCTCAGCCACCCCGGCCAGCGACCCCACGGTCTGGAAATCGAAGAGCTGCGCCACCGACACCCCGACGCCCAGCGACCGCGCCCGCGCCACCACCTGGATCCCGATGATGGAGTCCCCGCCCAACTCGAAGAAGTTCTCATCGATCCCCACCCGGTCCACACCCAGCGCCCGGGCGAACGCCTCCGCCAGAACCCGTTCCACCTCATTGCGCGGAGCCACGAATTCCGCCGTCGGACGCACCACGTCCGGATCGGGCAATGCGGCGCGATCGACCTTGCCGTTGGGTGTCAGCGGCAGAGCGGCCAGCTCGGTGAAAGAGACCGGAACCATGAACTCCGGCAACCGGCGCCGCAGATGGTCACGCAGCTCTCCGGCCGGGGGGAGGCCGCCGTCGTGATCGGCGGGCACCGCATACGCGACCAGCCGACCCGTGCCACCGGCCACCGCCACCACCGCCGACCGCACATCCGGATGCGCCGCCAGCGCCGCTTCGA
>NZ_VJZE01000359.1 GCF_009377205.1 Streptomyces phyllanthi
GCCCGCCGCTTCGCGTACTCGGCCAGCCCCTCCACCGTGACGACCTCGCGCCCCTCGACCTGCCCGGCCGCGACCAGGCAGGAGCACACCGGCACCCCGTCGAGCCGCACGGTGCACGACCCGCACTCGCCCTGCTCACAGGCGTTCTTCGATCCCGGCAGCCCCAGCCGCTCCCTCAGCACGTACAGCAGGGACTCGCCCTCCCACACGTCGTCGGCCTCCTGCGGACTGCCGTTGACCGTGAAGTTGACGCGCATTACGCGGCTCCCTCCGAGACGCGGGTGCCGCGGTACGACTCCCAGGTCCACATCAGCGTCCGGCGGGCCATGACACCGACCGCGTGGCGGCGGTAGCTCGCGGTGCCCCGGACGTCGTCGATCGGGTTGCAGGCGGCGGCGCACAGGTCGGCGAACCGCCTGGCGACGGACGGGGTGATGATCCTGCCGCTGTCCCAGAAGCCGCCCTCCTCCAGCGCCGCGTCCAGGAACTCCTCCGCGACCTTCGCGCGGACCGGGGTCGGGGCGGCCGAGCCGATGCCCGTACGGACCGTACGGGTCTGAGGGTGCAGCGCGAGGCCGAAGGCGCAGACGGCGATCACCATCGCGTTCCGCGTGCCGACCTTCGAGTACTGCTGCGGGCCGTCCGCCTTCTTGATGTGGACGGCGCGGATCAGCTCGTCGGGGGCGAGCGCGTTGCGCTTCACGCCGGTGTAGAACTCGTCGATCGGGATGCGCCGGGAGCCCCGTACGGACTCCGCCTCGACCTCGGCGCCCGCCGCGAGGAGGGCCGGGTGGGCGTCGCCGGCCGGGGAGGCGGTCCCGAGGTTGCCGCCCACTCCGCCTCGGTTGCGGATCTGCGGGGAGGCGACCGTGTGGGAGGCGAGGGCGAGCCCCGGCAACTCGGCGCGCAGGTTCTCGATGATCCTCGTGTACGGCACCGAGGCGCCGAGCCGCACGCTGTCCTCGCCGACCTCCCACTCGTAGAGGTCGCCGACGCGGTTCAGGTCGAGGAGGTACTCGGGGCGGCGGTGGTCGAAGTTGATCTCGACCATCACGTCGGTACCGCCCGCGATGGGCACGGCGGTGGGGTGCTCGGCCTTCGCGGCGAGCGCCTCCTCCCAGCTGGCGGGGCGTAGGAAGTCCATGACCGGCTCTCTCTGCGGGCTCGGGGACGTCGGTTCGAGCCAGACGGACGCGGGCGGCCCGGCTCGTGGAGGAGCTGTCCACGAGGGACGAGATCAGTAGACAGCGCCGCACTCCGCCCAGGTCAGTCACGGAAAACATGAAGGAGTTGGCTGGCCAGGGCGATCGTCTTGTAGATTCATATGAACCGAGGCCCTGGGTAACCTCTCCGTTTCCCCCCGGAAACAGTGAGCACATCCACGAGCACGGGGTGCCGGCCCGACGGCCGGAAACCACCGTTCCTCGGGTCACGCGGGGGCGCCCGGGGAACAAGGGACACCCCCATGCCGGGCCTCACCCTGACCGAACACGGGTTCCGGGACACACCACACGGAAGACACGACGAGAACGGCGGGCGAAGAGAGATGCGGCTGCGGGCACTGCTGGACACCGACGCGCTGGGTCTGCGGCTGCTCGGTGGCGAGAACGAGCTGGACCGCACCCTGCGCGGCGTGATGACCACGGACCTGCGGGACCCCAGCCGCTATCTCGCGGGCGGTGAGCTGGTGCTCACGGGCCTCGCCTGGCGCCGTGACGCCTCGGACTCCGAGCCCTTCGTGCGGATCCTGGTGGGCGCCGGGGTCGCCGCGCTCGCCGCCGGTGAGGCCGAGCTGGGGGACGTACCGGAGGACCTGGTCGTGGCGTGCGCCCGGCACCGGCTGCCGCTGTTCGCCGTCAACGAGTCGGTGGCCTTCGCGACGATCACCGAGCACGTCGTACGTCGGGTGTCGGGCGAGCGGGCCGGGGACCTGGCGGCCGTGGTGGACCGGCACCGCCGGATGATGACCTCGGGACCCGCGGGCGGCGGCCCGGACGTGGTCCTGGACCTGCTGGGCACCGACCTGGACCTGCGGGCCTGGGTGCTCTCGCCCACCGGGCGGCTCATCGCGAGCCCGAAGGCCGGCGGCCAGGCGCTGTCCTCCGACGTGTGCGCCCGGCTGGCCGCCGAGCACCTGGCGGCCACCCGGGCCGGCCGGCGCGGACCGCACCGGGTGACCGTGGGCACGACGACGTACTCGCTCTTCCCGGTCCGCAGCTGGGGACACCGCCCGTCGGCGGCAGGAGAGGGCCGGGGCACGGGCGCCGCCCGGGACGTGCGCGAGACGGTGCTCTCCGAGTGGCTGCTCGCCGTCGCGGCGGACGCCGGGGACTGGGCCGAGGAGCGGCTCGACCTGCTGCAGGGGGTCACCCAGCTGATCGCGGTCGAGCGGGACCGGCGGGACGCGGCCCGTACGGTACGGCGGCGGCTCGCCCAGGAGGTGCTGGAGCTGGTGCAGGCGGGCGCCGCCCCCGCCGAGATCGCGGCCCGGCTGCGGGTGGCGGCCCCCGTGCTGCTGCCCGGCCTGGGCGCGGCGCCACACTGGCAGGTGGTCGTGGGCCGCGTGGAGTGGGACGAGGGCGGGAACGGGCCCGAGGGACCCTCGGCCGACGGTGGCGGCGGGCGGCGCGCCGGAAGGATCGAGTGCGGCCCGATCACGCAGGCGCTGCTGGAGGAGGTGCTCGTCGCCCCTCACCCGAGTTCGTCGAGCGCGGTGTACCCCCACCCGGCCGGGCCCGAGCACGCCGACCGTATCGCCGTGGCCCACACGGGGGACGAGGCGATCGCCCTCGTTCCGCTCCCCGCGGTCTCCTCCGAGCACGACGGCTCCGAGTCCGGGATACTCGCCGACGCCCTCCTGGAGTCCGTACGCGACCCGCTGACGGCGGGCCTCGGCGACGACGGGCGGCTCACACTGGGCGTCAGTGCCGCGGTGCACTCGGCCGAGGGACTGCGCGGGGCACTGGAGGAGGCACGGCACGCGCGCAGAGTGGCGGCCGCGCGCCCCGGCCGGGTCTGCGCGGCCGGCCACCAGGAGCTGGCCTCGCACGTGCTCCTGCTCCCCTTCGTCCCGGACGACGTACGCCGCGCTTTCACGGCCCGTCTGCTGGACCCGCTGCGCGACTACGACCGCCGCCACCGCGCCGAGCTGATCCCCACCCTGGAGGCGTTCCTCGACTGCGACGGCTCCTGGACGCGCTGCGCCACGCGGCTCCACCTGCACGTCAACACACTGCGGTACCGGGTGGGCCGGATCGAGCAGCTGACGGGCCGCGATCTGTCCCGCCTGGAGGACAAACTGGACTTCTTCCTGGCGCTGCGCATGAGTTGAGGTCACGGAACCGTGGGGTGGTCCTCGGCGCCGCCGGCTGCGGCATCGAGGTCGTATCCGGCCTGACGGCGCGGGACCGGTGACAAGGCCCCGAGGGCTCACTGACGGGCTGCGCGAGTTTAGCGCAAGTGAAAACTTTCACACACCCTCTTGGCCAGACGCTGTGATCCGTGCTGAGATGCCGCCACCACTCAACAGCTCGAAGGCGCGCTCGGGGAGGGCAACGTGGCGCATCCCGCCATGTCTGGTACCGGAACGACCGCAGGTGACGATCCACTCCAGACCGCGGTATGGCGGCTGCGCTCGCGCGCCTGCTGGGCCGACGCGGCGGCACTGCTCCAGCCGGTCACACCGTCGGCCTCGCTCCAGCGGGCCTCGCTCCTCGTGGAGCGCTGCCTGTACACCGAGCGGGGCTGGGAGGAGGCCGAGGACGCTCTGCGCACGGCCGAGGCACAGGCCCGGACCGATGACGAGCGGGGCGCCGCGGCCTGTGAGCGCGGCCAGCTGGCGTACGCGGCCACGCTGTTGCACGTCCGGGACCGGGCCGACGAGGCACGGGCGGCGCTCGGCCGGGCGGCGGCCCTGATCGCGCCGGGCGCTGCGGGCCGGGCCCTGCTGGACTTCCGCCGGGGTCTGATCGCGGAGAACCTGGCCCACTCCCCCCAGGCCGCCCGCGCCGCGTACCGCCGCGCCCACGCGGGCGCCACCGCCCACGGCGATCTGCTGCTGCTCTCCTTCACCTGGCGCCACCTCGCCGGACTCGCCCTGCGCGAGGGCGAGTCGGCCGAGGCCCGGCACGGCTTCGCGGAGTCCCTGCGCATCCGCGAGGAGCTGGGCTACCTGGTCGGCACGGCCCCGGCCCTGGCGTCCCTCGCGGACGCGGAGACGGAGCCTGAGGCGTCCCGGCTGAGGGCGGAGGCGGGACGTCTGTTCCGGCTGCTCGGAGGGGTGCCGACCTGGCTGGAGGAGCAGTTGGCCCCACCGGCCGCGACGGCCTGAGGGGCACCCGCGCCCCTTTCTGGGGCGCGGGGAACTCCGCGGTCGGCCGAGGACGCCCCCCGGCCGGGCATCGGCCGAAAGCCCCGCGGCGCTCCCCGCAGAGCGCTCACCCTCCGGCGAAGTGCTTCTGCAACAGCGCCTGTACGGCGTTCAGGTCCTGCGCCGCCAGCGCGTCCAGCAGCGCCAGGTGCACGGCCGCGTCGGCCATCAGCCCGGTACGGCCGCGCCCCACCGGTTCGCCGCCCAGCGGCCACTGCGCACGCCGGTGCAGATCCTCCGCGATACGCACCAGCTGCTCGTTGCCGGCGAGGCCCAGCACCGCGCGGTGGAAGGCGCGGTCGGCCTCGGCGTACGTCGCCCGGCAGCCGGACGCCGCCGCCCGGGCCGTCTCCTCCGCGAGGGGCCTCAGCTCGGTCCAGCGTGCGGCGGGCAGGGTGCGGGCCAGGCGCAGCACCACGGGGATCTCGATCAGCGCCCGGATCTCGGCGAGTTCGGCCAGCTCGCGGGCGCCGCGCTCGACGACGCGGAAGCCGCGGTTGGGTACGACCTCGACGGCGCCCTCCAGGGCGAGTTGCTGCATGGCCTCCCGTACGGGCGTCGCGGACACGCCGAAGCGCTCGCCCAGCGCGGGCCCCGAGTAGACCTCGCCCGGGGTGAGCTCGCCTGCCACCAGTGCGGCGCGCAGGGCGTCGAGGATCTGTCCGCGGACGGAGGCCCGCTGCACGACCGGGCGCCCCTCCCCCAAGGGCCGTTCGGCCACGCGGGGGCGCGGGATGGGCGGCTCGCCGTGGGTGTGCTCCCCCCGGGCCGTGTCGGCGTCCCGCGCCGGACGTACGGCGCCCGCGGCGAGCCCGCGCTCCCGGTTCACGTCCGCCACCCTCGGCTGGTGCGGCACGCGGGCGGGCCGGGCGAGGCCCTCCGGGGCCAGCGCCCCGGTGTCCAGGACGACCTGGCGCAGTTCCGGGTCTCCGGTGGCGTGCCAGCGCTCGGCGATCACCTCGCCGGCGTCCTTCCGCCGTGGGTGACCGCCGTCCCGCGCGGTTCCCGACAGCAGGGCCACCGCCTGCGGATCACCCTCCAGCAGTACGGCGCCGGAGAGCCGCCGCCAGGCTCCGCGCGCCCGGAAGCCCCACCACGACGTGGCGTTCCCCCGTGCGGACACCCGCAGCCAGCGCCGGGCCCGCCGTTCACTCACCACCGGTCTGCTCCCCCCTGCGGACCTGCCTGTCCTCCGTTTTACCCGTCCACCCGTTTAGCCGCTTACTCGTTTTTCTGGTTACGCCAGTTCCAGCCGCACCTGTGCCTCGGCCGCCCGTTCGGCCTCGGCGAAGGAGGCGGACTGCGCCCGCCCGTCGCGCAGCCAAGCCCGCAGGTTCTCGATGGACTCCCGCTGGGAGCGGCTGAGCGGGACCAGCCGCCCGATCGCCTCGGCGAGGTCCCCGGTGGTGATGTCCCGGTCCTCGGCGAACGCCCGGTACATGGCGTCCACGACGGCCTGCTCCAGCTCGGCGCCCACACAGCCGTCGGAGAGCCGCGCCAGCTGTGCCGTGTCGAAGCGGCCGGGGTCACGGCGCCGCTTGCGCAGATGGACGTGGAGGATCTCGCGGCGCTCGGTCTCGGTCGGCAGGTCCAGGAAGAAGACCTCGTCGAAGCGGCCGCGGCGCAGCATCTCCGGAGGGAGCGCGGCCACGTCGTTGGCGGTGGCGACGACGAAGACCGGCTTGGTCTTCTCCTGCATCCAGGTGAGGAGCGTGCCCAGTACGCGCTGCGACGTCCCCGAGTCGCCGCCCCCGCCGACGGCGAACGACTTCTCCAGTTCGTCGACCCACAGCACACAGGGCGCCACGGTCTCGGCCAGCGTCAGCGCCTGGCGGATCCGTTCCTCGGACTCGCCGACCAGCGATCCGAAGACCGCGCCGACGTCCAGGCGCAGCAGCGGCAGCTGCCACATGCCCCCGATCATCTTGGCGGTCAGGCTCTTCCCGGTCCCCGGGATGCCGATGAGCGCGAGTCCCTTCGGCGCGGGCAGCCCGTACGCCGCCGCCTCGTCGCCGAAGGCGCGCTCGCGCAGGGTGAGCCAGCGCTTCAGCGCCTCAAGACCGCCGATGTCGTCGGGGGTCTCCTCCGGCGCGGTGAACTCCAGGGCCCGCGAGGCGGCGATGACCGCCTTCTTCTCGGCCAGTACGGCGCCGATGTCCCGGTCGTCGAGGACCTGGTCGCGCACGATCGCCTTGGCGAAGGCCCGCCGCGCCTGGGTGGAGGTGAGCCCCAGCGCCGCCTGGGCGAGCCGGGCCATGCCGTGGACGGTCAGCTCGGAGCGGATGCCGCCGCCGGTCGAGGTGATCATGCGGTCCAACTCGGCACGCAGGGCCTCGGCGTCCGGCAGCGGCAGGTCCAGGACCACGGCGTCGTCGCTGAGTTCCCGGGGCACATCGCGTACGGGCGTGGTGACCACCAGCGAGGACCCGGTGTACACCAGCTCGTGCGCCAGGTTGCGCACCTTGCGCCGTACGACCGGGCTCTTGGACCAGAACTCGTGGAAGTCCTTCAGCACGTACAGGTCGCGCTTCTTGGGCGCGGCCCTCACCATCTCGCCGATCTTCTCCAGCGCCTTCTCGGGGGTCGGCGCCTGGGGCATGCTCCGCCCGGCCGCCGACCGGAAACCGTCGGCGATGTCCCAGCTCACGAGGTCCGCGGAGGAGTCCCGCGCCGCACGCGCCGCGTCCAGCACCGTGAGCGCGCGCTGCTCCTCCACCGTGACCAGCACCAGGAGCGGGACACGGGCCCGCAGATACAGGCCGATGTCGTTCTCGATGGTCACCGCGGACCGCCCTCCCACCTGTGCATGCCTGTCAGGGTGACCGAGCCGTCCGCACCGATCACGAACTCCGCCTCGGGTACGCCGGCGAGGTCGGCGGCCGTGTACCGGCCGGTCAGCGCCCAGTACTCCTTGTTGGACGAGCCGCGCAGCCCGGATCCCAGCCGCAGCCGCTCGTTGTACCGCCCGGCGATCACCAGGTCCGCGTCGGCGACCGCAGCCGCACGGCGCGCGTCGCCCTCCACCTCGGCGCGGGTGAACCCCGTCAGGACGATGATGCCGAGGTCCGTACGGCGCCGGATCGCGGCGCAGAACGCCCCGGTCGCCTCCGGCTGCTCCAGGGGCTCTCCGCCCGTCAGGGTCACGCCCTCGATGCCGTCGGTGGCGAGCACCTCGCCGACCACGTCCGCGACCCGCCGTACGTCGGCCCCCTCGGGGGCATGGGTGTCCGGGTTGAAGCAGCCGGCGCAGGCCAGGCCGCATCCCTGGCTCCACACCACGAAACGGACGCCCGGGCCGTTCGCCTCACTGCGGGCGAGTGTCGAATGGAGCCGCCACCGGGGACCGGCGGCGGCCGGGCCGCCCACTACTGCCATAGCCGGTCGTGGTGCTCCTCGCCGGTTTCGACGTACGCCTCGGCGGTGAGCTCCTGCGCCTCCACCTCGCCGCCCAGCCGGGCGACCAGGTCCTGGGTGTCGGCCAGGCACGCCATGCCCTCCACACCCTGGAGGTGCATCTCGACCCGGCCGTCCGTCCGGATCGTCACTTCGATGATCTCGTCCGCCAACTCGCCCCCCAAGTTCGGCTTCTGACCATGAATGACCAGCAATATAGCCTTCCCCCGGGGACGCGTCAGCAGTTCCGCACGACCTGGTGGGGGCCGTGAGCGCTCGTGTGTGCCGCGCCGGGCCGGGTCGTCGACGCGTTCAGGTTTTGGGCCGGAATAAGGTGAAAAGCCAAAAAACTGGAGATACCGACCATGTGGGGCCTTGAGCACCGGGGCGGCACGTACTCCGAGCGGTGAGAGCCCCGGCGAGGTGGACAGCCCAGCGAGAGCGAGATGAGCGGCCATGGAGCGGCCCGTCATCGGCGGTCAGGCAGTGGGTACCGGCCCGTACGCCCCCGGTGGGGCGCTGACCGCGCGCGCCACCGTCGACGCACACGGCACCGTGACCGGGTGGAGCGAGGGCGCCGAGCGGCTGCTCGGGTACGCGCCCGCGCAGATCCTCGGCCGGCCCGCGGTCTCCCTGCTCGCGGAGGAGCCCGCGGCGAGCGACCTCCCGCCCCTCGCGGAGCTGCCGAGGTGGCACGGCACACTCGCTCTCCGGCACCGCGACGGCCGCCGCCTGGAGGCCAGGGTCCTGGCCCACCACAGGACACCGGGCGACGGGGCGGACGGCGGCACGGGCGACGGGGCCGGGGCCGACGGCAGGACGGACGGCGGGGCGGACGACACGGCCGGCGACTGGCTCCTGGTCACCACCGTGACCGGCTCGCGGCCCCGCCCTGACGACGAACTGCTCGTACGGCTGGGTCTCCTCGACTCCCCGTGCTGCGCGACCTCGGTGTACGACACCGACCTGCGCTTCCGCGGGTCCAACCGGTCCGGTCAGGGCGCCCTGGGCCTGAGCAACGACGACCTGCGCGGGCTGCGGATGACGGACGTGCTCGACGCGCCCGTGGCCGAGGAGATCGAGCGGCGGATGCTGCGGGCCCTGGAGACCGGCGAGCCGCAGTACATGGAGAACCACGCGCGCGCCCCCGGCGAGAGCCGTGACCACGCCTGGTCGGTCGACCTCTACCGGCTTCAGGGCCCGGACGGCCGTGTCCTGGGCGTGGCCTCCACCGGGCACGACATGACGGACCACTACTGGGCCCGCAAGCGCCTCCAGCTGATCGCCGAGGCGGGCAAGCGCATCGGCACCACGCTCGACGTGACGCGGACGGCACAGGAACTCGCGGACGTGGCGGTCCCCGACCTCGCCGACTTCATCAGCGTGGACCTCCTGGCGTCCCTCGGCGACGGGGGCACCCCGGACGCGGCCGGGGCGGTGGGGGAGAACGGGCGCCTCCCGGGGGCGGGCCGCTCCCTCGTCCTGCGGCGCATCGCCCACCAGTCCGTGAATCCGGGGGTCCCCGAGGCGGTCGTCGAGCCCGGCGGGGTGGACACGTACCCGGTGGGCTCCCCGCCCGCGGAGAGCCTGCGGTCGGGGCAGGCCGTTCTGTACCAGGTCACCGAGCCCGCGGTCACCGAGTGGGTGGCCGAGGACCCGCTCAGGACCTCCCGCATCCGCGAGTTCGGCTTCCACTCGATGATGGCCGTGCCCCTGTCGGCGCGCGGCACCACCCTGGGCGTCGCCGTCTTCGCCCGGCACCGGCACCCCGAGCCGTTCCAGCGGGACGACCTGATGCTGGCCGAGGAACTGGCGGCCCGGGCGGCGGTCTCCATCGACAACGCCCTGCGCTACACCCGCGAACGCGCCACGGCCGTCACGCTGCAGCGCAGCCTGCTGCCGCAGAGCCTGCCCGAGCAGGTCGCGGTGGAGGTCGCCTCCCGCTACCTCCCGGCCGGGGCC
>NZ_VJZE01000035.1 GCF_009377205.1 Streptomyces phyllanthi
CGGGAGGGCTTTGGGCTGGTCGTCGGTTGTCCGCTGAGCCACGGCTTGTGTCCCTTCGTCGGCCGGTTGGTGGCAGCTTAGGCCAGCGCTTCACGCGCGCGGCGGGCAAGTTCGGCGGCACCGGGCACTTTGCGGCGCTGGTAGATGGAGAGGGTGGAGCGGAGCGAGGTGATGGCCTTTCGGGTGCGGTCGGAGGTCATGCCCTCCATGAGTGTCAGGGCCTGGGACCAGGCGGCGACGGCCTCGTCGGCTCGGGCCTGGGCGGCGAGGCTGTCGCCGAGGTCGGCGTAGGTGAGGGCGTGGACGCGCTTGTACTTCTCGGGGTCCCAGCGCACCAGGGCATTGCGGTGCTGTTGCTCGGTGCCGACATGGTCGGCGAGGTCGGTCAGGGTGCGGGCGGTGTGGCTGGCGACAGTGCCGGCGGCCGGTCCGCTGACGCGTGAGTAGCTGGGCTGAAGGCCGTCGTCACGTAGGAGGGCGTCTTCAGCAGCGAGCAAAGCGCGGGCCGCCGCGGGCCTCTCGCCCACGGCGGCATAGGCGCGGGCGTGGGTGATGTGCAGCAGCGCCTCGGTCTGGCCGTCGACTTGGCCCAGACCGCGGGTGAGGGCTCCTTCGACGAGGTCGACGCAGTGGTGGGGCTGCTTGAGACTCAGTGCCTGATGGGCGAGGGCGCGCATCATCCAGGCGGCGTGACCGCGCGGGTCGGCTTCGCAGGCGAGTTGGTAGCCGATTTGGTAGTAGCGCTGGGCGGCGCCTTCTTGGCCGAGGTCGTGGTGCTTCCACCCAGCGAGGTATGCGAGTTCGGCGACGGCACCGAAGGCCGCTTGCCGTAAGGCTTCGTTCGGGAAGCGTCCGCGGAGCATGGGGGCGGCGGTGTCGGCGAGGTAAGCGGTGACGGTGGTCAGGCCGTGGCCGCCGCCGAGGCGTTCGTCAGCCGCGCTGAAGGCTGCGGTGATCTGCCGTACGACCTCCACGTCCTCGATCCCGACCAGCGAGCTGCCGGTGCGGGCCCGCAGCATGCGGGCGGTGGCCTCATGGTCGTAGAAGAGCGGCATAGCCACGCCGGCCGTGGTGAAAGCAGCCACGGCAAGGAAACGGCGGCGTTCGACGTCGGCACGGCCCAGATCGGTGGCGGCCAGAACAGGATCGGGCTCTTCCGACACCGCAGTTTCGGGTGCTCGCAGGCCGATCTCGACCGAGGTGATGGTGCGGCCCGCTCGGCGGGACAGCGCCTCAGAGAGGTACTGGCCGGTCCGCCCGGTCGGCTGGCGTGTGCCGTTTGCCCAGTGCGAGACGGCCGACTTGTTGGTCTGGAGAGTCTCGCCGTTCTCGGCCGCGATACGCCGGATGTCCTTCGCCAGAGCCTCGTAGGTGCAGCCGATCGCCTCGATGACGTCACGCAGGCGGGAGTTGGGACCTCTCGGCGCTGCTGCCACGATCGCCTCCGCTCAGGAGCTGTAAACCGCGTATACCGCTTCAACTGCCTCTCACCGTACCCACTGTGCGTGACGGAGGGTTCACTAATCATCAGCCGCCCGACCCCGGTCCGACACCGTGACCAGGCTCCCCCCTTCGGCCGGGCGGCCCCCGAAGTTCCGTACGCCTACACCGGGTTCGGGCATTCCTGTGCCCGAACCCGGCCGATCAGAGACGGAGACACGGTGACCACCATCGACACTGCGGCCATCACGGTCGTACTGCCTGAGGCGTTCGACGAGCGCTGGAGCCGCCTGCCCGGCATCCAGGTCGACGGCCGGCGCATCACCATCGACCCGGCCGAGTACTTCTTCCGCTTCGAGTCCAGCTCCTGGCTCGTCGCCGACTGGGAGCTGGTCAAGTCCCAGCTCCTGGACGTGGACGAGACGACCGAGAGCGCGGTCGAGCAGCTCGCGCTGGACTTCATCAAGGCCCACGCCGAGTCCACCTCGGATGCCGCCCGCGTACTGTCCACCGCCCACGCGGTGTACGCGTACCTGTTCCGCGACGAGCACCTCGCCGGCCTCGGCCTGCCGCAGATCACTGCCGAGCATCTGCGGATGCTGCGCGAGGCGGCCACGCTGATGGCACTGAACAAGGTCGAGCTGGACGGGCACATCTCCAACGTCGGCCCGTGCTGGTTCTTCCCGGCCGCCACCTCCGTCGTCTTCGACCTGGACGACGAGATGGGCGGGATGCTGGACGAGGTCTACCACGGTGGCTGGTTCAACGAGCACCGCCGGATCGAGTCCATCAAGGCTCACGCCGCCCTCGGCGGCAGGCTCGTACACGGCTGCCAGTCCGTGCCGGACCAGACCGGCGGTGTCGTGGCGCCCTACGGTGCCTCGATGGCCGCCTTCCGCGACGACCTCGCGGCCTTCAAGGCCGGATGGATCGAGCAGGTCTACGCCCACCGCGTGAGCCCAGCCGCGTAACACCGCACACCAGGCTCCGGGGCGGGCCGACACGGCTCGCCCGCCCCGGACGCCCCCAACCTCCTTGGAGCCCCCACGTGACCGCGAACCCCAGCGCCGAACTCCTCGACAACCTGCTCACCATGGCCGGCCGCACCACCACCGTGCGCGAGGAGGTGCGCGTGTGGTCAATGTCCGGTGTCGAGCGCCTGACCTTCCCCGACGCCACCAACGCGATCTTCAAGTACGCGAAGCGGCCCTTCGACAGGGAGGATCAAGCTCTCCGTCTGGCGCGCACGCTCGGCGTTCCCGTCCCGCAGCTCCACGCCTCCGCCGTCCTGGACGGCTGGCTCGGCATGCTCATGGAGGACCTCGCCCCCGCCGTCCGCGACGCCGACGACCTCGACGGCACCGCCGCGGCCGTGGTCCTGCACGGCACCCGCACAGCTCCCGCCCTGCCCGTGCTCGACCAGGCCCGGCTCCGCACGCTGCCGGACAGGGCCCTGGAGCACCTCGCCCGGCTCCGCAAGGCCGAGCGGTGGCAGGAGGCGGACGACATCGAGGACGCGCTCGATCGAATCGCCCAGGCCGCCGAGACCCGCTCGGCCGGTGCCACGGTGGCTCCGTTCGGCTGGGTGCACTCCGAGTTCCACCCCACCAGCCTCCACATCAGCAGCCACGGCTGGCGGCTGCTGGACTTCGCCCGCGCCTTCACCGGCCCCGGCCTGCTCGACCTCGCCAGCTGGCACGGCACCCTCGACACCCCGGACCCCGTACGCCTCCGTGTCTTCCTGGAGCAGTACGTTACCGTCGGCGGCACCCCCGACGCCCTCACCCGGCGCGGCGGGCTCACCGCCGAGAACTGGGCCCTGGGCTGGCATCGCATGTGGGCCGTTGAGTGGTTCATGGAGCAGTCGATCCGCTGGATCAACGACCCGGCCACTGACCCCGCCTACATCAAGGCCGTACGCCGTCACCTCACCGACGTCCTCCACCTCCTGGAGGTCTAGGTGCTCGCCCACGCTTCCCCCTGGTACGTCCACGCCCTACAACGCACCACGGCAAACCCTGCCGAGCCACTCTCGGTCCCCGCGCGGATGGAGTGGACCACGCGGCCTGGCACCGGACCCGGAGCCGAGATCCTCGGCCCGGACCTGCGCCGCAAGCGACTGCTGGAACTCGGCTGCGGCCCCGGCCACAACGCCGCCCACCTCGCCACCCGCTACGGCGCCAAGGTCACGGGCGTTGACCTCGTCGGCCTCCAGGTCCGCCGAGCCCGCTCGCACTACGGGCGACTGAACAACCTGACCTTCGTCGCTGGCCATGCCCTGCACTACCTACAAGCCTCCGACGAGCAATTCGACGCCATCTACTCCGTCTTCGGCGCCGTCGGCCTCGTAGCCCCCGAACTTCTGCTCCCGGCCATCGCCCAGCACCTCAAACCCGGGCGCCCCCTTGCTTTCTCGGTCCCTCACCCTCAGCGCGGTGGCCTACACCCAACCACCAACGACCGTCCCCGCCGCGACTTCGTCACCCTCCCCGACCGCACCCGACTACCCATCGCCCGCTGGGACTTCGACGCCAACCGCTGGGAGAAACACCTCGACCGCTCCGGCCTGTGGCTCACCTCAGCGCAGGAGTTCCACGACGCCCGTCACGGAATTTGGCCCACCACCCTGCTGATCACCGCGCGCAAGCTCTGATTTCCGCCCCGGCTCTCTGGGAGAAACCGATGCGACCGCCCTACCTGCTCCTCGACATCGACGGCATCCTCATACCCTTCCCGGACGCAGAAGGGGCTGGCCCGGCGACCCACACCCGCCACGACGTGGTTCCCACTGGCCGGTCCGCTGACGACCCGGTCGCCATCTGGCTCAACCCTGCGCACGGCCCCTTGCTCATGCACGTGATCCGGACCGGCCTGGTCACCCCCGTCTGGTGCACCAGCTGGCGGCAAGACGCCAGCACGCTCATCGGCCCACTTCTCAGCCTCCCACCCCTGCCGCACGTCGACCTCCCGCATCCGCAGATCACGACCAGCCACCCCAATGGCTACCTGTGGAAGCGCGACCACGTCGACCCCTGGCTCTGCGACGCACCCGTCATCTGGATCGACGACGACTTCACCAGTCTCGACCATGAGTGGGCGCGGGAGCGCACCGCCCGCGGCCAGGCGACTGCCCTAGTTCAGCCTGATCCCCACGTCGGCTTGCTGGCCGAGCACCTGGTCGAGGTCCTGGCCTGGGCAGCGCTGTTGCCCATCGCACGGGCTGATGCCTCGGGCATTTCATGTGAAGCCGGAGCCGCGTAGCGCGCAGGCAAGCCTCGGGAAGCGCTGATGCTCCCGCCACCGCGAAGGCGAGAGCATCAGCCTGTTGGTCGTGCCAGCCGGGCACATGGAGGGTTTGTGCCTACCGTCGCTGTCGGTGCTGCTGTTCAGTGGGTGTCGCCACCACCCGCGAGGGCTGGGTCCGGCGGCTCTCCTGAGCAGACGTCGTGCCTGCGATGGTCGAGCGTCGGCGGGCGGCTTCGGCGCGGCGGTTGGGGGCCGGGTTCCGGCCGGTGTGCTGGATACGGGTGATCAGCACGCGGGCCGGTTGGCGGGCTGTCGTCAACTCGCGCTGGGCGGCAGCCTCCTTGAGAAGCTGGTGGGGTTGGAGGCCACGGGCTTCGGCATCGGCGAGGACAGTGGCGAGCGCCGGCCAGGACGCGTCGGTGAGGATTCGCTCGGCGTGGTCGGGGACGGCTGCTCGTACGTCGCTCGCCAGAACGCGGCGGGCTTGATCCCTGGGTGGCCGGGCTATGAGTTCGGCGAGCGTCGGGGCGAGGGCGCGATCGGCGGCCGTCTGGAGGTGCTGCACGGCCTGGCGGGCGGCGTCAGCTTGGTGGGCGTGGTGCTTCGCTTCGTGCCAACGCCCGGCGACGATGGCGGCCCAGACGAGGGCTGCGACCAAGGCGGCCAAGGCGCTGCCGTCAGGGCCGCTGGCGGTGTGCACGATGTCGCGTGCCGCGCTGCGCAGAGCGTGGGCGGCTCGGTCTTCCGCCCGTACCTGGGACCGCTGGGCTCGGGCGAATGCCTTGGAGGCGGCCTGGAGCTCGGCGCGCAGATGAGCGGGTGCCTTCTGGGCGGTGGCTTCGAGTAGTTCACCGAGGGCGGTGATGTGGGCCTGGGCGTGGGTGTCGTCGGCGAGGTCGGTGTGGAGGGCGTCGAGGGCGTCGGTGGCTTGGTGCCACGGGGTGCTGGGGTGGTTGCGGCGGGCGGTGGGGTGTGCTTCGGGCCGGCTGGATTCGAGGCGGGACTTGATCTTGGGTAGAGAAAGGTCGGGGGCGATCTTGCTTCCGGGGTGGTAGATCTGCTCGCCGGCCTCGTTGACGTCGCCGGGTCGGCCGGCGGCGTAGCCGAGGAGGTCTCCTGACGGGCCGCGCCGGGCCTGGACCTCGATGCCGCTGGCTTCGAGGTAGGCGATGAATTCCTCGGCGCCTGTCACGTGGGGGATGGCGGCGCGGATGCGGTCCTGGAGCCAGGCGGGGCTGGTCTGATCCCAGCCGAGGCGTTCGGCCTTGTGCATCTCGGCCTGGGTGGGGCGGCGGGCGCCGGTGCGATCCCCCTTCTTTAGGCGCCGCAGCCCGTAGTCCTTCTCGATCGCGCGGCAGGCGTCGCCGACGCGCAGGCCGCTGTCGTGGAGTTTGGGGCGGCGTCCGTCTTCGCGGACGGTGGTGGCGAGGATATGGATGTGGTCCTCGGCGTGGCGTACGGCGATCCAACGGCAGGCCAGGTCGTCACCGGCCGGAGCGATGCCAGCGGCCCGGACGATGCGCTCGGCGATCTCGCCCCACTCGACGTCGGAGAGATAACGGTCCTCGGGGGCGGCACGCACGGGGCAGTGCCAGACATGGTCGGTGATCTTCTTGCCGAATTCGCCGTTGCGCAGCCGCACGGGCTCATTGAGGTAGCGGGCGAGTTCGGTGAGGGTGGCGTTCTCGTCGCGGCCGGGGTCGGGCATGCCGAGCATGGCGAACCCCGCGACGATGTGCGGGTCGAGGTGCTCGTCTTGGCGGCCGGGGCCGTAGAGGTAGGCGAGTAGGCCGCGGGTGTTGGACCCGGCCGGTTTGATGGCGGCGATCACGCGGACGCCTCCATCTCTGTCTCCGGGTCGACAGGTCGGCGTAGGGCTTCGGCGATCAGCTCCAGCAGGTCGTGGAGTTCGGTCAGGCGTTGGCGGATGTCGGGTGGGGTGTGGTCGCTGTTGAGGGCGCGGGCGATCTGGTTGACGTTGACGCCGATCCGGTTGAGCTGGCGCAGGACCTGGGCGCGGAAGATGTGGGTGCGGCGGCGGTCCTCGGACAGGGGCAGGTTGGCGGTGAACCGGCCGGCGATGAAGGCGAGGACGATGTCGGCGGCGAAGCCGGAGTCGCCCTTGTAGCCGTGCTCGGCGGCTGCCTCCTGGAGCTGGATGTGTTCGTCGCCGGTGAAGCGCAGGGGGCCGACGCGGACGACGCGCTTGGTGCCGGTGAAGCGGCGGATCGTGGGCTGGACGCTCTTCACGACAGGCTCACCGCCGACAGCCTCAGCGGTGTCGGTGGCGCGTACGGGGCGCAGGGTCTCGCGCTGGACGGTGTGGAGTGTGTCCTCGTCGGGGCCGCCCTCGGCCCTGACGTCCTGGCCTGGCGCCCCCTGGCGCTGGGCCGTCTCCGCCACCCCCGGGGCGGAGACCCCCGAAGACCGGCCCTGAGTCGGACTCGGGGTACTACTGGCTCCGCCAGGGGCACCCCGTCCGAACGCACGGCGCCAACGGTCCATCAGCGTAGGGGACTTCGTCAGCTGCGGCAGCTCGTCGGGGGCGTTCTCGGGGTGGAGCGGGTCGTGCGTCATGGACGGTTCTCCAGAAAGCGTGGGGAGGGCGCGCGGGGCAACGCGAAGATCAGACGGAGTTCGGACGGCTGCCACCTCATCCACAGGTGTGGACGATCACGCGTTACACGGGACGGTGACCGGCGGGCCGGGTGGCCGGAAGGGTTCCGGTCACCCGGCAGCGGTTCCGGTCAGCCGCCGGGCAGATCGGGCTCGGCGGAGGGTTCGAGTTCGGCCCGGAGGATGGCCATCACCTCGGTCAGCCGCTTACTGCCGACCGTCAGCCCTTTGTCCTCAACCGCCGTCCGGACGACGGCCCGGGTGAGTTTGCCCTGCTCAGCGGCAGCAGCCCGGCCGATCTCCACGAGCACCTGGAGCGGGGCGCCGGGCGGACGGCCACCGCGCAACTTGCCCGCTGCAGCATCGGTCGGCGATTCCGGCGACTGGACGGATACGGCAGCCGACGGCTCAGCGGCCGGGCCGGGCTCAACCAGCAGGTCGGCGGGCCGGACGCCTACAGCCGGAGCCTCGCCGGACTGGACGAACGTGGTGGTCAACAGCTCGGCGGGCTGGACGGATGTGGTGGCCGGTTGTTCCGGCACCTGCGCGTAACCGGGGGCCGAATGGCCGACAACAGGCTGCGCGACGAGCTCGTGGATCTGCCGCATCAGCACGCCGAAGGCCACCATCGCGGCGGCCGGGGGAACCGCGGCAACCACGTAGTCGAGCAACGGGACACTGCCGACTTCGCGCGTGCCGGTCACCCCGGCCACGTTCAGCCCGATGGAGCCGAATGATCAGATGGCGGTGACGCCGATGGCCCATTTGTCAGTGACACGGCGCAGGCCCGCACGGAGCATGAGGAGCTCGCCCGCAACGATGAACGCGTCCAGCGTCGCGGGCCACGCCCATCGGCGGGTCGGCGAGTCGCGGAGTCCGTGCTGGGCGGCGACCTCGGCCAGGTGTGCGTAGGAGAGCCAGAACGCACCGGCGGTAAGGGCCACGATGACGATGCCGGCCGTGCGCAGCACGTAATGCTCCGCAGGGAGCTTCGTCTTCGCTGGTTGCTCCGGACCGGGCTGGTCGCCGCGCGGCGGGCGGTCTCGGCGACGGGACATGAGCGGGATCCTCAAGCGGGATACTCCTGGGGTAGTGGTGTGGTGCGTCTTTGGCGTCTTGGCCGTTGCAGGCGCAGGTCACAGCGGGTACGGCAACCGCCTCGGCCTGCCGTCCTGGCAGGCGCTGCCGACGTCTTGCTCCGAGACGGAACCCGCGCGGGATGACCTGGCGGGCCTGGTGTCGGTGTGGCCGTGCCCCCGGTCGGGACGGCGGTGTTGCGTCTTCCGTCCCGGTGGTCAGGGCTGCAACCTGCGGCGATACGGCAGGACGGCGGTGGACGGCGCAAGACGGATACGGACGGCGTCTTGGCGGCAGGGGTGCGATTGGCGATCGCGTTTCCGTCTTGGCCCCGGTTGGCGTCTTGCCTGTAGGCCGTGTGACCTGCGAGATCACGGCAGGGACGGCAAGTACGGCAACCAGGGGGCGGGCCTCAGTCCTTGCCGCGAGTGGTGTCGGCGTCGACGGGGTGGACGGCGGGGCAGTACCGGCGCCAGGCATCGAGGAACTTGTTGCGCATGTAGCCCTTGCGCTGGGTCCGGTCGGCCATGCGCACGTTGCCCGGCTTGATCTCGTACGCGCGCAGCATCCTGCTCAGCTCACGCGCGGTGAGCCCGCCGCGTCCCCACTCGGCCCACGGGCTTTCGGGGTCCTGGCGCAGGTGGTGGAGGAGTTCCTCGGTGGACAGGCTGTCCACCTCGCGCTGGGCGTAGAAGACCCGGCGGATGTCGGCGAGGATCCGCGCACCGCTGGGGTGGTCCTCCTCGGCCGCCGCTTCGGCGGCAACCATCCGCGCGCACGCGACCCGCGCCAGCCTGGGCCAGTGCCCGCCGGCCAGGTCGGCGACGATGACCAGGGGTTCCCAGGTGTCCGCGGCACGGTCCTCGACCGGCATGTCCGGCTCCAGGTCCGCAGCCTCATCCAGCAGCGGCTTGGCCCACGCGGCAATGCGGTCGCGCAGATCATGCAGAGCCGGGATGTCACGGCGAGAGCGGAAGGGCTTGACCTTCTCGCCCTCGGCCCGGCGCCGCATCCGGATCACCACCGCCCGGTCCATGACCGTGTCGGGCAGGTCGCCGATGCCCGCGATGGCCGCCATGGCGAAGGTCGCGAAGCGGTGCGGGGTGTGGTCGTTGCCGACCACCCGGGTCACGTAACGACCCCGCTGGTGACCGGCGTTGAGCAGGCCGCGCGTCTCCTCGTTCTTCTCCGCGACCTTCGGGCCGAAGATGGTGTCCGCCTCGTCCACCAGGAGCGTGGGCGGGTTGTCCTCGGAGATCGACCGGAAGATGGCCGCCGGTGTGGTGTTGATGGTGAGCATCGGTTCGTGCACCGTCTCGGTCAGCACGTCGAGGAGACGCGACTTGCCGCACCGCTTCGCCGGGCCCACCACCGCCAGACGCGGCGCGTGCTGCCATGCAGGCTGCAGGTGTGTCGCCACCACCCACAAGGTGATCGCGTCGAGGGCCTCCTGCGAGGGCGGGATCACGAACTGGGCGATCTGCCCACGCAGTTCGTCCAGCAGCTTCGAGCCGTGGGTCGGCTCCGCGTCGGGTATCTCCACGAGCTCGCTCGGCGTCTCCGCCTCGTCGGCGCTACGGGCGTCCGCATCACCGCTGGGACTTGGATCGGCGCCGTCAGCCTGCGTGGCGCGCAGGTGGGCGCCGGGTCGGCCGGGGAGGGCCGCTGCGGGCCAGATGGCCTGCGCGGGGGCGGAATAGGGCTCGGGGTTCTCGGGTTGCACTCGGCAGCTCCTCGTCTGGCGGTGGCGGGCTCGCACGCCCGTGCCGCCGGGTTGGTTCGTCCAGGGCCGTTCGGGGTTGCTCGGGCCTCCGGCGTTGCACCGCCGGGGGCCCACCCCTTTCTCGCGGGCGCCAGGCCATCGCGAGGGAACACGGACCGTACGTCCACGCCCGGCAACAGTCCAGCATTTCTGTGTCAGCTCAGCGCAGAACGGTCTGCTACGGCTCCCCGCTCTCACGCGGCCAGGCCCAGCAGAGCCAACAGGTCCGCAGTCACCACCCGGTAGGCGTTTCCCAGTCGCAGCACCTTGCACGGGTACAGGCCGCGCTTCGCCAGCTCGTACCCCTTGCTCCGCCCGAGCCCCAGCGCCCGGTTGCCCGTCTCCAGGTCAACGGCGGCGGGAAGCTCCAGCAGCTCCTCTCGGCTCATACCCTTCGCCCGGCCGACGGGTTCGTACTCGCGCATACGCGCTCCATCCATGACTGAGCCCTCGGCGAACACGGCGATCGCGCTCGTCTCCAGGCCATGGAATCAACGCTAGGCAAGTTAATGTGTCTTCATGACACAACGCCGTTTCGACCATGGATACGAGGAAGACACCGAGGCCGACGACCTCGAATGGGAGGACCACGTCATGGCCACCGTGGCCGGCGAGGTCCGCAGACGACGGAAGGAACTGCGGTGGAGCGCACAGGACCTGGCCGACAGATGCGAGGAGATCGGCTACCCGATCCCCCGCAACGTGATCGCCAACATGGAGTCCGGCCGCCGCGCTGTCCTCCCCTTGGTCGAGGTCATGGTCCTCGCGAAGGCCCTGCGCATGTCCCCGATCGGCCTGCTGTACCCGGTCGGTTACGTCGCTGAGGTCCGCCAACTCCCCTACGAGGACCCTCGACCGACCTGGGACGCCTTGCAGTGGTTCACCGGCAACTCACCCGCCGAGGGCGCCACCGACTACATGCTCGACCACTTCCTGGCCCACGACCTCGAACTCCGCTCGGCCCTGGCCGCCGTGGAGAGCGAGGACTACGAACGCTGGAAGGTCAAGACCGCCGCGAACCGCGTCCAACGGGAAGCTGCCGAGCGCGCCTTGGCCCGATACGCCGACCAGGCAGCCAAAGCCAAGCGCGAGCTGCTCCATCACCGCGACGCCATCCGCGAAAGCGGCGGCACCCCACCCCACCTGCCCTCGCAGCTCGCCGACATCGACCCGCCCGATACTGACCCCACCGAGGAGAACGATCTTTGAAGGGCTCCACCTACCGCCGCTGCTCCTGCCGCGACCCCAAGACCGGCAAGGAACTCGGCACGGCCTGCCCCAAGCGCAACAGCAGGAACCACTGCACGTACTCCATACGCCAGGAGCTGCCGCCCCGCGAGGACGGCAGCCGCAGGTCCTTCGCTCGTGGCGGCTACGACAGCCGCAAGGCCGCCCAGGCCGACCTCGACCACGTACGCGCCCTCCTCGGCTTGGCCGAGTCGGACGATCCCGAGGGCACGGAACTGATCGCCGCCATGCTGACGGAAGTCAGCAGCGAGAAGACTCCCCTGCCCGACGTCGAGGAGACCCGGCGGCGCCTCAACGCCGGCCAGGACCTCATCGGCAGCCTGACCGTGAGCGAGTGGCTCGACCGGTGGCTGGCTGGCAAGCGCATACGCAAGTCCGGGCTGAGCCGCTACGAGACCGATATCCGCGTACACCTCAAGCCGCACATCGGGCACCGGCGCCTCGACCGGCTGCGCGTCAGCCACCTCAGCGAGATGTTCACGGAGATCCGCGACGCCAACGCCCAGATCCTGGAGCAGAACGCTCAACGGCGAGCCGCGATCGACGAGCTGGCGACCGTGCCGTGGAAGGGCGCGGAGAACCGAGCCCGGCGCAAGGCGATGAAGGCCGCGATCGACGAGATGCCGCCCTTCCGTCGCATAACCGGCCCCGCCACGCGCCTGCACGTCAAAGCCACGCTCCGCGCGGCCCTGAACGACGCGATCGGGCAGCAGATCGTCACGTTCAACCCGGCCGCTCACGTCGAGATCGATCCCGTACGCAAGCCGAAGGCGCTGGTGTGGACGGACGAGCGGGTCGCCAAGTGGGAGCAGACGGGCGAGAAGCCGTCGCCCGTGATGGTCTGGACGCCCCAACAGACCGGCGCCTTCCTCGACTTCGTCGCCGAGGACCGGCTGTACGCGATGTGGCACCTGATCGCCTTCCGTGGCCTGCGCCGTGGTGAGGCGTGCGGGCAGCCGTGGTCGGAGACGAACCTCGACACGCACTCCCTCACCGTCTCCTCGCAGCTCGTGCAAGACGGTTGGGAGGTCGAGGCATCCGACCCCAAGACCGACAGCGGATACCGCGTCGTCGCGCTCGACGACGACACCGTCAACGTTCTGAAGCGACACCGCGAACGACAGGACGCGGACCGCAAGGAGTGGGGATCGGCCTGGGTGGACACCGGGCACGTCTTCACTCAGGAGGACGGCTCCTGGCTGCACCCCGGCAAGGTCACCGACCTCTTCGAGCGGCTCGTCTCCGCCTCCGGCCTCCCGCCGATCCGCCTGCACGACCTGCGCCACGGTGCTGCCACCCTCATGCTGGCCGCCGACATCGACATCAAGATCGTTTCGGACACCCTCGGGCACAGCGACACCCGCATCACTCGGGACATCTACCAGAGCGTCCTGCCTCAGGTCGGCAAGAACGCCGCCGAGGCCACCGCCAAGTTGGTCCCGCTTCAGCGCAAGGCCGAGACGGAGAAGGCCCGCAAGGCAGCCAAGAAGGCCAAGGAGAAGGCAAAAGCCCAG
Source organism: Streptomyces phyllanthi (assembly GCF_009377205.1). GTDB lineage: Bacteria > Actinomycetota > Actinomycetes > Streptomycetales > Streptomycetaceae > Streptomyces > Streptomyces phyllanthi. The sequence goes on from NZ_VJZE01000035.1 coordinate 12,904, forward strand.
GCCAAGGCGAAAAAGAAGAGGACGCGGAAGAAGCCCAGGAACTAGGGCACCAAGCCACTCCGCTCACACAATCACCTCCCGGCCTCCCGACCGTGTGGTGCTTGATGCCCCGAGCGAGCAACAGGGCCAGGTCACGGGCTATGTGACCTGGCCCTTTCGGAGCCGCATTTGGGATGAGAGCCAAGCATCACGTAGGCAGCGTCAACGCTCCTGGGTCCTCGTCCCAGTTGAGGCCGAAACGGTGCGGACTGCCGAGACTCCGAAGTCTCTGCGAGCGCTGGGCTATGAAGCCCCGCACATCTCTAGCCAGCACATCTCGCAGGCCCGTCCATGCCGCATGTTGGCTGTCCGGAACAACTGGAATCTCGCGTCGCAGCTCGGCCTCGGCGGCTTCTCCCACCGTATGCGCCCACCGTCCATCCGGCTGCCACGTGATCCACTTGGAACTTCTGACCGCGTTCTTCAGGGAAGCCACGTTGTACCGGTACCCAAGTTGCTTCAGACAGTAGTCCAGTGCGTCCACGGTCATGGGCTCGCTGACCGCGAGCAGAACCAGTCGGCTTGCCCCTTCCAGGTTCCTGGGGCCGGGCAAGAGTCCATGGCGGTACAAGGCGTACGTTCCTTGCCCGGCCCAGCAAAAGCGCCGGTCAGGAGACAGCACCGCATTGGCACTCGCGGTACCGATCTTGCGTCCGTAATCGCGGTGGGCCAGGCGGACAAAGTCACGTACGTGCAGGGGCGATGGAACCGAACAGGCGATGGCGTACATGACCTCTGCATGGCTCATCCAGCGCGGCCCTTCACAGGCGCAGCGCATCCATTCCCAAGGTGACAGGGCAGCTCCGCAAAGGCGGCAGGCGCCACACGCATCAGCCGTCATCCCGACTCTCCGCAACACGAAGTTGAACGGCTCACCCAGCGCTCCAGTCCAGGGACGTCGTCACCGGACTGGCCACAACAGGGCCGATGTCCTCTTCGGTGTCGGGCCCGACCGCGTCCAGGTAACGCGCGACAGCCTGCTCGTCGATGGTCACCAGGTTGTCACCCGACGCGGCCTCAATCAGGCCGTGTGCCTTGCGTAGTACATCGCGCGGCTTACGATTCGATCGCTTGAACAACGCCTCTACTGCCCCCGGCGTGAACGGGTACATGTCCCCACTCGGCCGATCGTCTTTCTTGCGAGCAGCAGCAAGATACTTGGACAGCAGCTTCACGGCTGAGTCCAGATCGCGAAGAGCCGGCAGCACCACGATCCGATGCTTGTTGGCCTCCGAGATCTCGAACGTGGGCAGGTCCGCAAGTTCCCAGGCCGTGCCGATGGTTAGCGCTGCTCGGGGATGCATAGTCACGACGACGCCGAGCATGTCGGCCATGGGCAGCGTTTCGAGGATGATGTCGCGGAACCGTTCGGTTTCGAGATCACGCTTGGCCTTGGCCGTAGTGGTGCTCGCGAGGTCCTCCAACTGGTCGCAACAGAGCAGGACATGCTTCATCCCTGCTGCTGCAGCGAAGAGAAGGAACGTCGCGAGGTAAACGGCGCCGTTCCGAGTCCGCGAAGCAGGCTTGACCTTGTCCAGGTAGTCCTGGGCGACGGTCGGGTCCGCGTCGCACAGAGCCAGGATGAGCTTGTCGTCGGGCGGCCCCAGAGTGCGGCCTCGCAGGTCCCGGTGCTGCTCGACCACGATCTTGGCCAGGCTGTGCGGATCATCAGTCGCGGTCCGTGCGACAAGTGCCTCACGCAGGCGCTGAACAAGGGTGAGGCTTGCGTCAGCGGCACGAAAATCCGTCGCATACTCAACGGCGGTGAACAGGGCAGCACTCAGGGACCGGATCTGTGCCGTGTCGAAACTCGTCAGCAGCCCGCAGATCGGTTCCTCGGAGGCATCGTCCTCATCGAGGCCGCAGCTCAGATATGCAGCACGGCCGAAGTCCTCGTTGAGACTCCCTGTGAGGTGCTGCATGAGCACAGACTTGCCGAAACCGCGGGCGTCGGAGTCCCCTGGGCCAGTGCCCGTAGACCACAGGTAGCCGAACCGCAGTCCGGAGAAGGCTGCCCCGAGCACAAACTTCTCGACGGCCTCTTCAAATTTATCCGCGTTGACGTCCGGCTCGTAGAGGAGTCCGTTTTCGCGCGCGTCGGCACCGCCCAACCGGGCAATGCCCGTGGTCGGAAAGGGGTTGTTACGTAGCCCCCATTGCCTTTTCAGCCAGACGGGGCCCGCGCTACGGGTTGAGGCAGTCATCGTTCAGGTCTCCTCGGTGGTGGTTGAGGTGGTGTGGAGAGTGGGTTCCAGTGCAACGCTGATCACGTTGAACACACGGCGGAGCCCACTCGCGGTGGGAATGATCAAGGGTTTGGTCGAGGCGGGGGCGGCCCTCAGCGACGCCTGATCGAGGTGAATACTCAAACCAAGGCCGGGGTGCTCGCCTGCTAGGGCCTCTCGCAGAGCCAGATCGAACTCGTCGTCACTGATCCGCTGCTTCCAGCAGACAGCGGCACGCAGCTGCCAAACGGGGAGATACATGCCGCCGGCCGCGTCGGCCCGTTGCTCGCGCCATACCGCCCAGACGGCATCGAGGGCGGCTCTACGTACCTCCTTGCCGACTCGCCGACTGATCGCGACGGCATCGCCACTACCCGTCACCACGGCGGTCGACCAGAGCCTCATTGCTGAAGGACCTGGCGCGTAGTAGCTGAAGTTGGCCAACCCCAGAAACCGAGTCCACCTGCGTAGCAGCTCGAGGCTGATGTAGTCCAAGGGGCAGCCGGCTGCGCTGAACACGAACCGCGCCATGGCTTCCTCGCACGTGGTGGCGAACTGCTTCCGGCTGATCTCCTTCTCCCGGGCATGCGCCCGCTCTTCGATACGCCGGACGTAGCTGCGGACGTGCTCACTGATGGCCTCGGGCTCTGCGGTCCAGCCGAGTGTGCCTTGAGCCGCCGCGTCGGCAGCGAACGCGACAAACTCGTCAAGGTACGTCGCGTTGGTCCTGTACGCCGACGCGCTGAACCTCAAGAGGGGGATGGTCAAGTGAGTAGCGCTGCTGTCCGGTCGGGCACCCAGGATGCGCAGAAATCCCTCGAACTGCGGGTGTGTAGAAAGCAGTACGCCAGTGAGCGCGTTGTACGCGGCGCGACGGTCGGCTGCAACGAGCGTCGCCCACCTCTCGCCCGCGGGGGTGAGCGTAAACACCGAATCGGCATGCGCATACGCCGAGTTGGGCCCCGAGGGCAGGATGTGCTTCTCCACCCAACCGAGACGCATGAGCTCCTTGAGGACGTCGACGGTGTTGTGGACGTGCTTTTTGGTGTCTGACCGCGCCAACTCCCACTTGCGGGCGGAGTACGAGCCGTCTGTGTCACCCTCACGCGCCACCGCGGCAGCCCGGTCGACGAGGGCACGACGCACCTGCTCGAAAGTTGCTCCTTGCGCGACGTTACCGATGGCGACCTCGATGTACGCGAGGTCTTGCAGCCGTGGGATGCCCACTCCCCCAACGCTCACCGCAGCTCTCCGCGGACTACGGCGGCGAGGGACCAACGTGCCGACCTGGGCGACTTACGACATGAGTGTCCTCTGCGGGACATGCAGTGAATGGGACGCATCAATGCTCCGATGCCAAGAGTGACGTGCGGATGACAACCACTGTCACCACAACCGGCCTATGCCACAAGGGAGTTACTTATGTATGCGTCCTCATGGGGCATGAGAGCCGAAGCATATTTATATGAAGGCAAGGTCGAGCCGATACGGGACGGCAACCTGCCTAGCACCACGGCCCACAACTGCCACACCGCCAGAGATCGCCATGACAAGCAGCGGGTAGGGCGAGGCGGCCAGCGTTCCCGCGCCTACATCCGGACGCCAGGCTCCGCTCGCACAGTCAGTGGGAATGCACTGCCCTCTGATCGAGTAAAGGAAATGCAAAAGGGCCAAGGCAGACCGCCTGCCTTGGCCCTGACCCGAGCCGTCTCCGAGACACACAGCCGCCGAGGCCACCGTCAAGCTGAGGCGACAGCCCAGGCCAAGGCGAAAAGAAGAGCACGCGGAAGAAGCCGAAGAAGCAGGCCCGGACCCGCTCCGCTCACGCATCGCTCACGCAAGCCATCTAGCGGCACCCCGGCCGCGTGACGCGTCACGTCCCGAGCAGCACAAAAGCCCAGGTCACGTGCTATGCGACCTGGGCTTTTTCAGAGCCGCCTTCGGGATTCGAACCCGAGACCTACGCATTACGAGTGCGTTGCTCTGGCCATCTGAGCTAAGGCGGCGCGCTGTGCACACTATGGTGCGATCAGCAACGTCGGTAAGTCTACACAGTTTCGGGGGTGCTCCGTACCAACCCTCGGGGCACCCCGCCACGGCCTCGTGATCAAGGCTGTGAACAGCGTTTTCGTTGGGCTGGTGGGGTGCCGTTGAGCAGGTAGGCGTTGATCGCCGCGTCGACGCAGTCGCTGCCGCGGCCGTAGGCGGTGTGGCCGTCGCCCTCGTAGGTGAGGAGGCGCGCCGAGGACAGCTGGGAGGCCAGGGCGCGGGCCCAGCGGTAGGGGGTCGCCGGGTCTCGGGTCGTGCCGACCACGACGATGGGGGCCGCGCCCTTCGCCTCGATGCGGTGCGGAGCGCCCGTGGGCCGCACCGGCCAGTACGCGCAGTTCAGGGACGCCCACGCCATGACCCGGCCGAAGACCGGTGAGGCCTTCTCGAAGGCGGGGAGCGCCTTCTCGACCTGGCCGGGGTTCGAGAAGGCCGCCGGGAGGTCGAGGCAGTTCACGGCGGCGTTCGCGAACATCAGGTTCGAGTACTCGCCGTTCGCGTCCCGCTCGTAGTAGCCGTCCGAGAGGGCGAGCAGGCCGGAGCCGTCCTTCCGCTCGATGGCCTCGTCGAGGGCCTGACGCAGTCGCGGCCACGCGGCCTCGTCGTACATCGCCGCGATCACACCGGTCGTGGCCAGCGACTCGCCGAGTTCGCGGCCGTCCGGGTCGCCGGTCGGGATGGGGCGGGCGTCGAGCCGGGCGAAGAAGGCCTTGAGGTTCGCGGCAGCCCGGGTGGGGGTCGCGTCGGCGCCGCCCAGCGGGCAGTCCGGCCGCCGCACGCAGTCCCTCGCGAACGACCGGAACGCCGTCTCGAAGCCCGCCGTCTGCTCCTCGTTCATCCTGCGGGCGGGCAGGGACGGGTCCATCGCGCCGTCCAGGACCAGCCGGCCGACGCGGTCGGGGAACAGCCCCGCGTACGTCGCGCCGAGGAACGTTCCGTACGACGCGCCGACATACGTCAGCCGCTCGTCGCCCAGCACCGCGCGCAGGATGTCCATGTCGCGCGCGGCCTCGACGGTCGAGAGATGGCGCAGCAGCCGAGGCGAGCGTGCCCCGCAGCCCTCCGCGAACCGCTTGTAGGCGTCGACCACTTCGGTGGTCTCCCGCTGGTCGTCGGGGGTGAAGTCCGTCTGCGTGTACGCGTCCATCCGGCGGGCGGTGAGACATCGGACCGGCTCGCTGTGGGCGACACCGCGCGGGTCGAGCGCCACCATGTCGTACCGGGCGCGGACCGCCGCGGGGTAGCCGATGCCCGCGTACGACCGCAGATAGCCGACCGCCGAGCCGCCCGGGCCTCCGGGGTTGACCAGCAGCGAGCCGAGGCGCTCGCCGGGGCCGGTGGCCTTCTTGCGGACGACCGCCAGGTCGATGTCGCTCCCGCCGGGCTTCGCGTAGTCGAGCGGCGCCTTCATCGTGGCGCACTGGAAACCGGGCGCACCGCAGCTGCGCCAGCTCAGCTTCTGCGCGTAGTGCGGGGACAGCGCCTGTGGTGTCGAGCCCGGCAGCGGCTTCAGGGAACCCGTCTCCGGTTTCGGCGTGGCCGTCGTGGCTGTCGTCGCCGAGGAGGCGGAGGACGAACTGCCGGACGAGCAGGCCGAGGCGAGCAGTACGGCGGTGAGGAGTGCGGTGGTCGTACGGAGGGGTCGATTTCGGCGGAGGGAGCGCCTGGTTTGCATCTCGCGAGCGTAACCCTGCGCGCCCAAATGGTCACTATCGGCGACGTGCGTGCCTCGTACGAGTGACAGGGTTCACCGGCAGCCGACCTGGCCGCTCGATGTACGTCCCGTACGTCCCGTACGTCCAGACATCCAATGCGTCGCTGTGGTGCGTCGCGCCGCTATGTCACGCCGTGAGTCAGCCCGCCCGCAGCGCCATCGTCATCGCCTCCACCGCCAGCAAGGGCGCCACATTGCGGTCGAGGGCGTCGCGGCAGGCGGCGATCGCGTCGATGCGGCGCAGCGTGGCCTCCGGTGTGGTGCCCCGGGCGAGGCGCTCCAGTGTGTCCTGAGCCTCGGTGTTGGCGAGGGCGACGCGGGAGCCGAGCTGGAGGGCGAGGACGTCGCGGTACAGGCCGGTGAGGTCGGTGAGGGCCAGGTCGAGGCTGTCGCGCTGCGCCCGTGTCCGCCGGCGCTTCTGCTTGTCCTCCAGCTCCTTCATGACGCCCGCCGTACCGCGAGGCAGCCGGCCGCCCTGGGCCGCGCCCAGCGCCGCCTTCAGCTCCTCGGTCTCCTTGACGTCGAGCTCCTCGGCGATTTGCTTGGACTCCTCCGTGGCGGCGTCGACGAGCTCCTGCGCCGCCTTGAGGCAGGCGCCGATGTCCTCGACGCGCAGCGGGAGCTTGAGCACGGCGGCCCGCCGCTCCCGCGCGCGCGGATCGGTGGCCAGACGGCGGGCCCGGTCGATGTGCCCCTGGGTGGCGCGGGCCGCGACGGCGGCCACGTCCGGCTCGATGCCCTCACGCCGTACGAGCATGTCGGTGACCGCGTCCACCGAGGGTGTGAGCAGACTCACGTGGCGGCAGCGGGAACGGATGGTGGGCAGGACGTCCTCGAGCGAGGGGGCGCACAGCATCCAGACCGTGCGGGGGGCGGGCTCCTCGACGGCCTTGAGGACGGCGTTGGCCGACTTCTCGTTCAGCCGCTCGGCGTCCGCGACGAGGATGATCTGCCAGCGGCCGTTCGCCGGGGCGGTGAACGACTTGCGGACCGTGTCCCGCATGTCGTCGACGAGGATCTGCGAGCCCACCGCGGCCACGGTGCTGACATCGGCGTGGGTGCCCACCAGCGCCGTATGGCAGCCGTCGCAGAAGCCGCAGCCGGGGCTTCCGCCGAGGGCGCGGTCCGGGCTGACGCACTGCAGGGCCGCCGCGAAGGCCCGGGCCGCCGTGGTGTGCCCGGCGCCGGGCGGGCCTGTGAAGAGCCAGGCGTGGGTCATCTTCGACGCCTCGGGGGGCGGGGCCCCGGTCCCGGCCGCGGTGACGATCGCGTCGGCGTCCCGGGCGGCGGCGTCGAGCTGCGCGCTCAGCCTCTCCTGCCCCACCAGGTCGTCCCACACGGGCATGCGGCACCGCCCTTCCGTCGCTCTCTGCCTTGCCGCCACCCATTGTGCGCGAGCCCACTGACAATCACGGCCGACCAGTCGGCAGCACGCTGATCAGCCCTGCTCAGCGGCTGATCAACCGCTCATCGGTCCGGGACGGCCCCGCGCCCCGGCGTCAGCGGCGCCGTCCGCCCCGTCCACGGCCACGGCCCCCATCACGCCCGTCGTCGCCCCTGCTGTCGTCGCCCTCGTAGTCCTCACGCGGCCCCAACAGCTCGTCCGCCAGGGTCGGCAGGTCGTCCAGCGGGGTCTCCTCCGCCCAGTCCGAGCGGCCACGGCGGCGCGGGGTGCCCTCGGCGTCCACCTGGGGCAGCTCGCGCGTACGGTCGTTCGAGTCGCCGGAGGCCGGACGCTCGCCCTGGGCCGGCCGCTCGTCCCGGAAGAAACCGGGCGGCACCCGGTCCGTGGGGCCACCCGGCCCCTTCGCCGACTTCACCCTTGATCCCGATCCCGATCCCGATCCTGACCCCGAGCCCGACCCCGAGCCCGAGCCCGAGCCCGACCCCGAGCCACGCCGTCCCCTCGCCGGAGCGGCAGGAGCACCCGGAGCGGCGCCTTCCTCCCGTACGGGAGGAAGCACGGCCGTCTCGTCTGCCGCCCCGTCCCGCACCGGAGGCAGCACCGCCGTCTCATCGGCCGCACCCTCCGGTACCGAAGGCTTGCGTAGGACCGTCGTCTCGTCCCCGGCGCCCGAAGGCACCGGCGGCTGCGGCAGCTGCGTGGTCGTCTCCGAGTCGGGTTCACCGGGCCGTACCGGCGGCAGGACTGCCGTCTCGTCCACGGGCCCGCCCGACGCGTTCGTGGGCGTCACCACCGGCGTGGGCACCGTCATCTCGTTGTCCGGCGAGGACGAGGCAGACGCCGAGGACGACGAAGACGACCCAGACGACGAGGACACTTCAGACGACCCGGATGATTCAGACGACAGGGGCGGCTTCGACAACGAGTGCTTCTTCTGGTTCGCGGCCGTCCCCGCCGAAGCCGCGGCCGCCGCCTCCGCGGCCACCCTCCGTGCCTCCTCGGCCCGCAGCAACGCCTCCTCGGCCTTGCGCTGCTTCTCCAGCCGGCGCGCCTCAGCCTCGGCCCGCAGCCGGGCCTCCTCCTCGGCCTGCCTGCGGCGCCGGTCCTCCTCGGCCTTGCGGCGCGCTTCCTCCTCGGCGCGCGCCTTCTCCTCCGCGAGAAGCCGGGCGCGCTCCTCCTCGGCCTTGCGCCGCGCCTCCTCGGCCCGTTGCCGGGCCTCCTCCGCCTGCCGCTCGGCCTCGCGCCGCTGGGCCTCCTCCAGCTCGAGCCGCTTGCGCTCCTCCTCCTCGGCACGCAGCCGCTCGAGGGCCTCCTGGCGCTCACGCTCCAGGCGCTCCTCCTCGGCCTTGCGCGCGGCCTCCTCCTCGGCCTTGCGCCGCGCCTCCTCCTCGGCCTTGCGCCGCGCCTCCTCCTGGGCCTTCACCTCGGCCTCGGACAGCGGCAGCATCACGTCGAGCCGGTGGCGGATCACCGTGGTGACGGCCTCGGGCTCCTGGCCCGCGTCCACGACCAGGTACCGCCCCGGGTCGGAGGAGGCCAGCGTCAGGAAACCGGACCGCACGCGCGCGTGGAACTCGGCCGGCTCCGACTCCAGCCGGTCCGGCGCCTCGGTGAACCGTTCGCGGGCGGTCTCGGGCGAGACGTCCAGCAGCACCGTCAGATGGGGCACCAGCCCGTTCGTCGCCCAGCGCGAGATCCGCGCGATCTCGGTGGGCGACAGGTCACGGCCGGCCCCCTGGTAGGCCACCGACGAGTCGACGTACCGGTCCGAGATGACGACGGCGCCGCGCTCCAGGGCGGGCCGTACGACCGTGTCCACGTGCTCGGCGCGGTCGGCGGCGTACAACAGCGCCTCCGCGCGGTGCGACAGCCCGGCCGACGAGACGTCCAGCAGGATCGACCGCAGCCGCTTGCCCACGGGCGTGGCCCCGGGCTCGCGCGTGAGGACGACCTCGTGTCCCTTGGCGCGGATCCACTCCGCGAGCGCCTCGGCCTGGGTCGTCTTGCCGGACCCGTCGCCGCCCTCCAGCGCGATGAAGAAGCCCGAGGCCGCGGGCGCCACCTCCGGGTCGTCCCCGCCGCGCAACGCGTCCCGCAGGTCGTGCCGCAGCGGCACCCCGGAGCGGTCGTCCACCTTGGCGAGCACCAGCGCGGCCACCGGCAGCAGCAGCGCGCCCACCAGCATCAGCGTGAACGCGGCGCCGCCGTGCGCGAACACGAACTTGCCGTTCTCCAGCCGGTGCGGCCCGATCAACGCCGCCACCACGGGGGCGATCACGGCGCCGAGCGCCACGAAGACCCGTACGACCGCGTGCAGGTGCTCGGTGGTGCGGGCCCGGCGGAAGTCCTCGGCCTCCTGGTCCAGCAGCGTGTGCCCGGTGTTCGCGGCGATCCCCGCGCCCACGCCGGCGAGCGCGAGGAGCAGCACCACACTGGTGACGTCCGGCACGAGCCCGGCGGCGAGCAGCGCGATCCCGGTGAAGGCGATCGCCAGGGCCAGCAGCCGGCGCCGCGACAGCGCGGGGAGCACGGACGGCGCCTTGCGGATGCCGACGACCACGCCACCGGTCAGCGCGACGGCCAGCAGCCCGTACAGGACCGGTCCGCCGTCCAGGTCCTTGGCGTGCAGCACGGCGACGGCGACCGCTGCGGCGATGGCGCTCGCGACGGCCGCGCAGGCGAGGACGAGGATCGTGATCGCTCCGGTACGGCCCTTGTCGGCGCCCGTGCCCGTCTTGGGGCGGCGCAGGCCCTCGAGTGGCGACCGCGCGCGCGGGGTGCGCGTGTCGGGCAGTTCGAGGAAGACCAGGACCGAGAGGGAGGCGGCGAACAGTCCGGCCGCGACGTACGACCCGAGTGCCGCCTGGTGCTGGCCGAACCAGTCGATCCCGGCACCCAGCAGACTGTTGAACAGCGCCGTCACGACCAAGGTGGCCGCCGCGAGGGGCACCGCCACGAATCCCGTACGCAGCGACAGGCGCCGCAGCGCGTCCATGTGGTCCGGCAGCGGGCGCACGGTCGCGCCCTCCGGCGGGGGCGCGGGCAGCAGCGCGGGCGCCGCGCTCTCGCGGCACACCGTCCAGAAGCGCTCGGCGACCCCGGTCACGAAGGCGGTCACCAGGAGGATCGCGAGTGCGTTGTCCGGAGTCCAGTCGATCCACAGGGGGGCGACGATCAGCAGCGCGGCGCGCAGTCCGTCCGCGACGATCATCGTCCAGCGGCGGTCGAGCGGGCCCTCCTGTGACGTCAGTGAGGTGAGCGGTCCGAGGAGGACGGCGCCGAAGAGCAGCGTGGCCAGAACACGCGTCCCGAAGATCGCGGCCACGGCGAGGGCGACCCCGCGATAGCCGCCGCCGAACGAACCCTCGGCGATCGCGACCTGGAATGCCAGCACCACCAGGACCAGCAGCGCGAGGGCGTCCCCCACACCGCCTACGAGCTGCGCGCTCCACAGCCGCTTGAGCTGCGGCTGGCGCAACAGGGCACGGACGGCGCGCTCACGAGAATCCGCGACCAGGGCGTCGTCGGGTGCCGGGTGGTGGGCCGTTGGCTGCTCGGCTCGCGTCATCTCTCTCTTCCGTCCGGAGGCCGTCGGATCCCTCTACCGGGTGATGGTACGCGGGCGCTCCGTCACGCTGGTTCGGCCAGGTCCCGGCTACCGGACCTACCCCCGGCCGGCGGGAAGTAACGTCTGTGGAGTCGGCGTAAGCGGCCGTGGAGTGGGCGTAGGACCGTTGGCTGAGGCGTTGGACGGGTACCCCGTCCTGCGGCGGTCGACATTGAAGCAGAAAACCCCCTGACGGGCAGGGGCAAGTCCAGAACCGAACGGGGAGCGAAAACCAAGCTTCACAAGGCCTCTACAAAGTGGGGCCCCGGTATCAACCGGGGCCCCACTTCGTTTGTCTGCTCGGCGCCGGGGTGCGAGGTCACTCCACGCGCCCCCGCACCGTCCTCAGCTCTCCGACGCCGCCGTCTTCTTCGCCGCGGCCTTCTTGGCGGGCGCCTTCTTCGCAGCCGCGGTGGCGGTCTTCGAAGTCGTCGTCTTCTTCGCGGCCGCCTTCTTGGCCGGAGCGGCCTTCTTCGCGGTGGCCTTGGTGGCCGTCTTCTTCGCGGCGGCCTTCTTCGCCGTCTTCTTGGCGGGCGCCTTCGCCCGCTTCTCGGCGAGGAGCTCGAACCCGCGCTCCGGGGTGATCGCCTCGACGCTGTCGCTGGAGCGCAGGGTCGCGTTCGTCTCGCCGTCGGTGACGTACGGCCCGAAGCGACCGTCCTTGACGACGACCGGCTTCCCGCTGACCGGGTCCTCGCCCAGCTCCTTCAGCGGCGGCTTGGCGGCGGCGCGACCGCGCTGCTTGGGCTGGGCGTAGATCGCCTGCGCCTCTTCGAGCGTGATCGTGAAGAGCTGGTCCTCTGACTGCAGCGAACGCGAGTCCGTGCCCTTCTTCAGATACGGCCCGTAGCGTCCGTTCTGCGCGGTGATCTCCTGGCCGTCCGCGTCCGTGCCGACGACGCGCGGCAGCGACATCAGCCTGAGTGCGTCCTCCAGCGTCACCGTGTCCAGCGACATCGACTTGAACAGCGAGGCCGTGCGGGGCTTGACCGCGTTCTTGCCCGTCTTCGGGGTGCCCTCGGGGAGCACCTCGGTGACGTACGGGCCGTAACGGCCGTCCTTGGCGACGATCGTGTGGCCGGTCAAGGGGTCGGCTCCCAGCTCGAAGTCGCCGCTCGGCTTGGCGAGCAGTTCCTCGGCGAGCTCGATGCTCAGCTCGTCCGGCGCCAGGTCGGCCGGGATGTCGGCGCGCTGGTGGTTCTCGGAGTCCTTCTCGCCGCGCTCGATGTACGGCCCGTAGCGGCCGACCCGGAGCACGATGTCGTTGCCGACCGGGAACGACGACACCTCGCGCGCGTCGATCGCGCCCAGGTCGGTGACCAGCTCCTTCAGACCGCCCAGGTGGTCCCCGTCGCCGTTGCCGGCGTCGGCGGCGCCGCCGACGCCGTTGACCGTGGTGGAGCCGCCGTCGACCGGGGTCTCGCCGAAGTAGAACCGCTTCAGCCACGGCACCGCCTGTGCCTCGCCCCGCGCGATGCGGTCGAGGTCGTCCTCCATCTTGGCGGTGAAGTCGTAGTCGACGAGCCGCCCGAAGTGCTTCTCCAGGAGGTTGACCACGGCGAAGGACAGGAAGGACGGCACGAGCGCCGTGCCCTTCTTGAACACGTAGCCGCGGTCGAGGATCGTCCCGATGATCGACGCGTACGTCGACGGGCGGCCGATCTCGCGCTCTTCGAGCTCCTTGACCAGGCTGGCCTCGGTGTAGCGGGCCGGGGGCTTGGTGGAGTGGCCGTCGGCGGTGATCTCCTCGGCCGAGAGGGCGTCGCCCTCGCCGACCTGCGGCAGCCTGCGCTCGCGGTCGTCGAGCTCGGCGTTCGGGTCGTCGGCGCCCTCGACATAGGCCTTGAGGAAGCCGTGGAACGTGATCGTCTTGCCGGACGCGCTGAACTCGGCGTCCCGCCCGTCGGCGGCCGTGCCGCCGATCTTCACGGTGACGCTGTTCCCGGTCGCGTCCTTCATCTGGGAGGCGACCGTCCGCTTCCAGATCAGCTCGTAGAGCTTGAACTGGTCGCCGGTCAGTCCCGTCTCGGCGGGCGTGCGGAAGCGGTCGCCGGAGGGCCGGATCGCCTCGTGCGCCTCCTGCGCGTTCTTGACCTTCCCGGCGTACGTACGCGGCCGGTCCGGCAGGTAGTCGGCGCCGTACAGCTGCGTGACCTGGGCGCGCGCGGCCCGGACGGCCGTGTCGCTCAGCGTCGTGGAGTCCGTACGCATGTACGTGATGTAGCCGTTCTCGTACAGCTTCTGCGCGATCTGCATCGTCGCCTTGGCGCCGAAGCCGAGCTTGCGGCTGGCCTCCTGCTGGAGCGTCGTCGTACGGAACGGGGCGTACGGCGAGCGGCGGTACGGCTTGGACTCGACCGAGCGCACGGAGAACCGGGTGTTCTCCAGGGCGGCGGCCAGCGCGCGGGCGTTCGCCTCGTCCAGGTGCAGCGTGTTCGCGTTCTTCAGCTGCCCGAGGGAGTCGAAGTCGCGGCCCTGGGCGACGCGCCTGCCGTCGACCGTGCTCAGCCGCGCGACCAGGGAGGACGGGTCGGATGCGTCACCGGCGCGGCCGGTGCCGAAGGTGCCCGTCAGGTCCCAGTACTCGGCGGAGCGGAACGCGATGCGCTCGCGCTCCCGCTCCACCACGAGCCGGGTCGCGACGGACTGCACACGGCCCGCCGACAGCCGCGGCATGACCTTCTTCCACAGGACCGGCGAGACCTCGTAGCCGTAGAGGCGGTCGAGGATGCGGCGGGTCTCCTGTGCGTCGACGAGCTTCTGGTTGAGCTGGCGCGGGTTGGCCACGGCCGCGCGGATCGCGTCCTTGGTGATCTCGTGGAACACCATCCGCTTGACCGGGATCTTCGGCTTGAGGACTTCCTGGAGGTGCCAGGCGATGGCCTCGCCCTCGCGGTCCTCATCGGTGGCGAGGAAGAGCTCGTCCGAGTCCTTCAGAAGGTCCTTGAGCTTCTTGACCTGGGCCCTCTTGTCGGCGTTGACCACGTAGATGGGCGCGAAGTCGTGCTCGACGTCCACGCCGAGGCGGCGCACCTCACCGGTGTACTGCTCGGGCACCTCCGCGGCGCCGTTGGGAAGGTCGCGGATGTGCCCCACGCTCGCCTCGACGATGTAGCCGGGGCCGAGGTAGCCCTTGATCGTCTTCGCCTTGGCAGGCGACTCGACGATGACGAGTCGGCGGCCGCCCTTTGCGGTCTCGCTGGTCGGGGACAACTTCGCTCTTCTCTCCGGTCGACGCTGGGGTCTCCCCAGGTTTTCGTCCCGGGGTGGGTCACACCCCCTCGCGGCTGAAGCCTCACAGGAGGCCGAGCCCTCAGCCCGGGGGTCGGGTCATGCTGACGCTGCGGAGTGTGACGGTACATCCCGCCCCCGTGTCAAACGGGAAAAGCCCGCAACGGCCACTCGAACGGTAACCCGACTACCGCCATTCCTGCCGCCCGGAGTGGTCACCTGCCCTTCCACCCCTATCCGGACGGTGACCTCTCAGTTACCCTGTGCCGTTTTCCGGCCACCTTTCAGAGCTGCGCGAAACACCACACCCCTGCCGCCAGGGCACCCAGCGCGGCGACGCCGGCGAGCGCCGCCGATGTGACGGGACGCACACCGTGGGCGACCGGCCGACCCGCGTGCAGCCGGGTCGCGGTCCACGCCCCGAGCCCGGCTCCGAACAGGGCGAACACCGCTCCCGCGAAGATCGCCGGTCCACTCTCCATGTCCCGTTCCTCCCGTCCTGGAATCCCCAGCGACGGGAGGCTGGCACGGGTGGAAAGCGGGCGTGCGAACTCCGGGTGAACGGCGGGCGACCGGTGGCTCAGGCCGAGCCGGACGCGATGGCCTTCCCGCGTCCTCCCGTGTCTTCCCGTGTCTTCCCGGCCGTCCTCTTACCGGTGTCCGAGCTGTCCACAGCGCGACACGAGGGTGGTGAACGCCTCGTTCCGGTCGGCCGGCCCTGGACCGTGAGCTCTGCCCCGGGTGCCCAAGTCGACTCGAAGTCGTCGCTGCGGGGCCGGGCCGTCCCGTGTGCCCTGGGTGTACGGCACACCTCACCCGGCCGGTTCGAGGAACCCCTGCTCCACCAGCAGCCGGATCTGCGCGGGGGTCCGGTCGCGCAGCAGCACCGGGTCCTCGCCGACCAGTTGGGCGATGGCGTCCAGGATCCGGCCCGCGCTCAGCGAGCCGTCGCACACCCCGGCGAAGCCCGCGCCCACCGTGTCCACCTTGGTGGCCCGGCGCATCCCCCGGTTCTGCCGCAGCACCACGTGCTCGGGGTCCTCGGCGCCGGGCAGCCCGACCTGCTCCTGGACGACCTCCTCGACGAGCCTGAAGTGCCCGGCGAGCAGGGCCGCGTCGTCGTGCCCGCGCAGATAGTCCAGCCGCTCGAAGTGCGCCCGCACCGTGTCGCCGAGCGGCTGCTCGACCGGATGCGGCCACTCCTCGACCGTGATCGACGGCGCGGCGGCGGCCGTCCTGCGCAGGGTGATCCAGCCGAACCCGACGGCCTTCACCTTGCGCGCCTCGAACTCGTCCAGCCACGCGTCGTACCGCGCCTGGTACTCGACGGGGTCGGCCCGGTGGTCGCCCGCGTCCCGCAGCCACAACTCGGCGTACTGCGTGACGTCCTGCACCTCGCGCTGCACGATCCACGCGTCGCATCCGCGCGGCACCCAGGAGCGCAGCCGGTCCTGCCAGTCCTCGCCCTCCACGTGCTGCCAGTTGGCGAGGAACTGCGCGAACCCGCCCTCGTTCAGCCGCTCCCCGGCCTGCCGCACCAGCGTGCGGCACAGGTCGTCGCCGCCCATGCCGCCGTCGCGGTACGTGAGCCGGGCGCCCGGAGAGATCACGAAGGGCGGATTGGACACGATCAGGTCGTACGTCTCGTCCTCGCGCACCGGCGCGAAGAGCGAGCCCTCGCGCAGGTCGGCCGCCGGAGCGCCGGAGAGCGCGAGCGTGAGCGCGGTGATGTGCAGCGCGCGCGGGTTGACGTCGGTCGCGGTCACCCGGGTGGCGTGCCGGCCGGCGTGCAGGGCCTGGATCCCGGAACCGGTGCCGAGGTCGAGCGCGGAGGCGACGGGGGTCCGTACGGTGATTCCGGCGAGCGTGGTGGACGCACCGCCCACTCCGAGTACGACACCTTCCTCGCGACTGCCGATACCTCCGGCCCCGCCGACCGCGCACCCCAGGTCGGACACGACGAACCAGTCCTCGCCGTCGGGGCCGCCGTACGGCCGTACGTCCACGGTGGCGGTGACGTCGTCCCCGGCGTCTCCGGCATCTCCGCCGGCGCGCACGAGCCACCCGCTCTCCAGGCAGACGTCGACCGGCAGCACGCCCGCCACGCGCGCGTGCGGCACGGGCTGCTGCAGCAGGAACAGCCGTACGAGCGCCTCCAGCGGGGTGTCCCCGCGCGTCGCCCGCAGCGCTGGCACGGTCTCGCCGCGCGCCAGCGCCGCGTACGCGGGAGCCCCGAGCAGGTCGAGCAGGCCGTCGGCCGTGAAGGCGGCTCCGATCAGGGCGTCACGGAGCCGCGCGGCGACGTCGGGCCGGTCGGCGGAGGGAAGCGAGGGCAAGGAGGCCAGACTGGAGTTGCTCACGGTCCCATTGTGTCGGCATCCGGCGACAGGGCACGCGCACCTGTGGACAACGCGTCGCACACGCCTGTGGACAACCGCGTCACGCACCCCGTCGAACGTCGTACGCGGGACCCGGCACTCGTACGAGAAGGTCCTCGGGGCAAGCGCACGAGAAGAGCTGAGCATACGTACGGAGACGGCCGGGCACGCGCGCGCGTGCCCGGCCCTCGTTCGCCTGACGAAAGATCAGCTCTTGCCGGCCGAGGCCGGAGCGGACGCGCTCTTGCAGCTCCGCTGCTTGGCCATCGCCTGGCCCACCTCGCCCTCCTCGAGCTTGGCGAGCGCGTCGCTGCCGCTCTTGCTCAGCTTCTCCAGCTCGGTGGCGACACCCTTGAGGCCGTCGGCGAACTTCGCCTGGTCCTTGGTGTCGAGGTCGTCCGACTTCTTCTTCAGCCCGGCGTAGGCGGTGGAGAGGTCGTTGAGCTCCTGGACCGCGTCCTGCTGCTTCTTCTTGCCGTTCTCGACGTCCGGCGCCCCGGCCTTGCGCACGGCGGTCGCCATCGCCTTGTAGGCGTCGGAGATGTCCTGGAATGCCTGGGAGTCGACCTTCTGCACGTCCTCCGGCGCGCTGTCGTCCGCGGTCTGCTTCTGGATGGCGGTGTTGGCCGCCGTGATCTTCTTCGTCTGCGGCTGAACCGCGTCACAGACCTGCTTCGCCCAGGAGTTCAGCTTTTCGCTGTTGTCGTCGCTGCTGCTGCATCCCGACAGCGCCAGTACCAGTACCGCACCGCCGGACAGTGCGGCCGCGAGCTTCTTGTTCACCGGATTGGTCCCTTCCATGGCTCTCGGCCCCGGAACATACACGGCGAACGGGCGACACTCCGATGCCGTACGACCGCTATCACATGGTTTGCTGCGCTTCGCACCAGACGAGAGAAGGCTCACGAGAAGGGTGCGCACAGAACGGGGCGGGCGGACGGCACGCCAACACGTGCCGTCCGCCCGCCCCTTGAGCAGGTCCCTTGCGTGGCCTCCTACGAAACCACCGCGGGATCCACCGACTTGGCCGTCCTCTCGGAGTTGTCTTCGTCACCCACGGCGATCCCGCGCCGCTTGGACACGTACACCGCGCCCACGATCACGGCGATCGAGAGAACCGCGATGAGCACCCGGAGCGCGATGCTCTTGTCCTCGCCGTAGCTGAACCTGACCACGGCGGGTGCGATGAGCAGCGCCACCAGGTTCATGACCTTGAGCAACGGGTTGATGGCGGGGCCCGCGGTGTCCTTGAACGGGTCGCCCACCGTGTCGCCGATGACGGTCGCCGCATGGGCGTCGCTGCCCTTGCCGCCGTGGTGGCCGTCCTCGACGAGCTTCTTCGCGTTGTCCCAGGCGCCACCGGAGTTGGCGAGGAACACGGCCATCAGCGTGCCCGTGCCGATCGCGCCCGCGAGGTACGCGCCGAGAGCGCCGACGCCGAGCGTGAACCCGATCGCGATGGGCGCCATGACGGCGAGGAGACCTGGTGTGGCCAGCTCGCGCAGGGCGTCCTTGGTGCAGATGTCGACGACCTTGCCGTACTCGGGCGTCTCGCTGTAGTCCATGATCCCGGGCTTCTCGCGGAACTGCCGCCGCACCTCGTAGACGACCGCGCCGGCGGACCGCGACACCGCGTTGATCGCCAGACCCGAGAAGAGGAAGACGACGGCGGCGCCCGCCACGAGACCGACGAGGTTGTTGGGCTGCGAGATGTCCATCATCAGGTTCATCGGCGCACCCTCGCCGGAGACCGTCTCACCCACGTCACGCGCGGCTTCGACGATCGCGTCGCGGTACGACCCGAACAGCGCCGCGGCCGCGAGCACGGCCGTGGCGATGGCGATGCCCTTGGTGATGGCCTTGGTGGTGTTGCCCACGGCGTCCAGGTCGGTGAGCACCTGTGCGCCCGCGCCCTGGACGTCGCCGGACATCTCGGCGATGCCCTGGGCGTTGTCGGAGACCGGACCGAAGGTGTCCATAGCGACGATGACACCGACCGTGGTGAGCAGACCGGTGCCGGCCAGCGCCACCGCGAACAGGGCCAGCATGATCGACGTACCGCCGAGCAGGAACGCCCCGTACACGCCGAGGCCGATCAGCAGGGCGGTGTAGACGGCCGATTCGAGACCGACGGAGATACCGGCGAGGACGACGGTGGCCGGGCCGGTGAGCGAGGTCTTGCCGATGTCCCTGACCGGGCGGCGGTTGGTCTCGGTGAAGTAGCCGGTGAGCTGCTGGATCAGCGCGGCCAGCACGATGCCGATCGCCACCGCGACGAGCGCGAGGATTCGCGGATCGCCGTCCTTGTTGATGATCGCCTCGTCCGTGACGCCGTCCAGGTCGGCGTACGTCGAGGGCAGGTACACGAAGACGGCGACGGCGACGAGCGCCAGCGAGATCACCGCGGAGATGAAGAAACCGCGGTTGATGGCGCTCATACCGCTGCGGTCGGTTCGGCGCGGGGCCACCGCGAAGATGCCGATCATCGCGGTGATCACGCCGATCGCGGGTACGAGCAGCGGGAACGCGAGCCCGGAGTCGCCGAAGGCGGCCTTGCCGAGGATCAGCGCGGCCACCAGCGTCACGGCGTACGACTCGAAGAGGTCGGCCGCCATGCCCGCACAGTCGCCGACGTTGTCGCCCACGTTGTCGGCGATGGTCGCGGCATTGCGCGGGTCGTCCTCCGGAATGCCCTGCTCCACCTTGCCGACCAGGTCGGCGCCGACGTCGGCGGCCTTGGTGAAGATGCCGCCGCCGACACGCATGAACATCGCGATGAGCGCCGCGCCGAGACCGAAGCCCTCCAGGACCTTCGGCGCGTCGGCCGCGTACACCAGCACCACACAGGAGGCGCCCAGCAGACCGAGCCCCACCGTGAACATGCCGACGACGCCGCCCGTGCGAAAAGCGATCTTCATGGCTTTGTGCGAGACGAGGGTGAGATCCTTTTTCGGCTCGCCCTCGGCCGGGGTCGCCTCGCGCGCCGCTGCGGCGACCCGCACATTGCTCCGTACGGCCAGCCACATGCCGATATAACCGGTGGCCGCCGAGAACGCGGCACCGATCAAGAAGAACACCGACCGTCCGATGCGCTGATTCCAGTCGTCCGCGGGAAGCAGCATGAGCAGGAAGAACACGACGACGGCGAATACGCCGAGCGTGCGCAGCTGCCGGGCCAGATAGGCGTTGGCGCCCTCCTGGACCGCCGCCGCGATCTTCTTCATGCTGTCCGTGCCTTCGCCGGCCGCGAGCACCTGGCGCACCAGAACCCCGGCGACCACCAGAGCGGCCAGCGCGACGACCCCGATGACCATCACGATGAGCCGATTATCGGGGGTCAGTACTGCGGTTGCGAAGGTTGTGGGGTGATCAAACTGTTGAGGGGTAGAAAGCCCCGCCATTCGTCCTCCTTGACGCTTGGGCTGAGCTCAAGATGTGGACGGATTCTAGGGAGCGGAACCTGATCAAAACAGAGCACGGTAAACGGAATTAGCCTTCTCATGCCCATCAGCAAATGATCGCCGAGGAACCACAGAACCCGAAAGCGGTAATGCCCTAAAAGCGTTGACGCTTGATCAAATTACTGATCGATTGATCGTGAATTCCTTCACGAATTCAAGCACATCATCGGAAAGTCGTCGCGGGGTGGCGGGTGATCAAGCGGGGGATCGCCGGAGCGGATCACCGGGAAAAGCAGAAGGGCCCTGCTCAGCAGGGCCCTCGAGCGAGGAGTCGCCGACGGTGCGTACGACGGGGAGGCGTCCGTCAGGGAATCACGACCGGCGGGTTGGTCGGCCAGCTCATGCGGATCTGGCCGCCGTGCTCGTCGGCGGTGACCTCCACGTCGTCGACGAGGCCGCTGATGACCGCGAGGCCCATCTCGTCCTCCTCGAGGTCCGCGTCCTCGGCGCCCGGCTCCTTGCCGCTGAGCACGGCATGCCGTGCCTCGTCACCGACCTCGATGGAGAACAGCTTCTCCTCCTCGATCAGCACCACGCGCACCGGCGCCGCGATACCGCCGCTCTGGTGCAGCCCGACCGCCCGGGTGCAGGCCTCGCCCACGGCGAGCCTCACCTCGTCCAGGACAGCTTCGTCCACCCCGGCCTTGCGCGCGACGGAAGCGGCCACCAGACGGGCGGTCCTGACGTGTCCTGGGACCGCACTGAAGCGGAGTTCAACGGTGGCCATGCATCCCCCTCGCTGCTACGGGCGTGCTGTCGAGGGACCGGGCCGCCTCCGGCCCGGTCCCCCCTCTTGTTGTCTCAGCCGTCATGGGCGCGCGCCCAGGGACGGTCAGTCCGTCGCCGCCACCGCTTCGTCGACCGAAGTGTGGATCGGGAACACCTTGGTGAGACCGGTGATGCGGAAGATCTTCAGAATGCGCTCCTGGTTGCACACCAGGCGCAGGGAGCCCTCGTGGGCCCTTACACGCTTCAGTCCGCCCACCAGCACGCCGAGCCCGGTGGAGTCGAGGAAGTCCACTCCCTCCATGTCGACGACGAGGTGGAAACTCCCGTCGTTCACCAACTCGACCAGCTGCTCGCGCAGCTTGGGCGCGGTATATACGTCGATTTCTCCACCGACCTCGACGACCGTACGATCGCCGACGGTACGGGTCGACAGGGACAGGTCCACGGATCCTCCAGCACCTTGCTAATCGAGCGGTCGTCCCTCGGGACACCTCGGCTTGAGCCCCCAGGACGGTTCGCCAGCCGCGATGGCATTCAATCACTTACCGGCAGGCGTGCACGACGCCTTGGGACCATTGTCCGTCACGCCGGTGACACACTCGGTGCCGATGGCCAAGAATCACCGATCCGATCGATGCCCGACGGACGCCGCTTCCCGCCCCGCACCGGGGGCGGTCCTGGACCGGCTCACCTCCGCGCCGGGCCGGGCTTCGCGCATCACTCATACGGAGCACTTGCCCCCGCGCGACGGCCGCCATGCCGTCTGGCCCGACCGGATCCGCGCGGAGGTCATCGCGGCCGTGCAGGCCAAGGGCATCGAACACCCCTGGGCCCACCAGGCACGCGCCGCCGAACACGCGCTGGACGGCGAGTCGGTGGTCGTGGCCACCGGCACCGCCTCCGGCAAGTCGCTGGCCTATCTCGCCCCGGTCCTGTCCTGTCTCCTCGACGGCTCCGAGGCACCCAACGGCCGCGGCGCGACCGCCCTGTACCTGGCGCCGACCAAGGCACTCGCGGCGGATCAGTGCCGATCAGTGAAGGAAATTTCACATCCGCTCGGCAATGCGGTCCGCCCGGCGGTGTACGACGGCGACACCCCTGTCGAGGAACGCGAGTGGGTCCGCCAGTACGCCACCTACGTCCTCACCAACCCCGACATGCTGCACCGCGGGATCCTGCCCTCCCATCCGCGCTGGTCCTCCTTCCTCCGCGCCCTGCGGTACGTCGTCATCGACGAGTGCCACACCTACCGCGGCGTCTTCGGCTCCCATGTCGCCCAGGTACTGCGCCGGCTGCGCCGCCTGTGCGCCCGGTACGGCGCCTCGCCCGTCTTCCTGCTGGCCTCGGCGACCGCCGCCGAGCCCGCGGTCGCCGCGTCCCGGCTCACCGGTCTGCCCGTCGTCGAGGTCGCGGACGACGCCTCCCCGCGCGGGGAACTGGTGTTCGCCCTCTGGGAGCCCCCGCTCACCGAACTGCACGGCGAGAAGGGCGCGCCGGTCCGGCGTACGGCGACCGCGGAGACGGCCGATCTCCTGACCGACCTCGTCCTGCAGGGCGTGCGCTCGGTCGCCTTCGTACGGTCCCGGCGAGGCGCCGAACTGATCTCGGTGATCGCCCAGGAGCGCCTCGCCACGGCGACGTCAGCGACCGACGCGGCGGGCGACGGCGGGGGCGCCGACGGGGGCGACCGCTCCCTGGCCCGCCGCGTCGCCGCCTACCGCGGGGGCTACCTCCCCGAGGAGCGCCGCGCCCTGGAGCGCGCGCTCCACTCCGGCGAACTCCTCGGTCTCGCCGCCACCACGGCCCTGGAGCTGGGCATCGACGTCTCCGGACTGGACGCCGTCGTGATAGCCGGCTACCCGGGCACGCGAGCCTCCCTGTGGCAGCAGGCGGGCCGGGCAGGCCGCTCCGGCCAGGGCGCCCTGGCGGTCCTGGTCGCCCGCGACGATCCGCTGGACACGTTCCTCGTCCACCACCCGGAGGCCCTCTTCGACCAACCGGTCGAGTCGACGGTCCTCGACCCGGACAACCCGTACGTCCTGGCCCCGCACCTGTGCGCGGCCGCCGCCGAGATCCCCCTGACGGACGACGACCTCGTGCTGTTCGGCCCCGCCGCCGCGGACCTGCTGCCGCAGCTGGAGGCCGCGAAGCTGCTCCGGCGCCGTACGAAGGCCTGGCACTGGACGCGCCGGGAACGGGCCGCCGACCTCACGGACATCCGCGGCCAGGGCGGACGGGCGGTCCAGGTCGTCGAGTCCGGTACCGGGCGGCTGCTGGGCACGGTCGACGCGGGCGCCGCCCACACGACCGTCCACGAGGGCGCGGTCCACCTCCACCAGGGCCGTACGTATCTGGTGCGCGAACTGGACCTGGACGAGTCCGTGGCCCTGGTCGAGCAGGCCGACCCGCCGTATTCGACGGTCGCCCGCGACACGACCTCCATCTCCGTCCTGGAGACGGACATCGAGGTGCCGTGGGGCGCGGGCCGCCTGTGCTACGGCTCCGTCGAGGTCACCAACCAGGTCGTCTCCTTCCTGCGCCGCAAGCTGATCACCGGCGAAGTGCTCGGCGAGACGAAACTCGACCTCCCTCCTCGTACGCTGCGCACCCGTGCCGTGTGGTGGACGGTCACCGAGGACCAGCTCGACGCGGCCCGGATCACCCCGGAGATCCTCGGCGGAGCCCTCCACGCCGCCGAGCACGCGTCGATCGGCATGCTGCCCCTCTTCGCGACCTGCGACCGCTGGGACATCGGCGGCGTCTCGATCCCGCTCCATCCGGACACCCTGCTCCCGACGGTCTTCGTGTACGACGGCCACCCGGGCGGCGCGGGCTTCGCCGAGCGCGCCTTCCACACGGCCCGCGCCTGGCTCGCCGCCACCCGCCAGGCCATCGCCTCCTGCGAGTGCGACGCCGGCTGCCCGTCCTGCATCCAGTCCCCCAAGTGCGGCAACGGGAACGATCCGCTCCACAAACGGGGAGCCGTACGGCTTCTCACGGAACTGTTGCGGGAGGCGCCCGCGGGCTGACCGGATCGCCCGGGTGCCGGTGGAGGGTGCCCGGGTGCCGGTGCGATGCGCCCGACGTACCGGTGCAGGGTCCCGGGTGCCGGTGAAGGGTGCGTGGGTGCCCAGGTGCCGGTGCAGGGTGCCCGACGTACCGATGCGAGGTGCCTGGGTGCCCGGCGTGCTGTCGGTCGTGAGGCCACCGGGGGCCTGTCTACTCGGTCGCGCCCCGCCCCGCGGGCCCAGGCGCGACGGGCCCAGGCGCGACGGGCCCAGTGTGTCCGGGCACGACCGGCCCCGTCGGCCCAGGTACGGCCGGTCCGGGTGCGACCGGCCCCGCCGGCCCTGCTCTCGCCCTGACCTCCGCGCTGAACGGTCCTCTCCCCGCCTCCGCCGTGACGTTCGAGATCTCGCCCTCGATCGCGCACCGCACCAGCCGGGTGTCCTGGGCCCGTGCGACCCGCTCGGCCGTGGCACAGGCCGTGTCCGTGCCCTCCATCCAGTGATCGGCGGCCGCGAGCGCCGCGAGATCGGCCGCCCCGGCCGCACGGTGCCGGATCACGGCCGCCTGTCCCACGACGAGCAGCGTCCCGAAGAGCACACACAGCACGGCGACGGCCCCCACGGTCCAGACGGTCGCGGACCCCCGGTCCGAGCCGCGGCCGATCCCGCGCGATCCGGTCCGGCATGGCCGGGTCCGGCGCAGGCTGCCTTCGTTCCGCCCCCGCGCCCCACGCGGTCC
>NZ_VJZE01000360.1 GCF_009377205.1 Streptomyces phyllanthi
CCCCTGATTCCGGCACCCCGCTCCCGCCTGAGCAGCCCCAGCAGGCTCAGCAGCCGCAACAGCAGCAGGCACAGGCACAGACGCAGACGCGGACCGCTCAGCCGCTGCCTGCCGAGGCCGCCGCCCCGGTGGATCCCAACTCGACCCAGGGGCGCGCGTTCAGTGTGCGTACGCTCGGGCAGGGCGTACCGTTCGCCCGCCAGCCCCAACCGGGTAACGCGGCCACTCCTCCACCGCCCCAGGCCAACGGTGCCGGCTCCAACGGCTCCGGCCGCCGCCGCAAGCTGGGCACGCCTCCCGAGCCCACCGCGCGCCCGGAGGCAACGGCGCGCCCGCACCCGCAGCCCGGGCAGGCCCAGGGAGCGCAGACACCCGTACCGGCCCAGGCCTCCTCCTTGGCAGGACAGGCCGCTTCTCTGGCTGGGCAAGCCTCGTCCCTGGCCGGGCAGGCCGCCTCCTTGGCCGGACAGGCGTCCCTCGCGGGACAGGCATCCCTCGCCGGACAGGCATCCTTGGCTGGACAGACGTCCTTGGCAGGACAGGTCCCGCTCCCAGCTCAGCCCTCCCTCGCGGGGCATTCCCGCCTGGCCGGGGCCACCGAAGGGGCCGGGCGTTCCTACGCCATAGGCGCGCCCGACGAGAACGCCGACGAAGGCCCTGAGCCGCTCGACGGCCCCGGTGGCGCGGTGGAGGTCTCCGACCAGCCCCGGCCGCAGCCGATGGACGACGAGCTTCCCCCTGAGCCGCTCGACAACCCGCGGCGCCTCCTCGTCTGGCCCGCGCCCGACGTCAGCACCCAGCAGGCGCTGAGCGACCGCGGCTACCGGCCCGTCATCGTGAACTCGCGCGAAGAGGTCGACGCGCAGATCGCCGCCTTCCCGGCCGCCCTGTTCGTCGACCCGCTCACCGGCCCGATCACGCGCACTGCCCTGCAGTCGCTGCGTCAGGCCGCCGTCGCCGCCGAGGTCCCTGTGCTCGTGACGGCCGGCCTCGGTCAGGCGTCGCGGGACGCGGCCTACGGTGCCGACCCCGCCGTACTCCTGAAGGCCCTGGCGCCGCGTGACTCCGAGCAGCACCCGCCCCGCGTCCTGCTCATCGAGGAGCACGCGGAGATCGCGCTGGCGCTCACCGCGACCCTGGAGCGGCGCGGTATGCAGGTCGCGCGGGCCGCCTCGGACGCGGACGCCGTCACGCTCGCCGCGCAGATGCGGCCGAACCTCGTGGTGATGGACCTGTTGCAGGTACGCCGCCGCCGTGCCGGAATCGTCGACTGGCTGCGCGCCAACGGGCAGTTGAACCGCACCCCGCTGGTCGTCTACACCGCCGCCGTCGACCAGAGCGAACTCCCGCGCCTGGCCTCGGGGGAGACGGTCCTGTTCCTCGCGGAACGCTCGACGAGCCCGGAGGTTCAGACCCGGATCGTCGACCTGCTGACACGTATCGGTACGAACTGATTCCGTACCCACGTGAGTGGGGGCGCTGTTTCACGTGAAACAGCGCCCCCACTCACGTACTCACCTACAGCCGCCGCAAGCGTCAGATCTGTGAGACGTCCAGCTCACCCTCGGCGTACTGCCTGCGCAGCACCTTCTTGTCGAACTTGCCCACGCTCGTCTTCGGCACCGCCTCGATGATCGTCCAGCGCTCGGGGAGCTGCCACTTGGCGATCTTGCCCTCGTCGGCGAGGAAGGAACGGAGGGCGGCGAAGTCCGCGGTGGCGCCTTCCTTCAACACGACCGTGGCAAGCGGACGTTCGCCCCACTTCTCGTCCGGTACGGCGACGACGGCGGCCTCCGTGACATCGGGGTGGGCCATCAGGGCGTTCTCCAGCTCGACGGACGAGATCCACTCGCCGCCCGACTTGATGACGTCCTTGGCGCGGTCGGTGAGGGTCAGGAAGCCGTCGGGGCTGATGGTGCCCACGTCACCGGTCTTGAGCCAGCCGTCCTCGCTGAACTTGTCGGCAGGACGCAGGGGTTCGGCGCCCTCGCCGCCGTAGTACGCGCCCGCGATCCACGGCCCGCGCACCTCCAGCTCACCGGCCGACTCCCCGTCCCAGGGCAACCGCTCGCCACCGGGTCCGGTGAGCCGGGCCTCGACCCCGGCGGGGAAGCGGCCCTGGGTGAGCCGGTACGCGAACTCCTGCTCCGTACCGACGACATGGGCCGGCGGGCGCGCGATCGTGCCGAGCGGCGAGGTCTCGGTCATGCCCCAGGCGTGGTACACGCGCATGCCCAGCTTGTCGAAGGCCCCCATCAGCGCGGGCGGACAGGCCGAACCCCCGATGGTGACCTGCGTAAGCGCGCTGACATCCCGGGGGCGGGCCGTGAGTTCGGCGAGCAGTCCCTGCCAGATGGTCGGAACGGCCGCCGCGTGTGTGGGGCGCACCTTGTCGATCATCTCGGCGAGCGGACCGGGCTGCAGGAACCGGTCCGGCATCAGCATGTTCACACCGGTCATGAAGGTGGCATGCGGCAGCCCCCAGGCGTTGACGTGGAACTGGGGCACCACGATCAGGGTCGTGTCCTCGTCGGTCAGGCCCATGGACTGGGCCATGTTGACCTGCATGGAGTGCAGGTAGATCGACCGGTGGGAGAAGACGACGCCCTTGGGGTCGCCCGTGGTGCCAGAGGTGTAGCACATGGCCGCGGCGGAACGCTCGTCCAGCTCCGGCCAGTCGTACGCCGTCGGCTTGCCGGCCAGGAGCTCCTCGTACTCGTGCACCTGCGCACTCGCCCCGTCCAGCAGCGACCGGTCGCCCGGGCCGGAGACAACGATGTGCTCGACCGGCTTGAGGTGCGGGAGCAGCGGGGCGAGGAGCGGCAGCAGAGAACCGTTCACGATGACCACTCGGTCGGCTGCGTGATTGACGATCCATGCGAGCTGCTCGACGGGGAGACGCAGGTTGAGGGTGTGGAGCACGGCGCCCATGGAGGGGATCGCGAAGTACGCCTCGACATGATCCGCGTTGTTCCACATCAGCGTGGCCACACGGTCGTCGCTCTCGACCCCGAGGTCCTCCCGCAACGCGTGCGCCAGCTGAGCGGCGCGAGTCCCGATCTCGGCGAAGGAACGGCGCTCCGGCTCCCCTTCACCGGTCCATGTGATCACCTGCGATGTGCCGTGGAGGGCCGATCCATGGTTCAGGATCCTGGAGATCAGCAGCGGTACGTCCTGCATCGTGCTCAGCACGGCGTCCTCCCGGGGCAGCTCTGCCTACGCGGTGTAAAGGGTTTGCGCTGATTCTGCTCACATACCGCTCGGTATGTCACTAGCCAGCCGAATGATCGATCAACGGGAGTCGCTCGGACGAATGGGGACTCTGTGCGGAGCCCAGCGGGGAGGCCACCGGCTTCACGGCAGCTCGTTCGGAGGATGCTGTGTTCAAACGACAGGGCCTAGCGCACAGGCTCCAGCTCAGGGTCCTCGCGCAGCTTGCCCAGCGCACGAGACACCGCCGACTTGACCGTACCCACGGACACCCCGAGCACCTCGGCCGTCTGTACCTCGCTGAGGTCCTCGTAGTACCTGAGGACGACCATCGCCCGCTGCCGCGCCGGCAGCTTCATGATCGCCCGCCACATCGCGTCATGGAGCGCCTGCTGCTCCGCCGGATCCCCGGCAGGGGTCACGTCCGGCTCCGGCAGCTCGTCGCACGCGAACTCGTCCACCTTGCGCTTGCGCCACTGGGACGTCCGCGTGTTGAGCAGCGCACGCCGTACATAGCCGTCGACGGCGCGGTGGTCCTCGATCCGGTCCCAGGCGACATACGTCTTGGTGAGCGCGGTCTGCAGCAGGTCCTCCGCGTCGCTCGGGTTCGCGGTCAGCGACCGGGCGGTACGCAGCAGCACCGGCTGACGGTCCTTCACGTACGACGAGAACGACGGGTACGGAAGGGTCTGCCTCGCTGACGTAGCAGCGCTCGAAGCGCTGGTGCAGACGGGTGTGGTCATGGCTCCACGCTAGGAGCGACCCTCGTCCCTGCGGATCGGCCGGAGGTCCCGAAGGGGACTCCCCCTCAGGTTGTAGGAGGGGGGCAAGCCCCACCTCCTGAGGGTGGACGAGGGGCCCTCATGTACTGAGGGTGTATCCCTGAGAGCCTGCTGCCCTGGTATCAGGCCGCCGTACTCACCGCTCCTCATCATTCCGTTCCCAGGACCACTCCGGATGTCGGCACCCCTGTCCCCGCCGTGACCAGCACGTTCCGGGCTCCTGGTATCTGGTTCACCGCGGTGCCCCGCACCTGCCGTACTCCCTCCGCTATCCCGTTCATCCCGTGGAGGTACGCCTCCCCGAGCTGCCCTCCGTGCGTGTTCAGCGGCAACCGCTCCTCGGCCACGAAGTCCGCCGCCTCCCCCGCTCCGCAGAACCCGAACTCCTCCAGCTGCATCAGAACGAACGGCGTGAAGTGGTCGTACAGGATGCCCACATCGATGTCCGCCGGCCGCAGGCCCGAGGTCCGCCACAGCTGTCGCGCCACCACCCCCATCTCCGGCAGCCCGGTCAGGTCGTCCCGGTAGAAGCTGGTCATCTGTTCCTGTGCCCGGCCCGCGCCCTGGGCGGCCGCCACGATCACGGCGGGCGGATGCGGCAGGTCGCGCGCCCACTCCACCGAGGTGACGACGAGCGCCTGGCCGCCGTCCGTCTCCTGGCAGCAGTCCAGCAGCCGGAGCGGCTCGACGATCCACCGTGATGCGGCGTGTTCGGAGAGCGTGATGGGTCTGCCGTGGAAGTACGCCGCCGGGTTGGTCGCCGCGTGCTTCCGGTCCACCACCGCAACGTGCCCGAACGCCTCAGGCGTGAGCCCGTACGCGTGCAGGTACCGCTGGGCCGCCATCGCCACCCATGACGCAGGCGTCAGCAGCCCGAACGGCAGCGACCAGCCCAGCGTCACGCCCTCGGCCGACGGCTCCCGCCGCTGCACCCCGGACCCGAACCGCCGCCCTGACCGCTCGTTGAACGCCCGGTAGCAGACCACGACCTCGGCCACCCCGGTCGCCACCGCGAGCGCCGCCTGCTGGACCGTGGCGCACGCGGCCCCGCCGCCGTAGTGGATCCGGGAGAAGAAGGACAGCTCCTTGATACCGGCGGCCTGCGCGACGGTGATCTCCGGGCTGGTGTCCATCGTGAACGTGACCATCCCGTCCACGTCGCCCGGTGTCAGCCCCGCGTCGTCGAGCGCGGCCCGCACCGCCTCCACGGCCAGCCGCAGCTCACTGCGCCCCGAGTCCTTGGAGAACTCGGTCGCCCCGATCCCGACGACCGCCGCCCGCCCTCCGAGAGCGTCCCGCGTTCTCACGCTCACGAGACACCCCCGGGCGGCAGGGTGACCGTCACCGTGCCCGTCACATGTCTGCCGATGCCGTTCTCACCGACCACCCGCACCGTGGCGATGCCGACCGCTACCGACTCGACCGAGCCGGTCAGCACCATGGTGTCCCCCGGGTAGTTGGGTGCTCCGAGGCGTATGGCCACCTTGCGGAGGACCGCGTCCGGGCCGAAGTGGTCCGTGACATACCGTCCGACCAGGCCGTTGGTCGTCAGGATGTTCATGAAGATGTCCGGCGAGCCCTTCTGGCGCGCGAGCTCGGCGTCATGGTGCACGTCCTGGTAGTCCCGCGAGGCGATGGCCCCGGCCACGATCAGCGTGCGCGTGATCGGGATCTCCAGGGGTGGCAGCTCCTCACCCTCTCTCATGCCTCCCCTCCCTCGGTTCCTTCGGCACCGCTCACGATCAACTCCCCCAGCTCCTGGAGCACTTCGCTCCCACACCCCAGGTACGCGTCCAGCTGCCGCCCCCACAGGAAGTGCCGGTGGACGGGATGCTCCAGATCGGCGCCTGCGCCGCCGTGCAGATGCTGTCCTGTGTGCACCACGCGCTGCCCCGCCTCGGATGCCCACCAGGCGGCGGTCAGCGCATGCGTGGCGTACGGCAGGCCCTGGTCACGGCGCCAGGCCGCCTCGTAGGCCGTCACCCGTATCGCCTCGGTGTCCATGTACGCGTCGGCCGCTCGGAGTTGGACGCCCTGCTGGGCGGCGAGCGGGCGCCCGAACTGTTCCCGGGTGTTCGTGTGGGCCACGGCGCGTGCCAGCGATCCCGCGCACACGCCGGCCTGGAGGCCCGCGAAGGCGGAACGAGCGGTGGCGAGCACGTCGTCGTACGCACCCTGTGTCCCCAGCGGTTCCCCCGGCGCGCCGTCCAGCGTCAGCAGCCCCGCCGCCCAGGGCGCCGTCGACTCGACCGGCTCACTGCCCGCGTCCGCCACCCGCACCAGCCACAGCCGCAGCCGTTGGTCGGGCACGAGCACATGCGTGGCGTCTCTCAGCCAGGGAACGAGAGGCACGGTGCCGGTCAACCCGCCACGCTCGGAGGCCCGTACACCTCCCGTGGCCGGGAGCGCACCGCACACCACCACCGCACCGTCCCGGATCCCCGGCAGGAGCCGCTCCCGCTGCTCGGGTGAACCGTGGGCCCCCACCGCCAGCAGCCCGTACACACAGCTCGCCGCGAACGGCACCTGGGCCGTGGTGCGTCCCTGCTCCTCCAGGAGGAGCACCAGGCCGAGGAGGCCGATGTCCTCCACCGCGCTCACGAGCCCGGCCGCGCACAGCGCCTTCCACAGGTCCGTGTCGCTGCCGGTCCCGGTCGCGGCGAGGCGCTCGGGCGTGGCTAGATCACCGAAGATCCTCGCGGCCAGGTCACGGGCGGCGGTCTGCTCCTCCGTGGGCGTGAAGTCCATGTCAGCCCTCGCCACCTTCCCGGACCCGGAAGACCGGCAGCACCAGCTCCCCGTCCTCGTCGTCGAACCGCGCGAACTCCAGCCGTACCGGCAGTCCGATCCGCACCTTGTCGTACGGCACCCCCACCACGTTGCTGACGATCCGCACCCCCTCCACCAACTCGACCAGCGCGACCGCGTAGGGAGGGTCGAAGGCCTCGAAGGGCGGGTGGTGCATGACGACGTACGAATAGACCGTCCCCTCGCCGCTCGCCTCGACCACGTCCCACTCCAGGGAGCCGCAGGCGTTGCACCCCGGCAGCCAGGGAAAGCGGAGCATCGTGCAGCCGCCGCAGCGCTGGATGAGCAGCTGGTGCCGCCCGACGCCCTCCCAGAACCCGGCGTTGTCCCGGTTGACCACGGGGCGTGGGCGTCTGCTCCGAGGGCGGTCCTTCGGCTTCCGCCGCGCGGGCGCGTACTTGAGGATCCGGAAGCGGTGCGTCCCCGCCGGTTCGCCGCCCGCCCGTACGTCCATGCGCGTCGTGATGAAATACCCCGTGCCGAGCCTGGTCGTCTTGCGCTCCGAGACCGACTCGATCACCGCGTCGAAGGTGATCTCGTCCCCGGGCCTCAGCGGCCGCAGATACTCCTGCTCGCAGTCGGTGGCGACCACCGAGGTGTATCCGGCGGTGTCGAGAAGTCCCAGCAGCTCGTCGTACGCCGCCGAGCGGCCCGTGTGCCCGGACAGGCCGCCCATCGTCCATACCTGGAGCATGGTGGGCGGCGCGACGGCGCCCGGCCCCGCATACGCCGGGTTGGTGTCGCCCATCGCCTCGCACCAGTGGCGGATCATCGGCGCGTTGACCGGGTCCTTGCCCACGCCTCCGACAGCCGCCGGCCGGCCCTCGTACGCCTTCAGCCGTACGCCCAGCTCCTCGGCCTCCTCGTGTCCCTCCCGCCCCGGTACTGCCGGGGCCGGCCGCCCCGCTTCCGGCGCCGCTCGCTCCGGCTTCTCCACCCCGGTACTCACCTCCGCCCCCTGGTCATCCCCAGCCGCATCGTCGCGACGATCTCCCGCTGCACCTCGCTCACGCCGCCCCCGAACGTGTTGATCTGCGCCGCCCTGTTCATCCGCTCCAGCTCGCCGTCCCAGAACACCCCCGGCGAACCGGAGCGGATGAGTGCGTCCGCTCCGACGATTTCCTGACACATTCGGTACACCGCCACCGCCGATTCGGTTCCCGCGAACTTCACGCCGCTCGCGTCGCCCGGCGCCAGCCGAGCGGCCCCCACATCTCCCACCAAACGCCAGTTGAGCAGGCGCGTTGCCGCCAGCCGGGCATGTACCTCGGCCAGCCGGGAACGCACCCACGGCTCGTCAACTCGACGCCTCCCCGTCACTGGATCGGGTGTGCATGCCGCCTCCAGCGCCGCCGTGCAGAAGTCCTCGGCCTGCATGCCGATCGCAGCCAGGGCGACCCGCTCGTGGTTGAGCTGGTTGGTGATGAGCCCCCAGCCGCCGTTCTCCTCCCCGACGAGGTTCCCGGCGGGAACGCGGATCCCGTCGTAGTACGTCGCCGTCGTCGTCAGCCCGCCCACGGTCTCGATCGGTGTCCACGAGAACCCCGGCGCGTCCGTGGGCACGAGGAGGATCGAGATGCCGCGGTGACCGGGGACGTCGGGGTCGGTCCGGCAGGCGAGCCAGATCCAGTCGGCGTTCTGGGCGTTCGAGGTGAAGATCTTCTGCCCGTCGATCAGCCAGCCCGCGTCGTCACGGACAGCCCGCGTCCTGAGCGCCGCCAGGTCCGTACCCGCCGACGGCTCGCTGTACCCGATGGCGAACACGAGGTCACCGCTGAGGATCCGCGGCAGGAAGAACGCCTTCTGCTCCTCGCTGCCGTACTTCATGAGGGTCGGCCCGACCGTGTTGAGCGTGACCATCGACACCGGAGCGCCCGCCCGGTACGCCTCGTCGAAGAACACGAACTGCTCGTCCGCGCCGCGCCCCTGGCCGCCGTACGCCTCGGGCCAGCCGAGTCCCAGCCAGCCGTCGCCGCCGATACGGCGCAAGAGGGCGCGCTGCCCCGGGGCGTCGTCCCGGCCGGGCGGCCCCTCGGGCATCAGGTCACGGAAGTACGCACGGATCTCGTCACGCAACAGACGCTGGCGCTCGGTGGGGGCGAGGTGCACGGCTCCGGCCCTCCAGAACCTCGTACGACCAAGAGTTTCTGACTGTCCGTCAGATTCCGTCGGCTGTCAAGGTCGCCGAGCACGCGCGCGCGTGCCCTCCGAGGGCCGAACCACCCCGTCGGGGAACCAGCACACCCCCCTTCCCTTTTTCGAACACGCGTACGAACATAGAAGTATGGCCACCACCGACCGGCAGGCCACGACACTGGCCCTGGCACACGCCCTGTCCGCAGCCGAACGCGGACTGGCAGTGATCCCCCTGGCCCGGACGAAGCTCCCGGCCCTGCGTTCCCCCCACCGCGACGACCCGTCGCCGCCCCCCTGCCACGGCGAGTGCGGCCGCTTCGGGCACGGCGTGTACGACGCCTCGACCGACCCGCACCGCATCCGAGAACTCTTCGCCGCGGCCCCCTGGGCGACCGGCTACGGCATCGCCTGCGGACTGCAGCCGCACCACCTGATCGGCATCGACCTCGACACGAAGACGGGTACGGACTCGTCCGCGGCCCTGCGCGAACTGGCTCTCCGCCACCTCTTCACGATCCCCGCGACGGTCGTCGTCCTGACCCCCAGCGGCGGCCGCCACCTCTGGCTGACCGGACCGCCGGACGTGGTCGTCCCCAACTCCGCGGGACGGCTGGCCCCCGGCATCGACATCAGGGGCGCCGGCGGCTACCTCGTCGGCCCCGGCTCACGCACCGACCACGGCGTCTACAGCACGGCCCCGGGCAGCGCCCACCTCGCCCCCGCCCCGTGCCCAGCACCTCTCC
>NZ_VJZE01000361.1 GCF_009377205.1 Streptomyces phyllanthi
GCCCCACCCCCGAACCGCCCACCGCTCCCTGGATCTCCGAGTGCACGCACTACTCCGGCAACGGACTCACGCGCCGCGGGAACAGCGGCAAACGCGTGTTGCAGGTGCAGTGCATCCTGACGAAGCGCGGGTACGGCGTGGGAAGCAGCGGCGTGGACGGCGAGTTCGGTCCCGGGACGGAGTCCGCGGTCCGGAGCTTCCAGGCCGACAAAGGACTGGCCGTCGACGGCATCGTGGGCCGGGAAACCTGGGTCGCGCTGCGCGGCACGACCTAGGATCCCCCACTTCCCGAGCGTCCGGCGCCCAGGGCCACGCCCTAGCCCACCAGGCCCGCGAGATCGAGGCGCGCGAGCCGTTCCTCGTCCGCCAGGATGTACATCCCGGTGATCTTTCCGTCCACCACGGTGAGCCCCATGACCGACAGCGCCTTGCCGTCGACGACGGTGAGCAGGCCCACCGCGCCGTTGACGAGCACGGGCCGCGCGTACTGAGCGAACTGCCGGAACATGAAGGCGCTCTCGGCCACCTGGTGCCTGCCCCGCAGCGCCTTGGACGCGCCCGGGCCCACTGCGAGGGCCCCGGCGTCGGCCCGCAGCACGACATCGGGGTCGAGCACCGACACCAGCGCCTCGAAGTCCCCGCCGCGCGAGGCCGCGAGGAAGGCGTCGACCGCCTCCCTCTGCCGGGTCGGATCGGGATCCGGAGCGGGCGTCGAGCCCTGCACCCGGCGCCGGGCGCGGCTGGCGAGCTGCCGAGTCGCGGCCGTGGAGCGGCCCACGACGGGCGCGATGTCGTCGAAGGGCACCGCGAACATGTCGTGCAGCACGAACGCGAGCCGCTCCGCGGGCTCCAGCGTCTCCATCACCACCAGCAGCGCGAGCCCCACCGAGTCCGCCTGGAGCACCTCCTGCTCCGGGTCCACACGGTCAAGGGAACCGACGACGGGGTCGGGCACGAACGTCTCGTACGCCTCCATGGGCTCCTCCCGCCGGGTGCGGCGTGAGCGCAGCATGTCCAGGCACACCCGGCCGGTCACGGTCGTCAGCCAGCCGCCGAGGTTCCGCACGTCGCTCGTGTCGGAGCGGCTGAGCCGCAGCCAGGCCTCCTGGACCGCGTCGTCGGCCTCGCTGAGCGAGCCGAGCATCCGGTAGGCCACCGCTCTCAGATGCCCGCGGTGCTCCTCGAACCGCTCGGCGAGCAGTTCCCCGTCAGCCCTGCCGTCCATCTGCCGCTCCCCCATCAGTTCCCCGTCGGTCATCGCTCGTCGGTCATCGCTTGTCGGTCATCGCTTGTCGGTCATCGGCCGAACAGCTCGAACGCCACGGCCGGTCGTCCGCCGAAGCGCTCGCCCGTGGTCCGGGCGTACCCGGTCAGGAAGTCACGGACGTACGTCTCGGGGTCCTCGCTCGTCAACGCCTCGATATACGTGCGGTGTTCGAGCAGTGAGCGCACCGCACGATCGAGCCCCGGTGTGGCGTCCACCGCGTGCGTGGGCGTCGCGGAACCGGCCACGGCCACCCAGCGGACACCGCTCCAGGGCTCCAGCCCCTGCTCCGTGAGCTCGGGGAAGATCCACCGGTTGCCGGCGTCGGCCGCCGCGTCGAGGGTGGCTCGGCCCACGGCCACGTGGTCCGGTGTGTTCCAGGCGACGCCGCCCCAGGTGTCGCGGTGGTTGAGGGTGATGACGAGCTCGGGGCGGTGTCTGCGGATCGCGGCGGCGATGTCCCGGCGCAGTGCCAGGCCGTACTCGATGACGCCGTCCCGGTGGTCGAGGAACTCCACCTCGCTCACCCCCACCACCGCCGCGCTGGCTCGCTGCTCCCGCTCGCGCAGCGGGCCGCACTCGTCGGGCGGCAGGGTGTCGATACCGGCCTCGCCCCGGGTCGCCAGGACGTACGCGATCTCCCGGCCTCCGTCGGTCCACGCGGCGATCGCCGCCGAACAGCCGTATTCGAGGTCGTCCGGATGGGCCACGACGGCGAGGGCGCGCCGCCAGTCCTCCGGCATGGGCTTGAGCTGTTCCGTCTGCCGCTCGGTCATGTCGGCACACTAACCCCCGCCACCGACAGCGGCCCGGTTCACGCCTCGTCCCGCGTCAGCGCCAGCAACCGGTCCAGGACGCGCGGCCCGGAGGCCCGTACGCCGTCGTGCTCGTACTCGTCGGTGACCCAGGTGCGCAGGCCCCGGATCGCACGGGCCGTCTGCAGGGAGTGCGCGGTGTCGACGTACATGTCGTCGTGGTAGACGGCCGCCGCGACCGGCACCTCGTTGGCGGCGAGCCGGGCCGGGTCGTAGAGCGGCTTCCAGTCGGCGCGGGCGGCGAGTTCCTCGGCGGTCTCGCGCAGCGGGCGCAGCGCGGGGTCGACGTCGAAGGTCCAGGGGTGCACCGACTCCCCGGTGAACAGCAGCGGGCCGTCACCGGTGAGCGCCTTGGCCGCGTCGAACCGCGGGAACTCGGCGCGTACCCGCTCCGCCGACCAGGCGGTGGGCCGGTCGCCCTGGCCCAGGCATGCCTCGTGGACGAGCGCGTACAGCGGGTGGCCCGCGTACGACAGCAGTCCCTGCGCCTCCTCCTGGAAGACGTCGGAGAGGGCGGGGCCCTGCGGGGTGGGGACGAAGGCGTCCTCCAGGAGGTAGTGGAGGCGGTGGCTGCCCTCACTGCCGCCGAGGGCGTGGCCGAGGGACTGGAAGGCCTCGACGGTGAGCCGGTAGCCGTTCGGCAGGACGACGTCGTGCGCGAGCAGGTGCCGGGCGATCCGCCGGGCCCGCTCGACGTCCTGCGGGTACCGGGCGTAGTGGGCGGCGACCTTGCGTTCGATGCGCGGGTAGGCGGCCCGGTAGACGTCGTCGGCGTGGGCGTCCAGGGAGGGCAGGCCGCCGGTGATGACGGCGGCGCTCAGCCCCTCGGGAGCGACGGACAGGTAGGTGACGGTGCAGAAGCCGCCGAAGCTCTGGCCGAGGACGGTCCAGGGGGCGCCGCCGGTGATCTCGGGGCGGAGGGCCTCGCAGTCGCGGACGATGGAGTCGGCGCGGAAGTGGGAGAGGTAGTCCGCCTGTTCGCGGGGCCCGCCGCGGAGCGGGAGGGTCTGGCGGTTGGCGGGCGTGGAGGCGCCGGTACCGCGCTGGTCGAGGAGCAGGACGCGGAACTCCTCCAGGGCGCGGCCGAGCCAGGCCTGCCTGCCGACGAACCGGTTGGCTCCGAAGCCCGGGCCGCCCTGGAGGTAGACCAGCCAGGGCAGGTCCTGGTCCGCCTTGTCGCTCGCGACGGCTTCCCGCGCGTACAGCTCGATCCGCTCGCCCTTCGGGTCGTCGTGGTCGAGGGGCACGGAGTAGCGGCGGTCGGTGAGGACGACACCGGGCTGGCGGTAGCTGGGGGTCAACAGGGCTCCCGAGGCGAACGAATTCCAGGCTGCGCCCCCAGTCCACCACAGATCCTTCGTCCCGCCGACCCCGTTGATCAAGAAAATCCACTGAAGCGGCGGTCAGTTCATGCTGAACGGATGGTCAGTTGTCGCTGAACGCACAGTCAGCGCGCCGAAAGGCTGGAGCGCCGCACCACGAGCTCCGGCTGGAGGACGACCCTCTGGTGTTCATGCGGCTTCGGTGCCGTCTCGGCCTCGGTCTCCTCCAGCAGCAGTTCGGCGGCCATCGCGCCCATGGTCACGGCGGGCTGCCGTACGGAGGTGAGGGGGACGGCCGCGGCGGCGGCGAACTCGATGTCGTCGTAGCCGACGATCGCGAGGTCGTCCGGCACGTTCACCCCGGCCGCGAACATGGCCTGGAGGACGCCGAGCGCGAGCAGGTCGTTGGCGCAGAAGACGGCGGTCGGGCGCTCGGCGAGGCCGAGGAGCCGGGCACCGGCGTCGCGGCCGGCGGCCACGTCGAGCCGTTCGGTGGGCAGTTCGCGCAGGCACTGTGGACCGAGCCCGGCCTCGGCCAGGGCGCCCAGCGCGCCCGTACGGCGGTCCCGGACCTGGTTGAGGCCGGGCGGCCCGCTGACGTACGCGATGGAGCGGTGCCCGGCGTCGACCAGGTGCCGTACGGCGAGCGCGCCGCCCGCCACGTCGTCGACGGACACCGAGCACTCGGTGGTGCCCTCGGCGACCCGGTCGACGAGGACGAAGGGGATGCCGTGGCGGCGGAACGTCTCGATATTGCGGCCCGTGGCGTCGGCGGGGGTGAGCAGGACGCCCCGGACCCGCTGCTCGGCGAAGAGCGACAGGTACTCGGCCTCCTCCCCCGCGCTCTGCGCGCTGTTGCAGACCATCACGCCGAGCCCGGCCTGGCGCGCGGCCCGCTCGGCGCCGCGCGCCACGTCCACGAAGAAGGGGTTGCCCATGTCGAGCACGAGCAGGCCCATGATGCGGCTGCGCCCGGCGCGCAGCTGGCGTGCCGACTCGCTGCGGACATAGCCGAGGCGGTCTATCGCGGACAGCACTCGGGCACGGGTCTCGGAGGCCACCGTGTCCGGGCGGTTGATCACGTTCGAGACCGTGCCCACGGAGACTCCTGCGGCGCGGGCGACGTCCTTGATACCCACCGACTGGGCCATCGGGCTGGGACCTCCAGGGAGATGCGGGGCGGCGGGTGCGCGTTCACATTACCTGCGTGGCGCACCCGCCACGGTCGCGTCGGTCACGGTTTCCCGGTCATGACGTGCAGGATCAGGTGGGCAGGCGGAAGTTGAGGTTGCGGAGCGCCGAGGGTGTCGTACCGCTGGACTTCTCCTGGTACATGATCGACAGGAAGTGGTCCTGCGTGACCCGCGTCTCGTCGATCACGACCTCGCCGAAGGCGTTCAGCCCGGCGGCGACCCCGTCGTACAGCATCGCCCAGTCCGTGTATCCGGATGCCGCGGAGGCCCCGGCGATACGGCAGTACGGGAAGATCGCGTAGGCGTTGTCGTACTTGTCGAGGATCAGCTTGGTGCGCTGACTGGAGTTCAGCGGCACCGGTATCTCGGTCTTCTGCCAGGCGCCGGAGGCGTTCTTGCGGACGTGGAAGGCACGGCCGTTGGCGGTCCGGTTGGCGACGTAGTTCGTGGTGCACTGGCCGAAACGGCCGGGCACGTAGCTGATGATGGCGTGCGGACGGCCCGCCGAGTCGGTGAACTGGCTCTCCTGGTTCATCAGCGAGTGGTCCGGGTTGAGCGGGTCCACGACCAGCCCGGCGTCGGTGACGGAGACCCGGTCGGAGCCGCCGGTGGTGCCGACGACGGTGCCCGCGTTGTTGCGCCAGGTGCGGCCGCGGTCGTCCGAGTAGACGTAGCCGGTGTCGTGGTTGGTGATGCCGCCGCTGCTGCACATCACGGCGCCGTTCTGCTCGCGCCAGGTGAAGAAGGAGTGCAGGCGGCCGTTCCGGTCGTAGTCGATGCCGTGCAGGTACATGTTGCGGGCGGTGCTGGAGCCGTGCTCGCTCGTATACGTGCCGGTGGAGCTGGTCCACTCGCCGAGGTTGGTCCAGGACGTGCCGTCGTACTCGGCGAGGGCGTTGCGGCCGTTGCCGGAGACGGCGACGCGGTAGCTCAGCTGGAGTTTGCCCTCGGGCGTCGAGATGAACTGCGGGTAGGTGAACTGCGAGGTGAGCGCGAGGCCGTCGAGGGTGGACTGGGGCGCGCCGAAGCGGCTCGCGGTCCAGCTCAGCCCGCCCGGGTTGTCCATGAGGCCGGCCACCGACTTGACGTAGGTGAAGCCGTCGCTGTGGGAGTCCATGTTGAGGTGCAGCCGGCCGTCGACCTTGGAGATCCCCATGGAGATGACGTTGTGGGAGTCGTTGTACCGGAGGGTGTGGCCGACCTTGACGGTGGACCAGGTGCTCGACCCGAACACGCGGCGGCCGACGACGGCGTTGCGGTCGGCGGTGTACCAGACGGCGTACTGGTAGCCCTTGTAGGTCAGCAGCCCGTTCTTCTGGAACGCGTTGTTGTTGACCAGGCCGTCGTACGACACGAAGAAGATGGCCTGGGTGTCGAGGAGGGTGCTGCCGGTCAGGGTGACGGACGGGCCCGGGTCGGCGGCCCGGGCGGTACCGGAGGCGAGCGCGGGGGTCACCACGGCACCGGCGAGGGCGGCGCCGAGCAGCGTGCGTCTCTTCATCTCGGGGGACTCCATTGTCGGCGAGGTGCGGGAAGGGGTTGGAGCGGGGTCAGGCGAGGTGGAACACCTCGGTGAGCGGTTTCATGGCCTCGTCGGGCCGGGCGCCGTCCAGCGACTCGAAGAACGGCGCCATCTCCGCCTGCCAGCGGGCGTTGACGTCGGTGGCCTCCATGCCGGCCAGGGCGGCCTCGAAGTCCTCGGTCTCCAGGTAGCCGACCAGCAGGCCGTCCTCGCGCAGGAAGAGCGAGTAGTTGTGCCAGCCGGTGGCCGAGAGCGCCTGGCGCATCTCGGGCCACACCTCGGCGTGCCGCTCGCGGTACTCGTCGAGGCGGTCCGCCCGGACCTTCAGCAGGAAGCACACGCGTTGCATCAACAACCCTCCGGTTACTAGAAGTCGAACTCGTCGATGTTGTCCTTGTTGAAGACGGTCGGCTTGCCGAGGCTGATCACGCCGTCCTTGCCGATGGTGTACTCGCCCATGTCACCGGCCGTGAACGTCTCGCCCTCCTTGCCGGTGATCTGGCCCGAGACCAGCGCCACGGCCGTACGGGCGGCCAGCTCGCCGAGCTTCGCCGGGTCCCACAGCTCGAAGCCCTCGACGGTGCCGTTCTTGACGTACTTGCGCATGTCGTTCGGGGTGCCGAGACCCGTCAGCTTGACCTTGCCCTTGTACTTGGAGCCCGAGAGGTACTGGGCGGCAGCCTTGATGCCGACCGTGGTCGGGGAGATGATCCCCTTCAGGTTCGGGTACTCCTGGAGCAGGCCCTGGGTCTGCTGGAAGGACTTCTGAGCGTCGTCGTCACCGTAGGCGACCTTGACGAGCTTCATGTCCTTGTACTTGGGGTCCTTGAGCTCGTCCTCCATGAACTCGATCCAGGTGTTCTGGTTCGTCGCGGTCTGCGCGGCGGACAGGATCGCGATCTCGCCCTTGTAGCCGATCTGCTCGGCGAGCAGCTGGACCTCGGTGCGGCCCAGGTCCTCGGCGCTGGCCTGCGAGACGAAGGCGTTGCGGCAGTCGGCCTTGGTGTCGGAGTCGTAGGTGACGACCTTGATGTCGTTCTTCATGGCCTGCTTGAGCGCCGTGCACAGGGCGCCCGGGTCCTGCGCGGACACGGCCATCGCGTCGACCTGCTGCTGGGTGAGC
The DNA here is from genome assembly GCF_009377205.1 of Streptomyces phyllanthi. Classification (GTDB taxonomy): domain Bacteria; phylum Actinomycetota; class Actinomycetes; order Streptomycetales; family Streptomycetaceae; genus Streptomyces; species Streptomyces phyllanthi. Next base: position 7,240 of record NZ_VJZE01000361.1, read on the forward strand.
GTGTTGACGTAGGACACCTGGCCGGAGGTGTCGGTGGCGCTGGACGGGCCGACCTCCTTGTAGCTGGAGCCCAGCTCCTTGAGGGCCGCCTCGCCGCCCTTGTCGGCGGAGGTGAAGTACGGGTTGTTGACCTGCTTCGGGAGGAAGCCGACGGTCAGACCCTTCTTCAGCTCGGCGTTGGGGTTGGCCTTGCCCTCCGAGGCGGCGGAGGCGTTCTCCTCGCTGACGTCCTTCTTGGTGGTTCCGCCGCAGGCGGTGGCGGCGAGGGTGAGGGACGTGACGGCGGCGAGAGCCGCGCAGGCACGGCGGATCGATGACTTGCGCATGGCGGGTTCCTTACGGGGGTGAGCGAAGGGGTGACGAGGTTGTCCGGAGGGGCGCTTGGCCTATGGCGTCGGACTGGGTGCCTTGGACACCGGCGCTGAGGCGGCTGCTCTGCGCCCGGCCCTCGCGACGGAGATCTGCCGTGCGACCCTCGGGCCGAGCACGGAGAGGACGAGCAGAACGCCGGTGACGACGATCTGCGACTGGGCGGAGACGTCCTGGAGGCTCATCACGTTCTGCAGCGCGCCGAGGAGGAAGACTCCCGCGATCGCGCCGCCGAGCGTGCCCTTGCCGCCGTCGAAGTCGATGCCGCCGAGCAACACCGCTGCCACGACGGAGAGTTCGAGTCCCGTGGCGTTGTCGTAGCGGGCGCTGGCGTAGTGCAGCGCCCAGAAGATGCCGGTGAGGGAGGCCATCAGGCCGGTCACCGTGAAGAGGATGAGCTTCTGCCGCTTGACGCGGAGGCCCGCGAACCGCGCTGCCTCCTCGCTCGCACCGATCGCGAACAGCGACCGCCCGAACGGGGTTGCGTGCAGCGCGACCACGGCGATCGCGAGCAGTACGAGGAAGGGCAGGAAGGCGTACGGGATGAAGGTGTCCCCGATGCGTCCGGCCGCGAAGTCCAGGTACGGGGTGGGGAAGTCGGTCACCGCGTCGGAGCCGAGCACGATCTGCGCGATGCCCCGGTAGGCGGCGAGGGTGCCGATGGTGACGGCGAGGGAGGGCAGCCCGAGCCGGGTCACGAGCAGGCCGTTGACCAGCCCGCACACCACGCCCAGCAGCAGGCAGATCGGGATGATCGTCTCGATGGCCATGCCCTGGTTCCACAGGGCGCCCATGACCGCGCCGGACAGGCCGGCGGTGGAGGCCACCGAGAGGTCGATCTCGCCGGAGACCACGAGCAGGGTCATCGGCAGGGCGATCAGCGCGATCGGCAGGGTGTTGCCGATCAGGAACGACAGGTTGAGGGCGTTGCCGAAGCCGTCGACGGTGCCGAAGGACAGCAGCAGCACGACGATGAGGAGGGCGCCCACCACCGTGTCCCAGCGGACGGCGCGCGCGAGCGACGAGTCAGCCATGGCGGGCGTTCCTCTTCTTCAGGGCGGACGCCACGCGCAGGGCGACGATCCGGTCGACCGCGATGGCGAGGATGAGCAGGATGCCGTTGATGGCGAGCACCCACACCGAGCTGACGCCGAGGGCGGGCAGCACACTGTTGATGGAGGTGAGGAGCAGTGCGCCGAGCGCGGCGCCGTAGACGCTGCCGGAGCCGCCGGTGAAGACCACGCCGCCGACCACGACCGCGCTGACGACGGTGAGTTCGTAGCCGTTGCCGGTGCTGGAGTCCACGTTGCCGAACCGGGCCAGGTACAACGCCCCGGCGAGACCCGCGAGGGCACCGCAGAAGGTGTACGCGGCCAGGATGCGCTTGCGGACCGGGATGCCGGCGAGCCGTGCGGCCTCCGGGTTCGAGCCGAGCGCGTACAGCTCGCGGCCGCTGCGGAAGTGCTTGAGGTAGTACGCCGTCGCCACGAGCACCACGAGCGCGATCAGTGCCAGCCACGGCACCGCGGAGATGCCGCCGGAGCCGAAGTCCACGAAGCCGTCCGGGAGGGCGGACGCCACGATCTGGCGGGAGCCGACCCAGATCGAGTCGATACCGCGGATGATGTAGAGCGTGCCGAGGGTGACGACGAGCGCGGGCACCTGGCCGAGGCTCACGAGGAGCCCGTTGAGCAGGCCGAAGCCGACGCCCGTCAGGACCGCGAGAGCCACGGCCACGAGCGGGGCGCCACCTCCCTGGAGGTGGATGCCGGCGGCGAAGGCGCTGATGCCGAGCGTGGAGCCGACCGACAGGTCCACGTTGCGCGTGATGACGACCAGCGACTGGCCGACGGCGACGAGGACCAGGATGGTCGCGTTCAGCAGCAGGTCCTTGATGCCCTGCTCGGTGAGGAACTTGCTGTTGCCCAGCTGGGTGATGACGATCATCACCACGAAGACGGCCAGGATGGCGAGTTCACGCATCTTGAAGACGCGGTCGACCAGCCGGGTGCCGCTTGACTTGGGCGCCTCGGTGGCGGGGGCGGGGG
>NZ_VJZE01000362.1 GCF_009377205.1 Streptomyces phyllanthi
TGCCAGCAACGCCCCGGCAGCCCCCGCGCCCGCGCCCCATAGTGCGCCCAGCAGCAACGCCGTCCCCAGGTCGCCGCGGAGCTCGATGCCCGCGCCGAACGCGTCGAAGCCGAGTACCGACAGCGACGCGTCCACGGACACCTCGGTCAGCCAGGCCAGTAACGGCAGTGCCAGTGCCGTGGCGATACCGAGCCGAAGAGCGCAGCGCCCCGCGAAAGCGAGCGGGCCGGAGCCTCCGCCATCCGTACCGGCCGGTTTCCCCACCGTGATGGCGTCCGACTCCCGTACAAAGGGCGTACGTACGGCGGTCAGCACTCCCGCGAACAGCATCATGACCGCGGCCGCGACCCCCAGCAGCCAGACCATGCCGTCCAGTTCGGCCAGGCGGCCCAGCGTGACGTGCTGGTCGGAGCCGACGCGCAGCAGGTCGTCGAGCGGATCCGGCAGCACCTTGGCCAGTTCGCCGGTGGCCTCGCCGTGCCACGGTACGAACAGGCCGATCGGGACGCCCAGCCAGACCCCGTTGGGCGCGCCCAGCAGGGCGGCGCCCACGATCCGCCGGGGACGGTCGTCGCCGGTCGCCGCGTACGCCGCCGCCGCGAGCCCCGCCATGACCGCCACCAGCAACACGCCGACCAGCGCCGACACCGCCGGCCGCACCGCGCGGTGCACCACGTCCCAGCCGGGCGGCAGGGGGGTCCGGCGCGAGGCCAGCAGCGCGATCACCAGGACGCCGACGCACCAGACCAGACCACCGAGCAGCGTGGGCGCGGTGTCCACGCTGAAGCCGACCTTCGCCTCGGCCTCCACGAGGTCCCCGAGCCGGTCCGGCAGCAGTCCCCCGATGTCGCCGAGCCCGGGTACCTCGACATCGCCCAACTGCTCCCCGCCCGGCATGTCGTCGAGCCCCAGCGAGCCTCCGTCGAGGGTGATGACGCTGTGGCCGGCCCAGGCGAGCCCGCCCATCATGGCGACGAACAGCACGACCACGGCGCCCGCGCGCGCGAGGAGTTCGGCCGGCGCGATCACGGCCCCCGCACCGCGCAACGACCGCAGGAAGAACCACGACAGCAGGACCGCTCCCACGAGCCCCACGCCGAGTGGCGTGATCTCGATGGCGGTCGTCGCCTCCGCCCCTTCCAGGCCAAAGACGGAGACATCACCGGACGGCGTGACCGAACCACCCGCACCAAGCGCCACAACGGCGGCGGTCATCGGTCCGAGCGAGCCCGCCGAGTCCGCTTCGAGCAGATGCAGACCGAGCGCGGCCGTTCCCGCCATACCGGTCAACGCCCAGCTCACGGCGGCGATCGCGGAGAACAGGACATCACCCCACGGCACGCTCCTGGCCTGGTGTGCGGTACCGATACTCATGGACAGACCCCCCGATCCGTCCCGCGGCGTTCCACCGCGGATGTCCCCCTCGTGTGGGATTACCACTCTCCGGCCGGGTTTCCGCCTCGTCAACGGGGCCGGTCGACGCTCCCGTTGGCGCTCATCACAAGGCCCGACTTTCGGTCAGGGCGCCGAGCCTGAAATAGTTCCCCCCGATGTTCGACATCCCTAGACTCCCTGTGATGGGGGTAACTCGGGGGACAACTCAGTGGGGCATGGAGTGCCGGAACTCGTACTCGAATCCAATGGACAAACCTGGACGCTCGACCCGTCCAGGACATACACCCTCGGACGTGATCCGCAGGGAGATATCGTGTTCGACGACGCCAGGGTGTCCTGGCGTCACGCCACGATCAGCTGGAGCGGCCGGAGTTGGGTCATCGACGACCACGGCAGCACCAACGGCACGTTCGCGCAGGGCCAGAAGATCCGCCATCTGGAGATCGGCCCCGGCTCGGCCGTGCACCTCGGCAACGCGACCGACGGCCCGCGCCTGAACCTCTCCGGCACGGCCGCCGCCGTCGCCACACCACAGGCACAGCCGCAGCAGCAGCCGTACGCGTCCCAGGGCGCGAACCCGGGCTGGGCGGCCCAGCAGCCGGCGCCGCAGCAGCCCGTACCGCAACAGGGCTGGCCGCAGCAGCCGCAGCAGCCGCAGATCCCGCACCAGCAGGGTCCGGGTGACGGCTACGCGCAGCAGGTTCCCGGTGGTGGCGCGGGGGCGCCGCCGGTGTACGGCGACCGCAGCCCGACCACGTTCCACCAGCTGGCCCTCGGCCGCGTGATGCGGATCGGCCGTGCGCTGGACAACGAGCTGGTCGTCTCCGACCTCCAGGTCTCGCGCCACCACGCCGAGTACCACGCCACGCCCGACGGCCGCTTCGAGATCCGCGACCTCGGCTCGCACAACGGCACGTTCGTCAACGGTATGCCGATGGCCAAGGGCGGCTCGGCGCTCCTCGGCCCGAACGACATCGTCGGCGTCGGCCACTCGACCTTCCGCATCGTCGGCGACCGGCTCGAGGAGTTCGTCGACACCGGTGAGGTCTCCTTCTCCGCACGCCATCTGACGGTCACCGTCGACGGCGGCAAGCAGATCCTGAAGGACGTCTCCTTCGGGGTCCCGGAGAAGTCGCTCATCGCGGTCATCGGCCCGTCCGGCTCCGGCAAGTCGACCCTGCTGAAGGCCCTCACCGGTTACCGCCCGGCCAACCAGGGCGACGTCCTCTACGACAACCGGAACCTGTACAAGCAGTTCGCCGAGCTGCGTCAGCGCATCGGTCTGGTCCCGCAGGACGACATCCTGCACAAGGAGCTGACCGTCAAGAAGGCCCTCAAGTACGCGGCCAAGCTGCGCTTCCCCGCCGACACCACGGCCGCCGAGCGCGATGCCCGGATAGACGAGGTGCTGCGCGAGCTGAAGCTGGACATCCACAAGGACAAGAAGGTCACGTCCCTGTCCGGTGGCCAGCGCAAGCGCGTCTCCGTGGCCCTGGAGCTGCTCACCAAGCCGTCGCTGATCTTCCTGGACGAGCCGACCTCCGGTCTCGACCCGGGCATGGACCGCGATGTCATGCAGTTGCTGCGTGGACTCGCCGACGACGGCCGTACGGTCCTGGTGGTCACCCACTCCGTGGCCGAACTGGCGCTGTGCGACAAGCTGCTGGTGATGGCGCCCGGCGGTGCCGTCGCCTACTTCGGCCCGCCCGAGGAGGCCCTCAACTTCTTCGGCTACGAAACCTGGGCCGACGTGTTCTCCGCCTTCGAGAACTACCGCGACTACGACTGGGCGGGCCGCTGGAAGGGCTCGCAGCACTACCAGATGTACGCCGCGGACATCGACGCCGTCGCCCCGCAGTCGGTGCACATGCCGCCGCCGCAGGCGATGAAGCCGCCGAAGCCACAGGCCTGGGGCTCACAGCTGATGACCCTGGTCCGGCGGTACACGGCGGTCATCGCGTCCGACAAGGGCTTCATGGCCCTGATGCTGATCCTGCCCGCCGTGCTCGGCGCGGTCAGCCTGCTCATCGACTCCGGCAACACCCTGCTGCCCAACGAGCCGCGCGCCAACGGTGCGAGAGTGCCCAACGGCACCGCGACCACCGTCCTGCTGATCCTCGCGGTGGGCGCCTGCTTCGCCGGCGCGGCCAACTCCGTCCGTGAGCTGATCAAGGAACGGGTGATCTACGAACGGGAGCGCGCGACGGGCCTGTCCCGCTCGGCCTACCTGATGTCCAAGGTCATCGTGCTCGGCATGATCACCATGGTCCAGGGCCTGATCGTCGGCGGGATCGGCTTCGGCGCGCGCGAGGTTCCGGCGGAGGGCCTGGTGCTCGGCACCCTCACCAAGCTGGAGCTCTGCCTGCCGGTCATGGCGCTCGGCTTCACCTCGATGATGTTCGGTCTGGTGATCTCCGCGCTGGTCAAGACGGCCGAGAAGACCATGCCGCTGCTGGTGATGTTCGCCATCATCCAGGTCGTCTTCACCGGCTGCCTCTTCACCCTCAACGGCTCCATCGGCGTCAACGAGTTCTCGTACCTGATGCCGTCCCGCTGGGCGGTCGCTGCCGCGGGCGCCACGCTGGACTTCAACCTGGTCAACCCGAACAAGGACAACCCCACCGAGACCGATCCGCTGTGGGATCACACGGTCGGCGTCTGGACCCTCGACATGGCCGCCCTGATCGCCATCGGTGTGGTCTGCGGCTTCCTCGTGGCCCGCTTCCTGCGCCGCCACGAGCCGGAGGTCATGCGCAAGTAGCCGCGTCCGTACGCCCCGAAGGGCGGCTCCCCGTCAGGAGGGAGCCGCCCTTCGGCGTATCTGATCGCGTAACCGGTCGCGAGAAGCGGTCGCGAGAAGCGGTCCGCGCCGGCGTCAGTACGCGCTGTTGACGTTGTCCATCGAGCCGTACCGGTCGGCCGCGTAGTTGCAGGCGGCGGTGATGTTGGCGACCGGGTTGTAGATGTCCCAGGATGTGCCGGGGACGTGGTAGGCCTTGAAGGTCGGCGGGATGACCTGCAGCAGGCCCTTCGACGGGATGCCGTTGATGGCGTTGATGTCCCAGTTGTTGATGGCCTTCGGGTTGCCCGAGGACTCCCGCAGGATGTTGCGCTTGATGCCGTCGTAGGAGCCCGGGATGCCGTGCTTCTTCATGACGTCGAGCGACTCGCGGATCCAGCCGTCGAGGTTGTTCGGGTAGGTCTTGGGGGCCGGCTTGGCGGCCGCCTTCTTCGCAGCCTCCGCTGCGGCCTTCTTCTTGGCAGCCTCGTCCGCCTTCTTGGCGGCCTCGTCCGCGGCCTTCTTCTTCGCCACGGCGGCATCGGCCTTGACGGTCGCACCCGCCAGCTGGTCGGTGACGCCGGCCTTGACGTCCTTGATCTGCTGCTCGCTGTACGCCACCGGGGCCATGTTGGGGGCCGCATCCGCCGAAGCCTGTCCGCCACCCGGTATCAGGGTGAGCCCCACAGAGGCGGCACCGAGGCCGGCCACACAGGCGAGCGAGACCTTGTTGGGCTTGGCGAGGACACGGCTACGACGGGCGATGGTGGTGAACTTGGGCATGAAGAAATGGACCTCTTCGATAGGGGACGTCGCTCTCGGGCCGGTGCGGAACAAGGTGTTTCCCGCACATGCGCTGCGGGGGAGAACCCGCCGCGCCGAGCGACGTGAGCCATTCTTAGCGGCCGCAAAATGCCCAGGCAAAGGTGTGACCTACGACCCCGAGTAGTGGACCAAGGAAGGACGAAACGGGACAGACTGACACGTCTGCCCCGCTCATTCGTCCCTTATGTTGCTACTAGTGGTGTTCGTACGTGACCTGCGCCCTATGTGGGGGCTCACATCTGCAGTGTGACCGTCTCACCGGTGGTTGCTGGAGCAATGCTCAGGGTGAGGGTTCTCGGAGAGGATGAGGTGCGTGTCCCCGAACTCGTGCCAGAGATAGCGGCCACGCAGTGCCTCCTCGTACGCGCGGTCGATCGCCGCCCGCCCCGCGACCGCCTCCAGCATCAGAAGATGCGAGGCCTCCGGCTCGTGCAGCCCGGTCAGCAGACCGTCGACCACCCGTATCCCGCGCCGCGGGGTGATCACGAGTCCGGTCCAGCCCTCAGCCGCCCGCACCACCCCGTCCGGCCCGGCCGCCGACTCCACGGCCCGCACCGCCGTCGTACCGACCGCGATGACCCGGCCGCCCCCTCCCCTGGCAGCGTTGATCAGCCCCGCCGACGCCTCCGGCACCGCGAAGCGCTCGGGATACGGCGGCTCGTGCGCCTCCGCCGACGCGACCCCGGTGTGCAGCGTGACCGGCGCGAACTGCACGCCCCGGCTCACCAGCTCCGTGACCAGCCGCGCGGTGAAGGGCCGGGCCGCGCTCGGCATCTCCGCGCTGCCCGAACCGTCGGGCGAGGGCAGCGCGAACACCGTCTGGTACGCCGACAGCGGCTGGTCCCGCTCCGTGTACGCGTACCGAACGGGCCGCCCGTACTCCCGCAGCAGCCCCAGGACATCCGGGCCCGCGGGGCCCGACACACGCCCCCACCACAGCCGCGGACCGTGCACGCTCAGCGGCTCCTCCAGCACCAGCCGCGCGCCCCCGGGCAGACGCACCTCCGCCCCGGCGGGCCCGCCCGCACGCGCGCGCGTGGTGCCCCTCCCGTCCGGATCCCGCAGCTCGACGGCCCACCGCCCGTCATCGCCCACCGTGGAGAAGTGCACCACCACGCGTGCGTGCCCGACCCGACCGTCCACCGCGGCCGCCAGCGTGGGGGAGGTGTTGACCACGAGCAGGTCCCCGGCCCTCAGCAGCCGGGGCAGCTCGACGAACGAGTGGTGCGACACCTCCGAGCCGCGCGAGACGAGCAGCCGCACCGCGTCCCGCCCGAGCCCCGGCGCACGCTGCTCGACCGGAACCCGCGCCGACAGCTCCTCCGGGACCGTCCCCCACTCCCGCCCGCGCTCGAGCGGAGGAACCCCCGTCGCGGTCGTCATCGGCCCTCCAGCAGGGACGTCGCACCGTAGCGGCCGCTGGCCGGACGCTCGTCGAGCAGCCGCAGGAAAGCCGGTACGGCACGGGCGGGCTCCGGCCGTGGATCGTCGTCGTCCGGTACGGCCGCCGCGTACAGGTCCGTGCCCATGTCCCCGGGATCGACCGCCCACACGCGCAGCCCGGGCTCCTCCTCTGCCAGCACCGCCGACAGCTGGTCGAGCGCCGCCTTCGACGCCCCGTACCCGCCCCATGTCTCGTACGCCTCCGCGCCCGCGTCCGAGCTGACGGCGATCACCGCGCCCGCCGCGGAGGCCCGCAGCAGCGGAAGAGCCTCCTGGACGAGGCCCAGCGCGGCCACCACGTTCACCTCCAGGGCCCGCCGCAGCCCGGACAGCGGCAGCTCGTCCAGCCGTACGAGCGGTTCGGCGCCCAGCGCGCTCGCGTTGTTCACCAGCAGATCGACACCGCCCAGCCCGCGCGCCGCCGCCACCAGCCCGGCCCGGTGCCCGGCGTCCGTGACGTCCCCGGGCAGGGCCTCCACGCGGGTCCCGTACACCGACAGCTCCTTCGCCGTGTCGTCGAGCACGTCCGCGGTTCTGGCGTCGAGCACCAGATCCCAGCCGCGCTCCGCCAGGGCCGCGCCGAGCGCCCGCCCCAGCCCCTTCGAAGCTCCTGTGATGATCGCCACCGGCATGACAGACGTCCCCTCGTTCCGTGACCACCGCTCTCGGCGGATGACCTCAACGTAGGAACGGGACCTCCCCGGCCGCCTCGTCCGCGGGCCGCAATGCGCCGGGGCCCTTCGCCCTAGGGCTCCCGGCCTAGTCGGGGGCCGTCACAGGTCCGATCCGGGGTGTCACACCCCGCGGGTACCGTGTGGTCATGAGTCACGGTCCACGGTCCGGCCTGGCGGCGGTGAGCTCCGCGCTGCTGGCCATGAGCAGGCACCTCGAGGTGCGCGACGTCCTCAAGACGATCGTGGCCTCCGCGCGCGACCTGCTCGACGCGGAGTACGCGGCGCTGGGCGTCCCCGACGACCACGGCGGCTTCGCCCAGTTCGTCGTCGACGGCGTCAGCGACGAGCAGTGGAAGGCCATCGGCCCGCTCCCGCGCCGGCACGGCATCCTCGCCGCGATGCTGGACGAGGCGAAGGGGCAGCACCTCGCCGACGTGCGCAAGGACCCCCGCTTCGAGGGCTGGCCGAGCGCCCACCCCGAGCTGGCCGACTTCCTGGGCCTGCCCATCCGCGACGGCGACGAGGTCATCGGCGCCCTCTTCCTGGCCAACAAGAAGTGCCCCAGGCCCGAGGGCGGCTGCGGCTTCACCGAGGAGGACGAGGAACTGCTGGCGATCCTCGCCCAGCACGCCGCCATCGCCCTCACCAACGCCCGCCTCTACGAGCGCAGCCGCGAGCTCACCATCGCCGAGGAGCGCTCCCGCCTCGCCCACGAGCTCCACGACGCCGTCAGCCAGAAGCTCTTCTCCCTGCGCCTGACGGCCCAGGCCGCGACCGCACTGGTCGATCGCGACCCGTCGCGCGCCAAGGGGGAGATGCACCAGGTGGCCCTGCTCGCCGCCGAGGCCGCGGACGAACTGCGCGCCGCCGTCGTCGAGCTGCGCCCCGCGGCCCTCGACGAGGACGGCCTCGTGGCCACCCTCCGCACCCAGATCCAGGTCCTCGACCGCGCCCACACCGCGCGTGTGACGTTCACCAGCCGGGGCGTCCGCGCACTGCCCGCCGCCCAGGAGGAGGCCCTGCTGCGTGTCGCCCAGGAGGCCCTGCACAACGCGCTGCGGCACTCGGGGGCCGAGCGGGTCGACGTGACCCTGGAGCGGCGCGGCAGCGCGGCCGTCCTGCGCGTCACGGACGACGGCAGCGGCTTCGACCCGGCGTCGATACGCCGCGCGGGACGCCACCTCGGCCTGGTCTCCATGCGCGACCGGGCGGGCGGGATCGGCGGCCGGCTGACCGTGGAATCGGCGCCCGGGAAGGGCACCACGATCGAGATGGAGGCCCCCGGTGGCTGACGCAATCAAGGTGCTGCTCGTCGACGACCACCAGGTGGTCCGCCGCGGCCTGCGCACCTTCCTCGAGGTGCAGGACGACATCGAGGTCGTGGGAGAGGCCTCCGACGGTGCCGAAGGGGTCGCCCAGGCAGAGGAGTTGAAGCCCGACGTCGTCCTCATGGACGTCAAGATGCCGGGCATGGACGGCGTCGAGGCGCTGCGCAGACTCCGCGAACTCGACAACCCCGCGCGCGTGCTCGTCGTGACCAGCTTCACCGAGCAGCGCACGGTGATCCCCGCCCTGCGTGCCGGCGCCGCCGGATACGTCTACAAGGACGTGGACCCCGACGCGCTCGCGTCCGCCATCCGCTCCGTGCACGCAGGCCACGTCCTGCTCCAGCCGGAGGTCGCCGGCGCGCTCCTCTCCCAGGAGGAGGCCAACACGGGCCTGGGCAGAGGCGGTTCACTCACCGAGCGGGAGCGAGAGGTACTCGGCCTGATCGCGGACGGCCGCTCCAACCGAGAGATCGCCCGAGCCCTCGTCCTCTCCGAGAAGACGGTCAAGACCCACGTCTCGAACATCCTGATGAAGCTCGACCTCGCGGACAGAACCCAGGCCGCACTGTGGGCAGTACGTCATGGTGTGACCGGATAGCTCATACTATGAGCGGCAATTCGGAGCGTCACATTCCGGGATGAGATTCATACCGTCGTATGAATGGCGCCCGGGGGGCGTATCCCCTCCAGGACCCGCCCCGTTCCTCAGTGCGTGCTGCGGCGACTTGCCGCAGTGATCGCCAAGGAGGACTGAGAAGTGAAGAACCTGAAGAAGGCCGCTGCCGTCGTCATGGTGGCCGGTGGCCTGGTCGCCGCCGGTGCCGGTATGGCATCCGCGACCGAGGGCGGGGCGCACGCGGGCGGCCAGACGGTGGGCTCGCAGGGCATCGCCTCGGGCAACCTCGTCCAGGTCCCGGTCGACGTCCCCGTCAACGTGGTCGGCAACTCCGTGAACGTCGTCGGCGCCTTCAACCCGGCCTTCGGCAACCAGGGCATCAACCACTGAGGTCCGCCCGGCCCCTTAGTGCCCGCAGAGCCCCGCGAACGAGAACGGTTCGCGGGGCTCTGCGCGGTACGTGACGACTCCCGGCCCAGGCGTATCCGCTCAGTCCAGGCACATCCAGCCTGTCCGGCGCTTGAGGACGAGGCCGTTCAGGCCGAAAACGGGGGTCTGGGGACAGAGCCCCCACGAGGGCACCCCCCACCC
>NZ_VJZE01000363.1 GCF_009377205.1 Streptomyces phyllanthi
GCTGATCACGGTGGGGGCGGGGGTGTCCGCACCGGGGCACGCCGGCCCCGCCGAGGTCCCCGACACCGCCGAGGTCCGCGACACGGCGGAGATCCGCGACACCGCCGCCGAGCGCTACCGCGAGGAGGAGCGGGCCGGGTCCGGCAACGTACTGATCGGCTACGGAACCGGGCACGAACCGGCACCCCGCCGTCGCCGCCGACGCGCGGGGTCCGCCGCGGCGAGCGCCGGGCCGGTGGCCGGGACGGCACCGGTGGCCGGGACGGCACCGGTGATCGAGCCGCACTCTCCCCGCGTCATCTCGCCCCTCGTACGGCGGATGGCCCGGGACCACGGAATCGACCTCACCACGCTGGCGCCGTCCGGCCCTGCCGGGGTCGTCCTGCGCCAGGACGTGGAACAGGCCGTCGCCCGGGTCGCGCGACAGGCGGAAGTACCGTCCGGCACGCAGCCCGCGACGGACCCCGTGCCCGCGTCCCGGCCGGAACGCACGCCTCCGACCCGCTCCGAGCCCGCCTCGGACGGCCCCGTCCGCATCCCCCTCCGAGGCGTCCGCAAGGCCGTCGCGGACAAGCTCTCCCGCAGCCGCACCGAGATCCCCGACGCCACCACCTGGGTCGACGTGGACGCCACCGGGCTGCTCCGGGCCAAGAAGGCGCTGGAGGCCGCCGAACCCGGCCGCCGGGTCGGACTGCTGGCCCTGTTCGCCCGGATCTGTGTCGCGGGTCTGCGCCGCTTCCCCGAGCTGAACTCGTCCGTCGACACCGAACGCCGGGAGATCTTGCGTCACGACGAGGTGCGCCTGGGCTTCGCCGCCCAGACCGAACGCGGGCTGGTCGTCCCCGTCGTCCGCGACGCCCACCGGCTGACGACGGTGCAGCTCGCCGCGGAACTCGCCCGGTTGACCGAGCTGGCCCGGACCGGAAGCCTGCCGCCCGACCGGCTGACCGGCGGCACCTTCACCCTCAACAACTACGGTGTGTTCGGCGTCGACGGCTCCACGCCCATCATCAACCACCCGGAGGCGGCGCTCCTCGGCGTGGGCCGCATCGTCGACAAACCCTGGGTGGTGGACGGCGCGCTCACCGTCCGCAAGGTCACGCAGCTGTCGCTCAGCTTCGACCACCGCGTCTGCGACGGCGGAGTGGCCGGCGGCTTCCTGCGCTTCGTGGCCGACTGCGTGGAACGCCCGGCGATCCTGCTCGCCGACGTCTGACCCGCCCCGCCTTCTGCTGTGCCCGTTCCCGGGCGCACCGCACCCACTCACCTACCGAACGTTCGGCCTGGAGCTTCCATGTCCCCCGCCCAACATCCCGACTTCTTCGCCCGGCACACCGACCTGCTCGACCAGGCGGTGGCCCGCTCGGCCGACCGCGGCTACTGGACGCCCTACCCGGAGGCCTCGAGCACGTCCGCGTACGGAGCCGAGGCGCCCGCCGCGGGAGAGGCCGCCTTCCGTGAGCTGCTCGACCGCCCCTTCCCTCTCGACGGGCACCCCACCACCGGCACCGTCCCCGCCACGGAGGTGTCGCCGTACGGTTTCCCCCTCGGCATCAGCTACCCGCACCTGTCGCCCGAGGCCGCCGTGGCGACGGCCAAGTCGGCCGCCTCCGCCTGGCGTTCCTCGAGCCCCGACGTCCGGGCCGGCGTGGCGGCCGAGATCCTGGCCCGGCTGAACGCGGCGAGCTACGAGATCGCGTACGCCGTCCAGCACACCACCGGCCAGCCCTTCGTGATGGCCTTCCAGGCGGGCGGCCCACATGCCCAGGACCGAGGCCTGGAAGCGGTGGCGTACGCCTGGGACGCACAGCGGCGCCACCCGGCCACCGCCCGCTGGAGCAAGCCGCGGCGGCGCGGCGGGCCACTGGTCATGGACAAGACGTACACACCCGTCGGCCGGGGCGTGTCCGTGCTCATCGCGTGCAACACCTTCCCCACCTGGAACGGCTATCCGGGATTCTTCGCGAGCCTGGTCACGGGCAACCCGGTGGTCGTGAAGCCGCACCGGCGGGCCGTGCTGCCGCTGGCGATCACCGTGCGGATCGCCCGTGAGGTGCTGGCAGAGGCCGGTTTCGACCCGGACGTGGTGCTGCTGACCGCCTCGCGCCCCGAGGAGCGCACCGCTCCCGCCCTGGCCACCCACCCCGACGTGCGGATCGTGGACTTCACCGGTTCCAGCGAGTTCGGCGACTGGCTGGAGGACAACGCCCGCCAGGCCGTCGTACACACGGAGAAGGCGGGTCTGAACACGGTCGTCGTGGACTCCACGGACGACTACGCCGGGCTGCTGCGCAACCTCGCGTTCTCCGTCTCCCTCTACAGCGGGCAGATGTGCACCACTCCGCAGAACATCCTGGTGCCCTGTGGCGGATTCCCCACCGACCAGGGGCCGCGCACGGCCGCCGAGTTCGCCGCCGACCTGGGATCCGCCCTGGACGACCTGCTCGCCGACCCGGCCCGCGCCACCGCCACCCTCGGCGCCATCGTGAACGACGGAGTCCTCGCGCGTCTGGAGGAGGCGTCCGCCCTGGGCCGTACCGCCCACCCCTCACGCACCGTGGCCCACCCCGAACACCCGGACGCCGTCGTCCGCACCCCGCTGGTGGTCCGGCTCGACGCCGAGGCCGACGAGAAGACCTACACGAGCGAGTGGTTCGGTCCGGTCTCCTTCGTCATAGCCACCGACGACACCGCGCACTCACTGCGCGTCCTGCACGACACCGTGCGACGCCACGGCGCGCTCACCGCCTGCGTGTACGCGACCGGGGAGGACGTCCTGACGGCGGCGCGGGCGACGGCCCTGGAGGCCGGGGTGCACCTCTCGGAGAACCTGACCGCCGACGTGTTCCCCAACCAGTCCGCCGCCTTCAGCGACTTCCACGGCACCTCGGCCAACCCCGCCGCCAACGCGACCCTGACCGACCCGGCGTTCGTCACCGGCCGGTTCGCCGTCCTCCAGTCCCGCCGCCACGCCCCCGCCGAGGAGCACGAGGAGTACGAGGAGCGCCCCGATGTCCGATGAGGTCTATCTGATCGACGGGGCCCGCACCCCGCAGGGCCGCTACGGCGGCGCCCTGGCGTCCGTACGCCCCGACGACCTGGCCGCCCTCGTCGTCGGCGAGGCCGTGCGCCGCGCCGGGATCCCGGCCGACTCCGTGGACGAGGTCGTCCTCGGCGCCGCGAACCAGGCCGGCGAGGACAACCGTGACGTCGCGCGGATGGCCGTACTGCTGGCCGGACTTCCGCACACCGTGCCCGGATACACCGTCAACCGGTTGTGCGCCTCGGGGCTCACGGCGGTCGCCTCCGCCGTGCAGGCGGTCCGGGCGGGTGAGGCCGAGCTGGTCGTGGCCGGCGGGGTCGAGTCGATGACCCGCGCGCCCTGGGTGATGGCCAAGCCCGGCACGCCCTGGGCCCGGCCCGGCGACGTCCACGACACCTCTCTCGGCTGGCGCTTCACCAACCCGCGCTTCCCCGCCACGACCACCCTGTCGATGGGCGAGACCGCGGAGGAGGTGGCCGTTCTGGACGGCATCACCCGCCTGGAGGCCGACTCCTTCGCGCTGCGCAGCCACCGTCGGGCGGTGGCCGCGCAGTCGGCGGGCCGTTTCACGGCGGAGATCGTCCCCGTTCCGGTGGCGAACGGTGAGGTGACCCAGGACGAAGGGCCGCGCCCGACCACCACGCTTCAGAGGCTGAGCGGCCTGCGCACCGCTTTCCGCCCGGGCGGCATCGTCACCGCGGGCAACTCCTCGCCGCTGTCCGACGGGGCCGCCGCCCTGGTGGTGGCGAGCGGGGCGGCGGTGGAACGGTACGGGATGACGCCGCGGGCCCGTGTCGTCACCGCCACCTCGGCCGGGGTCGAGCCCCGACTGATGGGGCTGGGCCCCGTGCCGGCCACCGCCCGGGCCCTGGACCGGGCCGGCTGGACGGTCGACGACCTCGACGCGGTCGAACTCAACGAGGCCTTCGCCGTCCAGGCCCTGGCGGTCGTACGGCGCCTGAAGCTCGACCCGGACCGCGTCAACGCCGACGGCGGTGCCATCGCCCTCGGCCACCCCCTGGGCTGCTCCGGCACCCGCATCCTGCTCACCCTTCTGGGCCGCCTGGAGCGTGAGGGCGGCCGACGGGGCCTGGCGACACTCTGTGTCGGGGTCGGACAGGGCGTGGCGATGCTCGTGGAGCGCGTATGAACGAGTCGGCCGCGGACCGCCCGTACGACACGCTGGTGGTGGAGGAACGCTCCGACCGGGTGGTGGTCACCCTGCGTCGGCCCGCCGCCCGCAACGCCATCAACGGTCGCATGATCGCCGAACTGCACCGTGTGTGCGAGGACCTGGAGCGCGTTCCGAAGCCGCTGCTGCTCACCGGGCACGGCGGGGTCTTCGCCGGTGGCGCCGACATCGGGGAACTGCGCAGGCGCGGCCGGGAGGAGGCGCTGCAGGGGATCAACAGCCGTCTGTTCGAGCGGGTGCGCAGGCTGCCCCTGCCCACGATCGCCGCCGTGCCCGGCTGGGCGCTGGGCGGCGGGGCCGAGCTGGCGTACGCCTGCGACCTGAGGATCGCCGGGCCGGACGCGGTGTTCGGCAACCCCGAACCAGGGCTGGGCATTCTCGCCGCCGCCGGGGCGTGCTGGCGGCTGCGGGAGCTGGTGGGCGAGTCGGTGGCCAAGCAGGTCCTGCTCGCCGGACGGAGCCTCGACGCCCGGGCCGCGCTCTCCTGCGGCCTGGTCCTGGATGTCGTACCGGCCGACCGGCTGGTCGACGAGGCGCACGCGGTGCTCGACCGGATGTCCCGTTCCTCGGCGCTCGCCCTGCGGCTCACCAAGCTCGTCACCGACGCCTCGGGGGCTCATCCCGTGACCGACGACCTCGCCCAGGCGGTGCTCTTCGAGAGCACGGACAAGGAGGAGCGCATGACGCGCTTCCTGGAGAAGAAGGGAGGCCGGGCATGAGCTCGGCAGCAGCACCGCCCTGCGTGGTGGGGGTGATCGGCGGTGGACGCATGGGCGCCGGTATCGCCCAGTCGTTCGCCGCCGCCGGGTCGCGCGTGGTCGTCGTGGAGCGTGACGGCACGACGGCGACCGCCGCTCTGGAGCGGATCGCCACGGGACTTCGGCGGGCGGCCGAACGCGGGACGCTCTCCGGACTGTCGGACCTCGACGTACCGGACCGGGTGGTCGCCGTGTCGTCGGACCTCGACGTACCGGACCGGGTGATCGCCGTGTCGTCGGTCGCGGAACTCCCCCACGACGCGGATCTCGTCGTGGAGGCGGTCCCCGAGAACGCGGGGCTCAAGGCCGAGGTGCTCGCCGCCGCCGAGGACGTCGTGCCCGACGGATGCGTGCTGGCCAGCAACACCAGCTCCCTGTCCGTCACCGAACTCGCGGCGGCCCTGCGGCGTCCCGGGCGTTTCCTGGGGATGCACTTCTTCAGCCCCGTGCCCGTCTCCGCCCTCGTGGAACTGGTCCCGGCCCCCGACACCGACGCGACGGCCCTCGACGCGGCGGTCCGCTGGACGCACGCCCTCGGCAAGCAGGACGTCGTCGTCAAGGACTGCCCCGGGTTCGCCAGCAGCCGCCTCGGCCTCGCCCTCGGCCTTGAGGCGATCCGCATGGTCGAGGAGGGCGTCGCCGAGCCGGAGGCCATCGACAAGGCCATGCGCCTCGGCTACCGGCACCCGATGGGCCCGCTGCGTCTGACCGACCTGGTGGGACTCGACGTACGGCTCGCCATCGCGGAACACCTGCACACGACGCTCGGCGAACGCTTCGCGCCGCCGCGCCTGCTGCGGGAGAAGGTCGCCCGCGGTGAGCTGGGCCGCAAGACCGGTCAGGGGTTCTACCGATGGTGAATCAGGGGTTCTACCGATGGTGAAGGACGACAGCACGGCCTCGGCGGCGGACCGCTCGCACGGGGTGACGTACAAGGTCACCGACGGCGTCGCGGTCGTCGAACTGTGCGGTTCCGCGAGCGGCAACGCACTCGACGCGCACCTGCGCGGTGCGCTTCTGTCGGCCGCGCGGCGCCTGACGACGGACACCGCACGGGGCGTCCGGGCGGCCCTGCTCACCGCGCGCGGCAAGCACTTCTGCGTCGGGCAGGACCTCCAGGAGCACGCCCGGCTGCTCGCCGACGCGCCGGCGAAGGCCTTCGCGAACATCCCCAACGACTACAACCCCCTGGTGAAGGAGCTCAGCGCGCTGACCGTGCCGCTGATCGTGGCCGTCGAGGGCGCCTGCGTCGGGGCCGGGCTCGGCATCGCGCTCTGCGCCGACGTGCGGGTCGCCGGCGAGGGGGCCCGGTTCGCGACCGCGTTCGGGGGCCTCGGGCTGGCCTCCGACTCCGGGGTCGCCCGCGCCTTGGTCCGGCAGCTCGGCCGGTCACGGGCCGGCGGGCTCATGCTGCTGGGCGACCGCTTCTCGGCGCGGGACGCCGAGGCCTGGGGACTGGTCCACCGCGTCGTACCGGACGGCCGGGCCGCCGCCGAAGGGCTCGCCCTCGCCCGTCGCCTCGCCGGGGGCCCCACCGCCGCATACCGCGCGGCCAAGACGCTGCTGCGGTCCGCGTCCGCCTCGACGCTGGCGGCCGCCCTGGAACGCGAGGCCGTCGTACAACGCCGGCTCGGCGCCACCGACGACCACCACGAGGCCGTCCGTGCCTTCCTGGCCCGCCGCGCCCCGGTCTTCCGCGGTCACTGACCGGTCCTCCGGCCCATCCCGCCCATCCCGCTCACAGATCCCTACCCGACCACGACAGGACACCGCCGTCATGGACATCACGGACCACCCCGCCCCGGCGCCCGGTACGCCCCCGGGGCCGTACGACCCCGAGGCCGCCTTCGAGGACACCATCGCCCGGGACCAGCGCATCGAACCCAGGGACTGGATGCCCGATGCCTACCGTGCCACGCTCGTCCGGCAGATCGCGCAGCACGCGCACTCGGAGATCATCGGCATGCAGCCGGAGGGCGAGTGGATCACCAAGGCGCCCTCGCTGCGCCGCAAGGCGATCCTCTTCGCCAAGGTCCAGGACGAGGCGGGCCACGGCCTCTACCTGTACTCCGCGGCCGAGACCCTCGGCGCCGACCGCGCGGACCTGACCCGGCGGCTGATCGACGGCCGCCAGAAGTACTCCTCGATCTTCAACTACCCCACCCGAACCTTCGCCGACGTCGGCGTCATCGGCTGGTTCGTGGACGGCGCGGCGATCTGCAACCAGGTCCCGCTGTGCCGTACCTCGTACGGCCCGTACGGACGCGCCATGGTCCGCGTCTGCAAGGAGGAGTCGTTCCACCAGCGGCAGGGCTACGAACTGCTGCTGACCATGATGCGCGGCACCGACGAACAGCGGGCCATGGTGCAGGACGCCGTCGACCGCTGGTGGTGGCCGTCCCTGATGATGTTCGGTCCGCCCGACGCCGACTCCCCCAATTCCGCCCGGTCCATGGCCTGGAGGATCAAGCGGCACAGCAACGACCAGCTGCGGCAGCGCTTCGTCGACATGACCGTCCCCCAGGCCGAGAAGCTCGGCGTCACCCTCCCCGACCCCGAGCTGCGCTGGAACGGGGAACGCGGCCACCACGACTTCGGCACACCCGACTGGGAGGAGCTGAAGCGGGTCGTCTCCGGTGACGGGCCGTGCAACGCCGAACGGATCGCACGCCGTCGGGCCGCCCACGAGGAGGGCGCCTGGGTGCGGGAGGCCGCGGCGTCGTACGCGGCCGAGCAGGCCGTCCGCACGCGGGACGGAGTGACGGCATGAGCGCGACGAACAAGGGCGACTGGCCACTGTACGAGGTGTTCGTCCGCGGCAAGCGCGGCCTCAACCACGTCCACGTGGGCTCCCTGCGCGCCGCCGACGACGAGATGGCCCTCCGTCACGCCCGTGACCTCTACACCCGCCGCAAGGAGGGGGTAAGCATCTGGGCCGTGCGTTCGGACACCATCGCCGCGTCCGCACCCGACGAGAAGGATCCCTTCTTCGCGCCCAGCGGCGACAAGGTCTACCGGCACCCCACGTTCTACGACATCCCTGACGACGTCCCCCACATGTAGGGACGTCCGTCCTGGGACGCCCCCCAAGGGACGCCCGCCCTGGGACGACTCCCCCGTTCATTCCATGACCATCTAGGAGCAGCGCATGACCGACGAGGATCTGTACGTCGACGGCGACAGCGCGCGCTGGGCGTTCGGCACCGGGTTCACCGACCCGCTGCACGGCGTGGACCAGGCGGTGCCCGAGAGTGTCGACGCGGAAGGCCTGGCCGCCTGCTGTCTGGCGCTCGGTGACGACGCCCTGGTGTCCGCGCAACGGCTGGCCGAATGGTGCACCCGTGCGCCGGAGTTGGAGGAGGAGCTGGCGCTGGCCAACATCGGCCTCGACCTCCTCGGCCAGGCCCGCCTGCTGTACTCCCGCGCCGGGCAGGTCGACGGCACCGGGCGCGGCGAGGACGCGTACGCCTACTTCCGCGACGCCGACGACTTCCGCAACGTCCGCCTCGCCGAACTCCCGTGCGGTGACTTCGCGTTCACCGTCGCCCGCCTGCTGGTGCTGTCCGTCTGGCGGCTGGCCGTGTGCGAGGCGCTCACCGCGGCCCCCGACCCGGTGCTGTCCGCGATTGCCGCGAAGAGCGTCAAGGAACTGGCGTACCACCGCCGTTACGCCGCCGAGTGGGCGGTACGGCTCGGCGGCGGCACCGCCGAGTCCGCCGGACGGATGCGGGCCGCGTGGGACGCCCTCGCCCCCTGGCTGGACGAGCTGCTGACGGACCGCACGGCGGAGCGCCTCGGCGCGCATCCGTCCGCCGTGGCCGCGCGGACCCGGGCGGAGTTGTCCCATGTGCTGGCCGGTGCCGGTCTGAACCGGCCCGGCGACGCGGCCTCGCGCGGCACGTCGGCGTCCTCGATGCCGGGCTCCGGCAGGGACGGCGCGCACACGCCGCAGCTGGCACCGCTCCTGGCCGAACTCCAGAGCGTCGCCCGCGCCCACCCGGACGCGTCGTGGTGACGGCGTCGCCGGGACGGGCCGGGGAGCGGGGGCGCAGGGAGCGGGCGGAGCGCAGGGAGCGTGCGTGGCGGATCGCCGCTGAGGTCCCCGACCCCGAACTGCCGATGCTGACGCTCGCCGACCTCGGTGTCCTGCACGGCGTCGAGGTGACGCCGGACGAAGCCGTCGTCGCACGACTCATGCCGACGTACTCGGGCTGCCCCGCCGTGGCCGAGATGCGCGCCGAGGTGGCCGCCCGGCTGCGGGTCGCCGGCTTCGCCGACGTGCGGGTGGTCACGGTGCTCGACCCGCCGTGGACCACCGACCGGATCACCGACGAGGGCCGACGCAAACTGGCGGAACACGGCATCGCGCCGCCGGGCCCGCGCCGCATGCCGGGGCTGGCAACGGGCCGTACCTGGCTGAGCCTGACCACCGCGCAGGCTGCCCAAGCCCCTGACCCTGCCCGGCGTCCGAGCCCGGACCCGGGTCAGGCCCCGCCCGCCGTGCCTTGCCCGCGCTGTACCTCGGCCGACACGGAGGAGCTCTCCCACTTCGCCGCCACCGCCTGCACGGCGCTTCGGCGCTGCCGCACCTGCCTGGAGCCGTTCCCCCACGTCAAGGACCTGCCATGAC
>NZ_VJZE01000364.1 GCF_009377205.1 Streptomyces phyllanthi
CCGCTTTCCTGCCCCCCCCCGCGTTCCTGCGGTCCCGCGTTCCTGCGGTCCCGCGTTCCTGCGGTCCCGCGTTCCTGCGGTCCCGCGGTCCCGCGTTTCCGTTCCCCGTTCTCGTGGAGCGGCCCGCTACTTCGCCGCCGCCGCGTCACACGCCTGCCCCCGAAGCGTCCGCGCCAGGTCGTCGCGTGCCTCGAGTACGAGTCTCCGCAGCGCCGGCGGCGCGTCCTCGTGGGCCGACAGCCAGACGTCCGTGGCGTCCAGCGTGGCCTGCGAGTCCTGCTCCGACGGGAACAGGCCCCTCACCACGTCCATACCGATCTGGATCGAGCGCTCGGCCCAGACCCGTTCGATCACCTCGAAGTACTTCTCCGCGTACGGCGCCGTCAGCTCCCGCTGGGACGGCTGGGCGAAGCCCGTGATCGTCGCCTCGACGAGGGCGTTGGACAGCGCGTCCGACTCGACCACCGACGCCCACGCCTGCGCCTTCACCGCGGCCGAGGGGCGGGCGGCCAGACAGCGGACCTGGTGCCGCTTGCCGGACGCCGTGTCGTCGCGGGCCAGTTCGGCCGTGAGCGCCGACTCGTCGGCCACCCCGTGCGCGGCCAGCGGCTGCAGGAACGCCCAGCGCAGCTCCTGGTCCACCTCCAGCCCGTCGATCTTGGCCGTACCCTCCAGCAGACCCTGGAGCAGCTGGAGTTCGGCCGGCTGCGAGGCGACGGCCGCCACGAAGCGTGCCCAGGTGAGCTGGTGCTGGCTGCCGGGCTCGGCCGAGCGCAGTTCCCGTACGGCCCCCGCCGCCAGCAGCCGGCCGCCCTCCTCGCGCCACTCGGGCGCCGCGTAGTACGTCAGCGCCGAGTCGGCCCATGCGTGCAGCATCTGGAGCACACCGATGTCGGACTCGCGCCCGGCGAACCGCAGCACCAGGTCCACGAAGTCCCGCGCCGGCATGATCGCGTCCCGCGTCAGGTTCCACAGCGCCGACCAGCACAGCGCCCGCGCCAGGGGATCGGTCATGTCCCCCAGGTGGGCGCGGAGCGTCGCCAGCGAGTTCTCGTCGAAGCGGATCTTGCAGTAGGTGAGGTCCTCGTCGTTGACCAGCACCAGCTCGGGGGCCGCCTCGCCCGCCAGCTCGCCCACGACCGTGCGCGGGCCGTCGACATCCACCTCCGCGCGCGCGTACCGCTCCAGAGCGCCCCCGGCCGCCCGCCGGTACAGCCCGACCGCCACCCGGTGCGGCCGCAGCTCCGGGTGCGACTCCGGGGCGTCCTGCACGATCGCCAGCTCGCCGACCCGGCCCTCGCCGTCCAGCAGCACCTGCGGCGTGAGCGAGTTGACCCCGGCGGTCTGCAGCCACGCCCGCGACCAGGCGGCCATGTCGCGCCCGGACGTCTCCTCCAGCACCGACAGCAGGTCACCGAGACGCGTGTTGCCGTAGGCGTTCCGCTTGAAGTACCGCCGCGCGCCCTCCAGGAAGGCATCGCGGCCGACGTACGCGACGAGCTGCTTCAGCACGGAGGCGCCCTTGGCGTACGTGATGCCGTCGAAGTTGAGCTTCGCGTCCTCCAGGTCACGGATGTCAGCGGTGACGGGGTGCGTCGAGGGCAGCTGGTCGGCGCGGTACGCCCACGCCTTGCGGTTGTTGGCGAAGGTGATCCAGCCGTTGGTGAACCGGGTCGCCTCGACCATCGAGAACGAGCCCATGAAGTCGGCGAAGGACTCCTTGAGCCACAGGTCGTCCCACCACACCATGGTGACGAGGTCGCCGAACCACATGTGCGCCATCTCGTGCAGCACGACGTTCGCCCGCCGCTCGTACGACGCCCGCGTCACCTTGCCCCGGAAGATGAACTCCTCGCGGAAGGTGACGAGTCCCGGGTTCTCCATCGCGCCGAGGTTGTACTCGGGCACGAAGGCCTGGTCGTACTTCCCGAAGGGGTACGGGTAGTCGAAGTGGTCGTGGAAGAAGTCCAGGCCCTGCTTGGTGACCAGGAAGACGTCGTCCGCGTCGAAGTAGGGGGCGAGGCCCTTGCGGCACATGGCGCCGAGGGGGATCTCCAGCCGCGTACCGTCCCCGAAGGTCCGCTCGTAGGTGTCCGTGACGTAGTGGTACGGCCCCGCCACCACCGCCGTGATGTAGGTGGAGATCGGCTTGGTCTCCGCGAACCGCCACACCCCGTCGTGCTGTTCGCCGGCCCCGTTGCTCCAGACCGTCCAGCCCTCCGGCGCCCGCACCTCGAACCGGAAGGGGGCCTTGAGGTCCGGCTGCTCGAAGTTCGCGAACACACGGCGGGAGTCGGCCGGCTCGTACTGCGTGTAGAGGTAGACCTCGCCGTCCTCGGGGTCGACGAAGCGGTGCAGCCCCTCGCCGGTGCGGGAGTACGCGCACTGGGCGTCGACGACGAGTTCGTTGTCGGCCGCCAGGTCCTCCAGGGCGATCCGCGTGCCGTCGAAGACCTCGCTCGGGTCCAGGTCCCTGCCGTTGAGGGAGACCGCGGTGACGCTCGGCGCGACCAGGTCGGCGAAGCTGGTGGCGCCCGGGTCGGCGCAGCGGAACCGGATCGTGGTCACCGAGCGGAAGGTGCGCGGCGCTCCGCCGGCGCCGCTGCCGGAATCACCGACGGCGGACCGCAGGTCGAGCGACACCTCGTACCCGTCGACGGACAGCAGTGCGGCCCGTTCCTGGGCCTCGTCGCGGGACAGATTCTCACCGGGCACGGGGGGCACTCCCTCAGGGTGGTGTTCGGCATGCGGACAGGCCGATCCTGCCATGCGCTCCGGAGGCCGCCCATCGGAACGGGCCGAGGGAGCGGCAGGGGAAAGCCCGTCAAGAGCATGGAAAACGGGGCGGGAAGGGCGCGGGTGCGGTGTCGGCTCGGGTACGGGAACGGCACCGGCGGAGGTGTCGTCGGAGGTACAGGCGGGGTGTCGTCGGAGGTGTACAGGCGGGGTGTCGTCGGAGGTGCCGACGGGGTGCGGGAATGGTGCGGGCGGGTGCCGGTGTTGCCCACGGGAAACGACCGCCCTCGTCTAGGAGAGCCATGTCCGAGCAGACTCCCGCGTCGACCTCCGGCAAGACCCCCGTCGACTTCTGGTTCGACCCGCTGTGCCCGTGGGCCTGGATGACCTCGCGGTGGGTGCTGGAGGTGGAGAAGGTCCGGGACATCGAGGTCCGCTGGCACCTGATGAGTCTCGCCGTCCTGAACGAGGACAAGCTGGACGAACTTCCCGAGGAGTACCGCGAGATGCTCGCGACCAAGGCGTGGGGCCCGGTACGGGTGGTCATAGCCGCACAGCAGGAGCACGGCGCGGAGGTGCTCGGCGACCTCTACACCGCGCTCGGCACCCGCGTCCACAACCAGGGCGAGGGCATCGAGAAGGAGGTCGTGGCCCGGGCCCTGAAGGACGTCGGTCTGCCCGAGTCCCTCATGGATCACTGGGACTCGACCCCGTACGAGCCCGAACTGCGCGCCTCCCACAAGGAGGGCATCGACAAGGTCGGCCAGGAGGTCGGCACGCCGGTCATCGCGGTCCCCGGTGCCGACGGCGAGCAGATCGCCTTCTTCGGCCCCGTCGTCACCCCCGCCCCCAAGGGCGAGGATGCGGCCAGGCTCTGGGACGGCACCCTCCTGGTCGCCTCGGTCCCGGGCTTCTACGAGATCAAGCGCAGCCGCACACAGGGCCCGGACTTCAGCAACCTCTGACCCGCGGCGCCATGGCGCCCCGGCTGCCTCTCAGTCCGCGTACAACGCGGCCAGGCGCGGCAGCCGGCGCGCCACCTCGTCGCACCGCTCCTCGAAGTCGAAGGCCCAGTCCGGGTCCAGCTTCGGGTAGCGGACCGTGAAGGCGTCGGGCGGCAGGTCCTCTCCCGTCGCCTTGCGATAGGCGTCCCAGGCGATCGCGAGGGCGCGCTCGCAGTCCATCTCGTCCCACTCCTCTGCCGCCTCCCGCACCTGGGGCAGCTCGGCCAGCGTGTCCGGGTCGGCCACGGCACGCTCGAAGACCTCCCGGCCCTGGAGTATGAGCCAGCCCCGGAAGTAGTCGAAACCGTCGTCCGAGCAGCCGCCGTTGATCGTGTACGCCGCCGCCCACAGCGGAGCGCGGTACGAATCGGCCATCAGGCCCCAGAAGGCCCGGTCCGCGGAGACGATCTCCGCGGCGGGCCGGGTGGCCAGCAGGGCGGTGGCCCGCTCGGCGACCGTCTCGCCGTCCGTGGGGTCGGCGACCTGGCGGCGGGCGTCGTCGACCAGGGTCCAGAACGCCGTGGTGTCCATGGAGGGAAGAGTGGCACGAGGGTCTGACAACGCGGCTCACTCGAGGTCGTCGGGCAGTCGCTTGGTGAGCCTGAAGTGCTTCTCGTGCCCGTGGGTACGGAGATTGAGGCAGACCTTCCCGTCGGGCCGGACGTTGACGCACTTGAAGTAGTTGTCGCTGACCGGATTGCCGAGCTGTTCCCGGAGCCATGTCCTCTCGTTCGTGGTCAGCGGCTCGTGCTTCTCCTCGGCTCGGCACGTCTGGCAGGTCAGGCGCTTCTCTGTCGGCATCCCGCCACCATGGCCCGGAGCCCGCCGTACCGGAAGTCTCCGGTGGCGGAAGTCGCCCGAATGGGAGAAAACCGAGCCGGAGGGTTCCCGAACCGCAGGGTTTCCCGGATGCGGAGGGTCCGAGCCGCCGGGTTTCAGGGCGTCAGGTTTCCGGGGAGCCGGGGAGCCGGGGCGCCGTGAGTCAGGGTGCTGGGTTTCCGGGGTGGGGAGAACCCCCGCGAGTCACGTCCTCGCGGGGGTTCTCCTTTCCTCCGCCTGCCCGATGAGCGGTGAGAAGACGATCACGAGCAGGACGTCTCCTGTCTGTCTCAGGGGGCGAGCAGCAATACGTCCGCGCGGGACCTGGCCGCCGCGTAACGCCGGGCGACATCCTGCCAGTTGACGACCTGCCACATGGCCTCGATGAAGTCGACCTTCTGGTTCCTGTACTGGAGGTAGAACGCGTGCTCCCAGGCGTCGAAGACGAGGATCGGGGTCGAACCCTGGCCGACGTTGCCCTGATGGTCGTACACCTGCTCGACGATCAGGCGCCCGCTCAGCGGTTCGTACGCCAGCACACCCCAGCCGGAGCCCTGGGTCGTGGCCGACGCCTTCGACAGCTGGGCCTTGAAGTGCGCGAACGAGCCGAAGGACTCGGCGATCGCGTCGGCCAGCTCGCCCGCACCGTCCGCCGCCAGCGGCTCACCGCCGCCGTCACCGGTCATGTTCTGCCAGTAGATCGAGTGCAGGACGTGCCCCGAGAGATGGAAGGCCAGGTTCTTCTCCAGGCCGTTGATCGCGCCCCACGTCTCCTTGTCCCGCGCCTCCGCGAGCTGCTCCAGCGTGTCGTTGGCACCCTTCACGTACGCCGCGTGGTGCTTGTCGTGGTGCAGCTCGATGATCTCGGGGCTGATCACGGGGGCGAGCGCGGAGTAGTCGTACGGCAGTTCAGGGAGCGTGTAGACGGGCATGGCTGGGGTCCCCTCCGACTCTTATTGCAAATAACTTGCAAGTGCACAGTATCAGCAGGAGAGTGGAAGGGCATGCCCGGCGCATGCGAAAGGGCCCTCGCACCCGGCCGTGCCCGGCGCCGCAGGTCGACATGGCGACGCGACGAGGAGTTCCGTGCCCGGGCGGCCACGGCCGGAAGTGCAGGGCCTGTCCGGCGGATCCTGCCGGAGAGTGTTCGTTTGGTGGGACTCCACAGTTCCGGTCCACCCTGCTCTCTTTGCCGAAGCCTCTCCACCTCAGTGACCAGTATCACCTCAACACGGGTGTAGCCAGCACCTTTTGTGAGAAGTGAATCAAGCGCGCGCTCTCCCCTTTGTCGAGCGCTGACGGTGAACGGCGTCGGCGCCCTGGGATAGCGTCAACGTGTTCCCCACCGTCTCCCCGCCGGAGTGAGCCCCATCATGAGCACCGCCGCCGCCTCGTCCGCCCGACCCGGCGCAGTCCTCGCCGATCTGCTCCCAGCCACCCGCGTCCGTGACATCGCGCTCGTGCTCGGCGGTGCCGCGCTCACCGGGCTCGCCGCCCAGATCTCGGTGCCCGTGCCGGGCTCCCCGGTGCCGGTGACCGGGCAGACCTTCGCGGCGCTGCTGGTGGGTACGGCACTGGGCGCGGGCCGCGGTTTCCTCTCGCTCGCGGTGTACGCGCTGGCGGGTATGGCCGGGATGCCGTGGTTCGCGGGCGGCACCTCGGGCTACACCGCCCCCTCCTTCGGCTACATCCTCGGCATGCTGCTCGCCGCCACCGTCGTGGGCGCGCTGGCCCGGCGCGGCGGCGACCGCTCGGTGCCGCGCATGGCGGGCACGATGCTCGTCGGCGAGGCGATCATCTACGCGATCGGCGTGCCGTACCTGGCCTTCGCCGCGGACATGTCCCTGACCGCGGCCATCGCGGCCGGCCTCACCCCGTTCCTGATCGGCGACGCGTTGAAGGCCGCGCTGGCGATGGGCGTCCTGCCCGCGGCGTGGAAGCTGGCCGGACGCAAGTAAGAGGTCGGCCGGGCTTGTCGGCCACCGGCTTCTGGAAGGGCCCCGAGGCACAGCGCCACGGGGCCCTTCCGGCTTCCCGACTCCGCCTTCCCTGCTCCGTTTTCTCCGCTCCACTCTCCCCGCCTCCGGTCCCTCGGCCGCGACCTCGCCCTGTATACGCCTCTCCGAAAACGGGCGAACTGTGCTGTCATGGAATGGAGTTGAAGGTGGGAGGTGGGACGCATATGTGGGTCGCGGGCCGCTACCGCCTTGCGGAACCTGTCGGGCAGGGCGGCATGGGGCGGGTGTGGCGTGCGGCCGACGAGATGCTGGACCGGCCCGTCGCCGTCAAGGAACTGCGCCTCGACGGACCTGCCGAGGAGGAGGACCCCCGCACACGGCGCGAGCGCGCGCTGCGCGAGGCCCGGGCCAGCGCGCGCATCGACCACCCGGGCGTCGTACGGGTCTACGACGTGGCCGAGGAGTACGACCGGCTCTGGATCGTCATGGAGTTCGTCGACGCGCCCTCCCTGGAGAAGGTGGTCGTGGAGAACGGGCCACTGGGTGTGCGCGAGACGGCCCGCGTAGGGCTCGCCCTCGCCGAGGCGCTGCGCCGGGTGCACGCGGCCGGGGTGCTGCACCGCGACATCAAGCCCGGCAACGTCCTCCTCGGCCCGGGGCGCCGGGTCGTCCTCACCGACTTCGGGATCGCCGCGCTGCATGACGCCCGCGCCCTGACCCGGGCCGGCGTCCTCATCGGCTCCCCGGAGTACATCCCTCCGGAGCGCGCCACCAGCCGCCCCACCGGTCCCGCCGCCGACCTCTGGGCACTTGGCGCCACCCTCTGCACGGCGCTCACCGGCCGCTCCCCGTTCGCCCGCGGCTCCACCGCCGAGACGCTCCTCGCGATCGTGTACGAGGAGCCCGAACTTCCCGGCCGCGGCTGCCCGTTGACCCCGCTGCTGCGAAGACTGCTGGCCAGGGAGCCGGCGGACCGGCCGGACCTCGACGAGATCGTGGCCGAGCTGACACGCGTCCTGGCCACCCCGGACCCCGTGGACGAGGAGCCGCCCGACTGGCGGCCCCGGGTGCTCACCGCCCTCGTGCTGATCGTGACCGCCGCGGTGGCCGCCGTGATGATCGCCACCGCGATCCGCCCCGGCGGGGAGACCCGCCTGCCGGACACCGACCCGCCTCCGACGGTCGCGGGCACGTCCCGCCCACCCCCGTCCGGAAACGCGCCGTCCGGGAACGCACCATCCGGAAACGCGCCGTCCGGGGATACGGCAACGCCCCCGCGCTGATCTCGACGGGGGCGCCGTACGCACACGACCGTTGACCGACCGACTGACTGACCGACTGACCGGTTGGCGACTCTTAAGGCCGTACTGCCACTACTGCCACTACTGCTGTTCCTGCTGCCGAGGCCGGCGGTGCGTCCACCACAGACCTGCTGCCCCCGCCGAGATCAGCGCCGCGCCGACCGCGCCGTACGGCAGGACCTGGTCGGCGGGCCCGGTCCTGGGCAGTTCGTCACCGCCCGGGGTGACCGGGCTGTTGTCGGTACCGAGGAGCAGCGGGGTGGTCGGGGCGTTGGGCGACGGGTTGTTCGTGCCGAACGGGACCGGGCCCTGCTGCCAGTACGTCTTGGCGCCGTCGGTGGTCTGGACGGGCAGGCAGATCCTGCCCTGCTTCTTCACATCGAAGGTCGCGTCGACGTCGTACGACTTCGACTTGCCCGCCGCGAGATTGTCGATGGCGCAGCTGAAACCGCTGTTCGAACCCTCGGGCAGATCATTCTTGGGGATTTCCGAACAACCCTCCACACCCTTCACGGTGAGACCGTCGAAACCGACCACAAGCAGTCGGATTTCACCGCTGTCCTTGGTTCCCCCATTTTTCACGGTGGCGGTAATCGCCGTTTCCTTCGAACTGTTGTCGACCGAGATCTTCTCGGGCAGCAGCGTCATCAGTTCGACGCCCGCCGGTGCTTTGTCAACGGCCTTTCCTCCCTTGCTGCTCATGCCCTCCTCGTCCTCTGCGACGGCAGTGACGGCGAAGATCGCCACCGCCGAAAAGGATGCGGCGAGCAGCGCCCCCGCGATGGTGGCCGTGCGACGAGAACTCATGTTCGTCCCCCTTGGGTCCCCCATGACCGCGCCTGAATTCGCGGTCACTGAAGAGGTACCACAAGATTTCTCCGCACTATGCTGGTCCGGCACGAGAATGTGGCCGGTGTGCTACTTCACGTCTCTGCTGTGGCGGCAGTTGAAGGGGGTACGGGGGTGCCGGAAATTGCACCGGGCGGTGTTCCGGGATCGCTGGTGAGAGGCCGTTACCGGCTGGTCGAAAGCATTGGCCAAGGGGGAATGGGGCGGGTGTGGCGGGCCACCGACGAAATGCTCGATCGGCAGGTGGCCGTCAAGGAGATGCGCATAGACGGCCTCGACCCGGAGGACACCCGGACCCGTCGGCAGCGGACCCTGCGGGAGGCCAGGGCCACGGCGCGGATCGCCCACCCCAACGTCGTACGGATCTACGACGTCGTGGACGAGGGCGAGCGCCTGTGGATCGTCATGGAACTCGTCGACGGCCGCTCCCTCGAACGGATCATGGTCGAGGACGGACCGCTGAACGTACGCGAGACCGCCCGCGTCGGTCTGGAACTGGTCGCGGCGCTGGGCCAGGTGCACGCCGTGGGAGTGCTGCACCGCGACATCAAACCGGCCAACGTCCTCGTCGAGCGCGGCGGCGACAGCCTTGTCGTCCTCACGGACTTCGGCATCGCCGCCATCCAGAACGCAGAGGCGCTGACGATGGTCGGGATGATCGTCGGCTCCCCCGACTACATGGCCCCCGAACGCGTCTCCGGCCGCCCTCAGGGCCCGCCGTCCGACCTGTGGTCCCTGGGCGCGACCCTGTGCGCGGCCCTCGGCGGACACTCCCCGTTCTCCCGCGCCACGACCCTGGCCACGCTGCACGCGGTCCTCTACGAGGACCCGGACATCCCGCCCGG
Source organism: Streptomyces phyllanthi (assembly GCF_009377205.1). Lineage (GTDB taxonomy): Bacteria > Actinomycetota > Actinomycetes > Streptomycetales > Streptomycetaceae > Streptomyces > Streptomyces phyllanthi. The sequence continues at coordinate 9,513 of NZ_VJZE01000364.1, forward strand.
CGCGGGGGAGCTGAGGGAAACCCTGACCGCCCTGCTCGACAAGGAGCCGGGGGCGCGTCCCGGTCTGCGGGAGGTGGCGGCGGCGCTCGGGCCGGTCGCGGGG
>NZ_VJZE01000365.1 GCF_009377205.1 Streptomyces phyllanthi
TCCCATCCCCAGGGGCCCCGCCCCCCGGACCGAAGGGGCGCGGGGAACTGCGCGACCAGCCCCCGCCGGGGTCGCAGCCGACGACGCCGCGCACGGAGCAGGGGCCCTGGGGGCGTAGCCCCAGGGCCCCTGGACGGAAGCCGTCAGCCGTCAGCCGTCAGCCGTCAGCCGGCAGTCATCAGTCGTCCGAGTCGTCCGAGTCGTCCGAGTCGTCCGAGTCGTCCGCGGAGCGGTCCGCCGTGACCTTGGCGGTGTCGAGCGCGACGTTCCAGTCGGTCTCCACGCCATCGGCACCCGTCGTGTCCACGCCCCAGGCCTGCGTGCGTCCCTCGTCGTCGAGGTCGACGGACGTCACCGTGCCCTCGGCGGCGGCGGCCTCCGCGGCCTCGGCGGCCGAGACGGAGCTGCCCTTCAGCGCGGCACGGGCCTGGGTGGCGTCCTCGGCGTCCTCCTGCTCGGTGTGGGAACCCAGCACCTTGCCGGTGCCCGGGTCGACCTGGACGGTGTGCCAGGTGTTGCCGGAGGACAGGACGTCGACCTCCCAGACGAGGTTCGAGCCCTCGTTGTCGAGGTCCGCCCCGACCGCCGTACCGGACTTGTCCTTCAGCGCGGCCGTGATCGCGTCGGCGGCCGTGACCTTCGCCGCCTTGGCCTCGGCGGCGTCCTCGGCCTTGTCGTCGGCGTCGTTCGCGTCGTTCGCGTCGCTCTTGTCGTCGGTGTCGTTCGCGTCGTCACGGTCGTTGTCGCCCTGGACCTGAACGCTCGACCGCTGCGCGGGCGCCTCGTCGTCGCCCGAGACCGCGAGGGCGGTCGCGGTGCCGCCACCGATCAGAGCCGCGGCGGCGATGGTGGCGATGACGATGTTGCGCTTCATGGGGTTCCTCCCGAATACGACGTGTTGCGACCGCTTGAAGCTGGTTGCGGTCGCTTTCGACGAAAACCAATCTCCCCGACCGACGCTGAAGCGGACCTGAAACCCCCTGAAGCCTTCTTCAGGTTCGGTTTGGGACGCTGTTCCCCATGCGCCTGTTGATCGTGGAGGACGAGAAGCGGCTGGCTCTTTCGCTCGCGAAGGGGCTGACGGCCGAGGGCTTCGCTGTGGACGTCGTACACGACGGCCTCGACGGGCTGCACCGCGCCTCCGAGGGGTCGTACGACCTCGTCATCCTCGACATCATGCTGCCCGGCATGAACGGCTACCGCGTGTGCGCCACCCTCCGGGCCGCCGGCCATGACGTGCCGATCCTCATGCTCACCGCCAAGGACGGCGAGTACGACGAGGCCGAGGGGCTCGACACGGGCGCCGACGACTATCTGACCAAGCCCTTCTCGTACGTGGTGCTGGTCGCCCGAGTGAAGGCGCTGCTGCGGCGCCGGGGGCCCGCCGGGGCCTCGCCCGTGCACGTCGTCGGGGACCTGAAGCTCGACACCGCCGCCCGGCGCGTCTTCGTCCGTGACAACGAGGTCACCCTCACCGCCAAGGAGTTCTCCGTCCTGGAGCAGCTCGTCGTGCGGGCCGGCGAGGTGGTGTCGAAGGGCGACATCCTGGACCACGTCTGGGACTTCGCGTACGAGGGCGACCCGAACATCGTCGAGGTGTACGTGAGCACCCTGCGGCGCAAGCTCGGCGCCGGGCTCATCAAGACCGTACGCGGCGCCGGATACCGGCTGGAGGCGAGATGAGACGCCGACTGGGATCCGTACGGGCCAGGGCCACCCTCGCGGCCACACTTGTCGTGGCGATCGCCCTGGTCGCCGCCGGCGCCGCCGTCCTGATCTCCCTGCGGGCCAACCTCATCGACACTGCCGAGGCCCAGGCGGACAGCGAGGCCCGCACGGTGGCCCGCGACCTGGCCTACGGCGTCCCGTACGCCGAACTGGACCTCCCCGACGCCGACGACAACCCCGTCCAGGTCGTGAACCGCCAGGGGCGCATCGTGGCGTCCGACGAGGACGTGGAGAGCCTGAGCGTCGTCCCGAGCGGCTCGGAGCGGACCGGAGGCAGCACGCCCGTGGGCGACGACGACGCCGACGATGACGCAGATGACGCCGATGACGCGGGGCAGAGCGCGGATCCGCCGGACGCCGGCGAGGTCTCCGACGACGTGCGGCACGCCCAGGGCACCGCTACGGTCGACGGGGAAACCGACGACTACCAGTTCGCCGCCCTTGAGGTGACCACGGACCAGGGCGCCACGCTCACCGTGTACGCGGGCGCCTCCCTCTCCGCCGAACAGGGCGCCGTCGGCACGGCGCTCACGGCCATGCTGATCGGGCTGCCGCTGCTGCTGGTGACGGTGGGCGGAGCCACGTACGTCGTGACCCGACGCGCGCTGCGGCCCGTCGAGGGCATCCGCGCCGAGATGGCCGCCATCACGGCCTCGGAGGACCTCTCCCGGAGGGTGCCCGAGCCCGACACCCATGACGAGATCGCCCGGCTGGCCGAGACCACCAACGAGACCCTCGCCGCCCTGGAGACGTCCGTGGAGCGTCAGCGGCGGTTCGTCGCGGACGCCTCCCACGAACTCCGCAGCCCCATCGCCTCCCTGCGCACCCAGCTCGAAGTGGGCTCCGCGCACCCGGAACTGCTGGACATCGAGGGCGCCGTCGAGGACACCGTACGGCTGCAGCGGCTCGCCGCCGATCTGCTGCTGCTCGCCCGGCTGGACGCGGGGGAGCGGCCGCAGGACGCCCGGTTCGACCTGGCGGATCTGGTCCGGGAGGAGGCCGACGGGCGGACAGGGGTGTACCTCGACGGGGTACGGTCCGTCGAAGTGGCCGGCTCACGGAGCCAGTTGACGCGGGTACTCGCCAACCTGCTGGACAACGGGCAGCGCCATGCCCGTGAGCGCATCGACGTCGCCCTGCGCACCGAGGGCCCCTGGGCCGTGCTGGAGGTCGCCGACGACGGATCGGGGGTCCCGCCCGAGGAACGGGACCGCGTCTTCGAGCGGTTCGTACGCCTCGACGAGTCCCGCAGCCGCGACGACGGCGGCGCCGGCCTGGGCCTCGCCATCGCCCGGGACGTCGCCACCCGGCACGGGGGCACCCTCACGGTCCGGGAGGCGCCGGGCGGCGGAGCACTCTTCGAACTGAGGGTGCCCAGCACCAAGTAGAGGGGCGAGAGGGGCGAGAGGGGCGCGGGGCCGAGTACGGAGCGCTACGACTTGCCCCGGTGCCCCCGCAGATGCTCCGCGATCGGCTTCAGGGCCTTGTCGAGCTCGGCCAGGGCCTCCGGTGACAGCAGGTCGATGAAGTGCCTCCGCACCGACGCCACATGATGCGGCGCCACCTTCTGCATCGTCTCCAGGCCGTGCTCGGTGAGCACCGCGTACAGCCCGCGGCGGTCCGACTCGCAGTTCTCACGCCGCACCAGGTTCGCGTTCTCCATGCGTGTGATCTGGTGCGAGAGGCGGCTCTTGGACTGGAGGGTGGCGGACGCGAGGTCGCTCATCCGCATCCGCAGGCCCTCCGACTCGGACAGGTTCACCAGGATCTCGTAGTCGTTCATTGTCAGGCCGAACGGCTGCAGATCCCTTTCGAGCTGGTGCGTCAACAGTCGATTGACGTCCAGGTGGGTGCGCCAGGCGCACTGCTCCGCATTGGTCAGCCAGCGCGTGGCCGTCTCGGTCTCCATGAATGAAGTCTACCTAAGAGGTTGAAAGGCGAACTATGAGGATTTTATGGCGGTGGTTTCATGGCGGCCCGTTCATGACGGGCCGTCCATCACGTGCTGCAAGACCGGGGTGCACTCGTTCGACGTCACACTCCGCAGACTACCGCTCACAGCCCGAAGCGACGCTGGAGGTCTCCCAGCTGTCCGGGAAGGCGCGGTGCGCCGGCCTGCGGTCCGTGCCCGCCGGGTGCCCCTCCGCCGCCCGGTACACCCGGCTCGTGCGGGACCGCTCCCGTGGCCTGCTCCGCCATGAGTGTTTCCGAGGACTGCAGGAGCACCGTGCCCGCTCCGACGAACTCGAACTGGTGCTCTTCCCCGGAGACCCCGCCGAGGCCCGTCAGCGCACGTAGACCGCCCATCACACCCGCCATGTACCCGTGGTCGTAGTGGTGGCACGGCGAGGGGCAGTCCGCCCAGCCGACCAGGGCCTGCGGGTCGACCCGGATCGGCGGTTCCATGAACACCACCGGACCGTTGGAGGCGGCCACGAACTTTCCGGTTCCGATGAGCGTCAGGAAGCCCGGCACGATCGACTGCTTGAGGGACAAGCTTGGCTGGAAAGCGAGCAGGTTGCCCGAGCGAATGGTCAGGTTGCCGTCGTCCAGGTCGTACGAGTTCACATCGAAGGCCCGGTCGGCGAGGAGCATCTTGCCGGAGCCCTCCGCCACCACCCAGTCGCTCGCGTGCAGAGGCGAATGGAAGGACGTGCGGACCAGACGGTCCAGTCGGCCGTGCCCGATGCCGTTGAAGTCGATCGACCCGTAGTAGGCGATCATCTTCCCCTTCTGCAGGAACCACTGGCTCCCCTTGAGCTCGACGCAGAAGGTGTAGTTGTTGACGTTGTCGTCGCTCGGCAGCGTCATCGGGTCGTGGACCACCGGGCCGCCGCCCGGAACCCCGTAGGTGCTCACAGCTTCTCCTCCGACGCCTGGACGTACACCACGCCGCTGCCGCTCAGCTCCAGCTGGAACGCCTCGCCCGAGCCGCGGCCCACCATGTCGCGCCAGCCCAGCGCGGTGGACAGCTTGTTCCGCACATCGCCGTGGTGCGCCACGTACGCCTGAGGATCGACGTGGACCGGGCGCTGCGGGGTGATGGGGACCTCGATGACACCGCCGTGGGCCATCACCGCGACGGAGCCGTGCCCCTTGAGGGTGGTGGTGAACAGGCCCTGTCCCGTCACCTGCCCCCGCACCATGCCCATGACCCCGCCCTGGGAACCCATGAACATCGTGCCCTGCTGGAGCGTGCCGTCGAAGGCGAGCAGCCGGTCCGCCTCGACGTACAGCGTGTCCCCGGTGAGCGCGATCACCTGGACGTGGTGGCCGCCGTGTCCGAAGAGCACCGTGCCGCTGCCCTCCACCGTCATCAGCGGGGTCGCCTCGTTCGCCACCCGACGGCCGATCATCGACACCAGTCCGCCCTGGCCGCCCTGTGTGTTGGGGGTGAAGGACACCTCGCCCCTGTAGGCGAGCATCGCCCCGCGCTGACTGAACAGCCGCTGTCCGGGGGCGACCGTCGCCTCGATCATCTTGGAGTTGATCTCGCGGAAGGGCATGTCACACATCCCCCGCGATCGTGTTCCGCTCACTCGGCTGTACGTACACCAGCCCGTCCCCCTCGAACCGGATCTGGAAGGCCTCACCGCCGCCCTCACCCATGAGCGTGCGGAACGTCACTCCGGACTGGAACGACTGCCGGACGTTCCCCTGGTGCGCGATGTACGCCCCGGGGTCGACGACCAGCGGATACTGCGAGCTCACCCGCAGCACGACAGCCGGCCCGTCGGACATGATCGCCGCCTGGCCGTGTCCCTCGACGGTGGTTGTGAACAGCCCGTTGCCCTGTGAGGCGCCGCGCAGCCCGGTGAACGACGTACCCGTCCTCAGTCCCGCGTCCGTCGCGAGCAGGTTGCTCGACTCGACGTACAGCTTGTCTCCCTGGAGACTCACCAGGTTGATCTCGGAGGCCCGGTCCGCGAACCAGCACGTCCCGTGCCCCTTCACCTCCATCATGGTCATCTGCTCGCCGGTGAGACGCCGGGTGACCATCCCCCGGATCCCCTCCCCGCCGCCGCTCATCTTCTTGAAGGCCATCTGCCCGTCGTACGCGACCATCGAGCCGTTCTTCGCCTTGACTGCGTCCCCGGTCATGTCGACGGCGAGCACCTTGCTGCCTTGAAGTCGGAACATCGCCACGCTGCGAAAGGTAGCCGCAAGCAGGGCGGACCGGACAGAGCCCGGAGGCGGATCTCCACCCCGAGACGACCCTTAGAGGGCGCCAAAGGGCAACTAGGGGCAACACGGAGCCTCAGGGGGCGTCAGCTCCGCGGGCCCGCGCGCACCCCCTGCCCGGCCGATCCCGCTCCGGATGCCACAATGGGTCCGCTTGTGCGTCCGTTCACAAGGCTCGACCCCACTCCTGCCGGCACTCCCAACGAAGGTGACCCGTGGACATAAAGACCGCCTCCGCCCTCCGCCGCCTCCGCCTCGTCTCCGCCCCCGAGGCCGTCTCCTTCCTGCTCCTGCTCGTCTGCTCGGTGCTGAAGAGGACCACGGAGTTCGACGCGGTGTTCCCGATGGGCCTGATCCACGGCGTCCTCTTCATCCTGTACGCGGTCTTCTGGGCCGACGCCTGGAACCGCACCAAGTGGTCCCTGCGGACCGCCGCCCTCTACTTCGTCCTCGCCGTGCTGCCCACCGGCGGCTTCTTCGCCGAGCGGAAGCTGCGCCGTGAGGCCGAGGACGCGGTGATCGCCTCCCGCGCCCGCAAGGAAGGGGTCGTCAACGCATGATCGTCGCCTTCTCCGTGACGCCGCTCGGCGTCGGCGAGGACGTGGGGGAGTACGTCGCCGACGCGGTCCGGGTCGTCCGCGAGTCCGGGCTGCCCCACCGCACCGACGCGATGTTCACGTCGGTCGAGGGCGAGTGGGACGAGGTGATGGACGTGGTGAAACGCGCTGTCGCGGCGGTCGAGGAACGCGCCCCGCGCGTCTCCCTCGTCCTCAAGGCGGACATCCGCCCCGGCGTCACGGACGGCCTCACGTCCAAGGTGGAGACGGTGGAACGGCACCTGTCCGGGTGAGGGCGCCCCAGCAGGCCCTGGGCAACCCCGGGTGTGCGACCGAAAAGCGAGACAGGGCTGACCGGCATATGACCGGCCGGTAAGGTCGTTGCCGTGTCCAAGCCGCTCAGCCTCTCCTTCGACCCCATCGCCCGCGCCGACGAACACTGGAAGCAGCGCTGGGGGAACGTCCCGTCCATGGCTGCGATCACCTCGATCATGCGCGCGCACCAGATCCTGCTCGCCGAGGTCGACGCGGTCGTCAAGTCGTACGGGCTGACCTTCGCGCGCTACGAGGCGCTGGTGCTGCTCACCTTCTCGCAGAAGGGCGAGCTGCCGATGTCCAAGATCGGTGAGCGGCTCATGGTGCATCCCACGTCGGTCACGAACACCGTGGACCGCCTGGTCAGGTCGGGCCTCGTCGACAAGCGGCCCAACCCCAACGACGGCCGCGGCACGCTCGCCTCCATCACCGAGAAGGGCCGCGAGGTCTGCGAGGCGGCCACCCGTGACCTGATGGCGATGGACTTCGGGCTGGGTGTGTACGACGCGGAGGAGTGCCAGGAGATCTTCGCGATGCTCCGGCCGCTGCGGGTGGCGGCGGGGGACTTCGAGGGGGAGTAGGGCACCCGCGTGTGCCTCCGCGCACGCCTCCGCGAGCCTCTCGTATGCCGCCGGGGGCGCCCGAAGATCGCACGAAAGCGGTGGTTACGCTCGTCGGCATGAAAAAAAGCGTGCTGACCCGCTACCGCGTCATGGCCTACGTCACCGGTGTGCTGCTGATCCTGCTGACCCTCGGCATGATCGGCAAGTACGTGCTCGAGCTGGACGGGGCCGCGGACTTCACGTACGTGGTCAGCCTCGCGCACGGCTGGCTGTACGTCGTGTACCTGGTCTTCGCCTTCGACCTGGGCTCCAAGGCGAAGTGGCCGGTCCGCAAGCAGCTGTGGGTGCTGCTGGCCGGAACGATCCCGACCGCCGCCTTCTTCGTGGAGCGGAAGATCAGCCACGAGCTCGAGGCGAGGACCGCGGAAGACTCCCCCGCGGTCGCCAAGGCGTAACCACCGACCGCCGTACGGACACGCGTGCGGCGGTTTGTCGTCGACATTTACTTGGACGTCCTAGTAAATTGGAGGTATGGACGCTGACGCCATCGAGGAGGGCCGCCGACGCTGGCAGGCCCGCTACGACGCCTCACGCAAGCGCGAGGCCGACTTCACGACGCTCTCCGGCGATCCCGTGGAGCCCGTGTACGGTCCCCGGCCCGGGGACGCCTATGAGGGCTTCGAGCGGATCGGCTGGCCCGGGGAGTACCCCTTCACGCGCGGGCTGTACCCGACCGGCTACCGGGGGCGGACGTGGACGATAAGGCAGTTCGCCGGTTTCGGGAACGCCGAGCAGACGAACGAGCGCTACAAGATGATCCTCGCCAACGGCGGCGGGGGACTGTCCGTGGCGTTCGACATGCCGACGCTCATGGGGCGCGACTCCGACGACCCGCGTTCGCTCGGTGAGGTCGGGCACTGCGGGGTGGCGATCGACTCGGCGGCCGACATGGAGGTCCTGTTCAAGGGCATCCCGCTGGGCGACGTCACGACGTCCATGACGATCAGTGGTCCGGCCGTGCCGGTCTTCTGCATGTACCTGGTGGCGGCCGAGCGCCAGGGCGTGGACCCGTCGGTGCTGAACGGCACGCTCCAGACCGACATCTTCAAGGAGTACATCGCGCAGAAGGAGTGGCTCTTCCAGCCCGAGCCCCATCTGCGCCTCATCGGCGACCTGATGGAGTACTGCGCGGCGGGCATCCCCGCGTACAAGCCCCTGTCGGTCTCCGGCTACCACATCCGCGAGGCCGGGTCGACGGCCGCGCAGGAACTGGCGTACACGCTGGCGGACGGGTTCGGCTACGTGGAACTGGGCCTGTCCCGCGGCCTGGACGTGGACGTCTTCGCGCCCGGGCTGTCCTTCTTCTTCGACGCGCACGTGGACTTCTTCGAGGAGATCGCCAAGTTCCGTGCGGCGCGCAGGATCTGGGCGCGCTGGATGCGGGACGTGTACGGCGCGCGGAGCGAGAGGGCGCAGTGGCTGCGGTTCCACACGCAGACCGCGGGTGTCTCGCTGACGGCGCAGCAGCCGTACAACAACGTGGTGCGTACGGCGGTGGAGGCGCTGGCGGCGGTGCTGGGCGGTACGAACTCGCTGCACACCAACGCGCTGGACGAGACGCTGGCGCTGCCCTCCGAGCAGGCGGCGGAGATCGCGCTGCGTACGCAGCAGGTGCTGATGGAGGAGACCGGGGTCGCCAACGTGGCGGATCCGCTGGGTGGTTCGTGGTACGTCGAGCAGCTGACGGACCGGATCGAGGCGGACGCCGAGAGGATCTTCGACCAGATCAAGGAACGGGGGCTGCGGGCGCATCCGGACGGGCGGCACCCGATCGGGCCGGTCACGTCCGGGATCCTGCGCGGGATCGAGGACGGCTGGTTCACCGGGGAGATCGCGGAGTCGGCGTTCCAGTACCAGCAGGCCCTGGAGAAGGGCGACAAGAAGGTCGTCGGTGTGAACGTCCACACCGGGTCCGTGACCGGGGACCTGGAGATCCTGCGGGTCAGCCACGAGGTGGAGCGGGAGCAGGTGCGGGTGCTCGCGGCGCGCAGGGCGGGGCGGGACGACGCGGCGGTGCGCGCGGCCCTGGACGCCATGCTGGCGGCCGCGCGGGGTGGGGCCAACATGATCGGGCCGATGCTGGACGCGGTGCGGGCGGAGGCGACGCTGGGCGAGATCTGTGACGTGTTGCGGGACGAGTGGGGGGTCTACACGGAGCCGGCGGGCTTTTAGGCGCTGCGGGGTCCAGGGG
>NZ_VJZE01000366.1 GCF_009377205.1 Streptomyces phyllanthi
TCCGTCCCCCTCACGCGGCGACCGTCCCCCTCACGCCACGTCCGTCCCCCTCACGCCGCGACCGCCCCTCTCACGCCGCGACCGCCCCCTCCGGTCCCGTCCCGGCCGGCAGGCTCTGCTCGCACCAGATCGTCTTGCCCGCCGGGGTCTGCCGCGTCCCCCACCGCTGTGTCAGCTGGGCGACCAGCAGCAGGCCCCGGCCACCCTCGTCGAACGCCCGGGCCCGCCGCATATGGGGCGCGGTGCTGTTCGCGTCCGAGACCTCGCAGGTCAGCACCTGGTCGTGGATGAGCCGCAGCTGGATCGGGGAACCGCCGTACCGGATGGCGTTCGTCACCAGTTCGCTGACCACCAGTTCGGTCACGAAGGCGGCCTCCTCCAGACCCCAGGACGCCAGCCGGCGCACGCTCTCCGTCCGGACCCGCGCCACCGCCGCGGCGTCCGCCTCCACGTCCCAGGCCGCGACCCGCGGCGCGTCCAGCACCCGGGTCCCCACCAGCAGCAGCGCCGCGTCATCGGCGGGGCCGTCCGGGAGCATCGTCCGTACGACGTGGTCGCACAGGTCCTCCAGTGAGCCGGCCGGCGCGGTCAGTGCGGTGCGCAGCGTCTCCACCCGTACGTCCAGGTCGTGCCGCCGGGACTCGACCAGGCCGTCGGTGAACAGCGCCAGCAGGCTCCCCGGCGGCAGCGCCATCTCCACCGACTCGAACGGCACACCGCCCAGGCCGAGCGGCGGCCCGGCCGGGAGGTCCAGGAACCCCGCCGTCCCGTCCGGTGACACCAGGGCGGGCGCCGGATGACCGGCCCTGGCCAGCGAACAGCGCCCCGACACCGGGTCGTACACCGCGTACAGGCAGGTGGCCCCGATGTCCGCCGCCGGATCGCCGCCCAGGTCACCGCCCGACTCCGCGGACAGCTGGATCACCAGGTCGTCCAGTCGGGTCAGCAGCTCGTCCGGGGTCGGATCGACGTCCGCGAGCGTGCGTACGGCGGTCCGCAGCCGTCCCATGGCCGCCGCCGCGTGGATCCCGTGCCCCACCACGTCCCCGACCACCAGCGCCACCCGCGCGCCCGACAGCGGGATCACATCGAACCAGTCGCCCCCGACGCCCATGCTCGGTGACGCGGGCAGGTACCGGGAGGCCACCCGCACCGCCGACTGGTCCGGCAGCCGCTGCGGAAGCAGGCTTCGCTGGAGCGCCAGCGCCGCCGTACGTTCCCGGGTGAACCGGCGCGCGTTGTCCAGGCACACCGCCGCCCGGGCCACCAGGTCCTCGGCCAGGGAGAGGTCGTCCGGCTCGAAGGGCTCGGGGGTCTCCCGGTTGCGGACGAACATCACGACACCGAGCGTCGTCCCCCGGGCCCTGACCGGCACCAGCATCCACGAGTGGGTCTCGTACCGGTCGACCTTCGCCTGCCGGGCGGGGCTCCGGCCCAGCCACGCGCGGATCACCGGGTCCGTCGTCCGGTACACCGCCGACCGTCCGCTGGCCAGGCAGAGCGCCGCGGGTGAGTTGGCGAGGTACACGTCGGAGTCGTCGGCGGCGTCCTGCACCTCCGTGACGCCCTCGAAGAGGTTCAGTTCCGCGATACGGCGCAGGCGTACCGCCCCGGCGATCGGTCCCGGCGCGGGCTCGTCGCCCCTGAGCAGGGCCTCCAGCAGGTCGACGCGGGCGAAGTTGGAGAACCGGGGCACCACCACCTCGGTCAGCTCGCGGCCGGTCCGGGTTACGTCCAGGGTGCTGCCGATACGGACGCTCGCCTCGTTCAGCAGGGCCAGGCGCTCCCGGTCGCGGCCGGCCCGGGTCACGTCCGTCACGGTGGCGCAGACACCGAGCGTCTGGCCCCGGTCGTCCCGCAGCGGTGTCGCCCAGACGCTGAGGACCCTGGAGGAGGATTCCGCCGGGGCGGCCGAGAAGCTTCCCTTGATCTCGCCGACCTGTTCCTCGCCCGTGAGCAGCGCCAGCCGCATCCGCTCCTCCCACGCCACGGCGTCGGGGCCGCCGCCGAGACGGCGCATCCGGTCGTTCTGCCATACGCAGCGCAGGTCGGTGTCGTAGACCGCGAGCGCCATCGGCGAGGCCTCGAGGGCCCAGGCGGACAGGGTCTCCCTCTCCCGTGGCGCGGACCGGCCCGGCGGCGGGCCGATCACCAGGACCGAACCCGGCCCGTCGGACGTGCCGGACCCGCCGGAGCCGTCGGGCCCGACCGCGCCGCCGGCCAGGGGATACCGGGAGACCGGGAGCGTCCGCAGGCTGCCGTCCCTGTGCCGGACCGGAAGCGCCGTGTGCCGTTCCTCGGACCTGTCGGATCTCTCGGAACTGTCGGAACTGTCCGAGCTGACGGAGCTGTCGGGGCCGTCGGGGCCGTCGTGACCCTCGTGACCGCCGTGGCCGTCGTGGCCGTCGTGGCCGGCCGCGGCCTCCACGTCCGCCGGCGCCAGGCCCAGCAGTTCCGCCACCGGCTGCCTCACGGCCTCCGCGGCCGTGTGCCCCAGAAGGCGTTCCGCCCCGGAGCTCCACCCGGTGATCAGACCCCATCGGTCGGTCACGACCAGTCCGAGGAGGTACGACCCGTCCATGTCGTCCAGCGTGGTGCGCACCCTGTCCACAATCAACCCGAACGTGCCCCTCTCACCCCTGCGTCCATCCCTACGCCCACCCCTCCATCCCTACGTCCATCGCTCACCCGTGGGCCCTCGGCCGCTGAGCGCCGGCCGCTGCGGGCTGTGGTCGAGCCCGGCGATGGCGGCCAGGGCACGGCCGATCGCGCGTGCCGTCTCGGTGAGCAGCCGGTCGTACGTGTGCGCCAGGGCCAGCCGCAGCGTCTGCTCGGCGTCGAGGCAGAACCAGGAGCCGATGGTCCGCAGCCCGTGCGGGGTGAGCCGCCACAGCTTGTCGGCGTCCTTGACCACCGCGTCGTCGGCGTTCAGGGCGTGGGGCCGGGTGTCGTGGCCGTCGACGATCGCCACGATCCGGGCGGTGTCCTCCGGCGGGTATCCGATGTCGCCGAGGATGCGGGCGGCGATGACGGCGCCCTCGGTCTCGTGTCTGCGGACGATCTCGGGGTCGCGGGTGCCGGGGGCGATGGCGGGCAGGATGCGGGCCGGGTCGACGGACTTCCAGCCGGTGTCGTGCAGCAGGATCGCCGGGAGCACGATCTCGGCACGGGCCCGCGGCACCGCGTTCAGCAGTGCGGCGGCGAGGCCGTGGGCGTAGAGCGTATGCGCGTCGTTGTCGCGTACGTCGAGATACGGCAGGGCGCGGTCCCAGATCTCCTGCTCGACCCCGGTGAGCCGTACCAGCGCGGGCACCTGGTCCGCCGGGGGGACGTGCGACGGGGCGAGCGGGACGGTGTGAAGGGGAACGGCGTGAAGTGGATCGGGGGCAGGCCGCTCAGGGGGCCGCGGGTCGGGGGGCATACCGGTCTCCTTTCGCCGCACGCCTGCTCAGTCGAGGAGGGTGACCGTGCCGGCCGTGCCGTCCACCCGGATCCGCTGCCCCGTCCTGATACGGGTGGACGCCGTCCCGGTCCCCGTGACGGCGGGCAGGGAGTACTCGCGGCAGACGATGGCGGCGTGGGACATCACCCCGCCGATGTCGGTCACGGTGGCCCGTACCCGGCCGAACACCGGGGCCCAGCTGGGCGCGGTGACCGGCGAGACGAGGATCTCCCCGTCCTGGACGAGGTCCAGTTCGTCGGCGCTGCGGACGATCCGGGCCGGGCCGTCCGCGAGTCCGGGCGAGGCGGCCAGACCGGACAGGTCGCCGGTGGCCGCGAGGCCGGCCAGCCAGGACGCGACCCGTTCGCTGGTGATGCCCCACAGCATGATGCTGAACGGCTCCGTGACGGCCGCGGGCGGCCGGTTGAGCGCCGGCTCGGGGGGCTGAGCGGCGAGGGCCCGTACGATCCGGCGCCGTCGGTCCACCTCGGGCGGCCAGTGGTCGGGGCCGACCGGAGCGGAGCCCCGCGCCCAGCCGGACGCGAAGTCGAACAGCGCGCCGCGGGCCTCGTCGCGCGTGAGATAGAGCATGCCGGTCTCGCCGGGCCAGAAGCCCGCCCGGTGCAGCAGCGACGACAGGTCCCGGACCTTGCGCCAGAAGACGCCCATGGACCAGTGCTCGATGTAGAAGTTGTGGTTCTCCACGTACGGGTAGACCTGCCGGGCGAGCCTCAGTTTGGCCTCGAAGTCGCCGCGCCGGTCGGGGTCGAGCAGGGCGGCGTACTCGCCGGAGACCCGGTCGCGTTCGGCGACGAGCTCGGTCACGCGCCGGTCGACGTTCTCGCCGCGGCGCAGTCGCAGGACGTAGTCGCGGACGTACCCGAGGGGCAGCGCGGGGTCGTCCCGCCAGTACCGGTCGCCGGCGTAGAAGCCGTTGCCCGAGGTGAAGTTGAACCACGGGTCCTGGACCGCTTCCCAGGCGTCCAGCCACTCCCGGCCCCGGGGTTCCCGGGCGACGGCGGCGAGGGTGTCCCGCTCGGGAGCGGGGCCGGGGCCGGGGCCCGAGCCGGTCAGGCGGTGCTCCAGACCCAGTTCGACGGCCAGCTTCGCCAGCCGCTTCAGCTCGTCGTCCGGGCGGAACAGCTCCATGTCCACGCCCTGGACCATGGTCGCGACGGCCTGGTCGGGGATGTTGGGGAACCACTGCCGGCACGCCTGGAAGAGGTCCAGGTAGGCCGCGTAGCCGAGGTTGAGGAACTCGAAGTGGTACTGCCAGGCCCGGTGGCACAGCGCCAGAAGGCGGTCGTACCCGCCGAGCAGGGCGTCGGTCGCGTCCAGCCCGAGACCGCGTTCGATCTCCTCGTACGGCTGGACCTCGGGCAGCTCGGTGAACCGGAGCGCCTCCAGCTCCCTGATCGTGTCGAGGACCTTGCCCTTCCAGTTGTCCACGAGCTCGTCCCAGTGCTGGAAGTAGTGCCCCGCGCGCCGCAGGAACTCCGGTACCCGCGCCGGGACCTCGTCCTGCGGCACCACGATCGGGCTGAGGTAGACGTAGCCCTGGTGGATACGGCAGTCCATGCCGTTCGCGGGCGGTACGAGGAAGTGCCGGGTGTTGAACTGGCCCAGGCACTTCGCCGCCAGCTCGGGGCCGACCGTCTCGAAGGGTTTGAGCACCGTGGGCCAGTGCTGGCTGTCGCAGAACCAGAACCTCGACTCGTCCCTCTCACGCCGCTCGGGCTGGAAGAGCACGTGGTACGGATACATGCTCTGCCAGCCCTCGGCCCCGGCGGGCACCGGATGCTCGTAGGGGCTGATGAAGGCCGTGCGCGGGCCGGATGCCGGGTGCGCTCCGGACGTCGTGTGCGGCTGGGTCGCCATGCGAGGTCCCTTCGTCGGTCCCGGGGTGCCTGGGCGGCCCGGGGGGAGGCCGCCCAGGCACCCCGGGTCGCTCAGGTCGGGAGGGTCCCGAGGCCGAGCATGGTGTCGGCGATGCTGGTGACGCCCGCCCCGCGCACCACCGCGGCGGCCGCGCGGGGCCTGCGACTCCAGACCGTCTCGGGCCGCGCCTGGAGCAGCAGCACCCCGGGTCCGCCGTCCCGGGCCGGGGCCCCGGCCCGGGACGGCGGACCCGGCGTACGGTCGATGGCCCACTCGATGTCCTGCGGGCAGCCGTAGTGGCGCTCGACGGCCTTGGCCAGCCGGGCGACCGCGGTGACCTCGGCGGGTGCCAGACAGGGCTCCTGCCTGCGGGCGTCCTCGACGGCACGCCGGACGATCCCGCTTCCGTCCGGAGCGGCGACGATCTCGTACTGCTTCGGCGCCACGGTCGTCCGTACGGGGAGGAGGAGCACCTTGTCCACGAGGTAGTTGTCCGGGGTCACCTCACCGGACACCACCGGTCCGCCGAGCCCCCAGCCGGCGTCGATGACGATCTTCGAGGGGTCCCCGTCGGCCGGGTTCAGGGTCACGGCCACACCCGCCGAGCGTGCGTCGACCATCCTCTGCACGGCGACCCCCATGCTCTGCCCCCGCTCGGGCACGCCGTTGGTGGCACGGTAGGCGATCGCGCGGGTGGTCCAGAGGCTGGCCCAGCAGCGGCGTACGGCGTCCACGACGGCGTCGGCCCCCCGGATCCACAGGTACGTGTCGTACTGCCCGGCGAAGCTCAGGGTCGGCAGGTCCTCCGTCTCGGCACTGGACCGAACGGCCACCGGGACGCCCCCGGCGCCCCCGTCATCTCCGTCGCCTCCGTCGCCTCCGTCATCTCTGCCGCCCCCCGCATCTCCGTCGTCCCCGAGGACCCGGTAGGCAGCGGTGACGGCCGCCGCGACCCGGGACGGCACGGGCCGTTCGCCGACCAGCCGGCGTATCTCGGCGGCGCATGTCCTGGTACCGGGCGGGTCTTCGACGTCGAGTCCGGAGAGGAGGGAGTCGATCTCCGCGCGAAGGCCACCGCTGTCGAGCAGCGCGTCGAAGGCGTCCACGGTCACCGCGAAGCCGGGCGGCACCGCCACCCCGGCACCGGTCATCGTCAGCAGACCGGCGCACTTGCCCCCGACCCGAACGGTGGCAGGATCGGCCCCGGAGTCGAATGTGACGGTGTACTGGCAGGTCATCGGGCGACCCTCCGCACTGGCACGGCTGCCGCGGCACACCCCCTCCACCGAGCCTACGGGGTCGGGGGTGGTCCGCCACTCGCCGCCCGGCCGCCGATGCCGGGGCCTGGGACCTGGGGACCTGGGGACCTATGAGGACGGGGTCGCGGGTAGCGGGCTGACGCCCGGGTCGAAGTGGGCGCGGAGATAGATGCGGGTGCGCTTGGCGGAGTACTCGTGTGCGTACAGGCGGACACAGCGCTCGTCGGACGTGACGTCCGGACCGCCGGGAGCGCCGGGAGCGCCGGACGCACCGGGATCCCCGCCGGCCTCGGCCGCGCCGGGGCAGACGTAGCCGTAGCGCACACCGTCCTTGAACGTCTCCGGTTCCGGGAGTCCGAGGTGCGCGAAGTCATGAGGGGTGACGTCGGCCTGCGCGGAGGTGGGCTCGAGCCACTTGCCCTGTGGCGGATGCTCCTCCAGGTAGGTCTCGGCCTCGGGCCTCGTCAGCGTGAAGGTGAGGAGACCGGTGTCGAAGCGGGAGGTGACCTCGTACGCGGCCCGTGGGGACCCGGCCGTGGCGGGGATGTCGAGGCCCATTCGCTCGCTCATCCACCGCGGCGTGACCCCCTCGGCCCACTTCGCGTCCGCCGCCTGTTGCGCCGCGCGGTCGCCGGCACCGTCGCCGCCCTGGTCACCGTCCTGGCCGGCGAAGAGCCACCCCGCCGCGACCACGGCGCCCGAGAGGGCCAGCACGCCGACGGCCACGCCTGCGACGAGCCACCCGCGGCGACGGCCACCCCCGCCGTCGCCACTGCCGTCGCCCCTGCCGTCCCCCTCGGGTGCCCGGTACGCGTAGACGTCGTTCATCGGCCGTCCGCCCTCTCCGGCGCCCTGCCGGTCGTGCGGTCCTGCTGCTGCTCCCGACCGGGGTTCACGCGTCCGTCCCTGCTGTCGTCTGGACCCGGCAGCGGGTCGTCGTTGGGCTCCGAGGAGCCGAGATCGTAGTGCTTGACGCTGCTGCTGCCCGCCATGTCGAACTCCTGAGCGAGGCCCACCCGGTGCAACTTGGCCATCTCGCCGTCGGGGATGTCCAGCGGGCCGACGTTGACGCCCTTGCCCTCGTCCCAGTTGTAGCGGTCCCAGACGTTCGCCTGGTAGTCGATACCGATCTTGGGATTGCCGTTCGCATCCGGAACGGCCGTCACCACACCCGTGACGTTCGTGTTGGCGCCGCCCACCGCGTAGAACCAGTTGGGGTCGTCCTGCTGGCGGAAGTAGAAGCCCTCGGGCTGCTTCGCCTCGACCGGGAAGGCGACCGGCTTTCCGCCGTTCTTGCGGAACTCGTCGAGGGCCTGCTTGCGCCAGTCGTCCTGGTTCAGCCGGACGATGTCGTCGACGTACGTCCTGAAGCCGGGGACGTCCGTCATCATCTTGTCCACGGGCAGGTTCATGGGACTGCCGCTGTTCCCCAGGTAGTGCGCCATGTGGCGGGACGCGTCCGTCATGCCCTTCCAGTCGGCGCCCTCCGTCAGCAGTTCCATCTTCTGCTTGGTGACCCACTCGTCGAAGCCCGCCGACTCGGAGCCGTGCTTCCCCGCGCCCGCGTCGGGCGCGATCTGCGGCATGGTGGGGCTCAGGATGCCCGCCGCCATCAGGTCGTCCTTCTGCGCCAGCCAGAGCTGTGCCCGCGCCTCGGGGCTCAGGGACTCCCACAGCCGCCGCAGCTCGGCCCGCTGCTCCGGCTTCGCGTCCCCGCCGAGCCCTGCCAGTTCCTTCGCGCGCGGCAGCTGTTCCTCGTCGAGGGACGTGTATCGGGCGTGACCCGCGTTGTGCGGGTCGTTGCCGTGGCTCTTGCGCAGTGCGCGCACGGCCGCCGCGTCGACCTCGGCGGCGTGCTGAAGGATTCCGGTGAGGGCGTCCGCGTACCACTGGACGCGGTCCTTGGTGCGCTGGTCGGGGCCCTCGGGCGTGCACACCGCCTCCGTGACGCGGACCGTGCCGGCCGGGCCGTCGAAGACGAGCAGTCCGGGGTCCGGCGGCTTACGGGACGGGTCACCCTTGCGTGCGGAGTCCGTGAGGGTCTGCGCCTGCTTCTGGTAGCGCGTCAGTTCGGCGTGCGCGTCGGCGAGGACGTTCGCGATGCTCTCGGCCTCCGTCTGCAGGTCCGAGAACTCCTTGCCCGTCTTGCGTACGAAGTCCTTGGTCACACTGGCGTTGATGCCCTTCCAACGGGCCCCGTCGGACTTCCTGATCAAGCCGTCCTGAACGTCGGTCGTGAGCTTGGCCAGTTCACCGGCCATCGTCCTCCAGTCGGACGCGGCCGTGCCCAGCTTGGTGAGGTCCAGGGCCATGAGATCCGAGTACGAGAGCTTTCCCACGGGCCCTCCTACTTGAAGTAGTCGTTCAGGGCCGAGACCGGCAAGGGCCCCGTACGGCCGCGGACTTCGGCAGCGATCCGGGCGTCCTCCTGCGCGTGCAGCTTCTTGCTGTAGTCGAGGTGGTTCGAGATGTGCGCGCAGGCCTGCAGGACGTGCTTCACCTGCGAGGTCCAGATCTCGACGGTCGACTCCAGTTCCGAACCGAGCCCGAGGTTGTGGCTCTTGAGCGTGGCGGCCGCCTGCATCGTGGACCCGGATCCGTTCCTGTCCGCGCCCGCCCCGGCGATGTCGGCCTTCTTCGTCAGCTCGCCGTGAAGGACGAACGCCTCGTGGCCGACGGCCCCCAGGTCGTCCTGGTGCACCACGAGATCCGCGTCCGCGGAACCTCCCGGCGGGGCCTCGTTCAGCTGCATCCGGTCGGCCCGGCCCTCCGACGCCGCCGCCTTGGCCCTTTCCCACTCTTCCCAAGCCATTCGTCCCCCGTCCGTTCGCGACGGACCTCGCACTTGTTGCCGCCCGTCACTCACGCAAATCTATCAACCCCCCTGTTCACGGCGGGCAGTTCGGCTCGGCGTCGGTGCGCCCGGGAGGCAGCGCGGCGGCGGCCCGTCCGCCGGGCCCCGGCAGCCGGCGGGCCGGTGGGC
>NZ_VJZE01000367.1 GCF_009377205.1 Streptomyces phyllanthi
TCGAACCACCGCCCCACCCCGCCCAGCGCGGACTTCACCCAGGGCAGGGTCACCGCCGTCGGCGGCCTGTTCCGGCGCAGCGGTCCCGGTACCGACTACCCGATCATCGGCATCACCCCCCAGGGCGCGATCGTCGACATCTTCTGCAAGTTCCCGGGCACGGTGGTCGACGGCAACCCCCTGTGGTACCAGCTCGCCGACGGCACCTGGGCCTGGAGCTCGGCGCGCTACATCGAGAACCTCGGTCCGGCACCCCGCTGGTGCTGACCACCAGGGACCACTGACCCGCCGCGCACCGGCTCCTTCCATCCAACCGCGCAGGCCGCGCAGGCCGCACAGGCCGCCAAGTGCACCGCAATGGCCTGATTATCGCGACATAAAAGGACATCAGGCACCCCGCTTGCTACGTTCCGCTCATGACCAAGGCCGGAACGACCGTGGCGGTGAACCCGTCCCCTCCGGCGGTGCGCCTGCCCCGGCGTCGTGGCGTCGAACTCGCCCTCATCGTCGTCGCCGTCCTGCTCTCCGTGTACGGCTACTGCGCTGTCGGTCTCGCCCGCAGCGGCACCGTCCCGCCCGGCGCCGCCCACTACGGTGCCGGGCTCGGTGTACTCGCCCTGCTCGCGCACTGCGCGGTCCGCTTCCGGGCGCCGTACGCCGATCCCCTGCTGCTGCCCATCGCCGTCCTCCTGAACGGACTGGGCCTGGTGCTGATCTACCGCCTCGACCTGGAGACCCCGCGCGACCAGGCGGCCCCCGCCCAGCTCAACTGGTCGACGCTGGGGGTCGCGCTCTTCATCACGGCCGTGGTGCTGCTGCGGGACCACCGGGTGCTCCAGCGGTACGCGTACGTCTGCGTGGTCGGCGCCCTGGGCCTGCTCCTGCTGCCGATCCTCTTCCCCGCGGTCAACGGCGCCCGTATCTGGATCCGGATCGCCGGGTTCTCCATCCAGCCGGGCGAGTTCGCGAAGGTGCTGCTGGCCGTCTTCTTCGCCAGCTATCTCGCGGCGAACAGGACCGCCCTCGCGTACACCGGCCGCCGTATCTGGCGGTTCCGGCGGCTCCAGCTGCCCACCGGCCGCGTCCTCGGCCCGATCGTCGCGATCTGGCTGGTGAGCGTGGTGGTCCTGGTGCTGGAGCGGGACCTGGGGACCTCGCTGCTGTTCTTCGGGCTGTTCGTGGTCCTGCTGTACGTCGCCACCGGCCGCACCGGCTGGATCGCGGTGGGGCTGCTGCTGGCCGTCGCGGGCGCCCTCGCCGTGGGCCGCCTCGAGCCGCATGTGCACAGCAGGGTCGAGGACTGGCTGCACCCCTTCGCGTCCATCGAGGCGGGCCAGGGTCCGGGCCAGCTCGCCCAGTCCCTCTTCGCGTTCGCCGCGGGCGGGATGTCCGGCACCGGACTGGGCCTCGGCCACTCGGTCCTCATCGGTTTCGCCGTCAAGTCGGACTTCATCCTGGCGACGGCGGGCGAGGAACTGGGCCTGGCCGGTCTGACGGCGGTCTTCCTGCTGTACGCGCTGCTGGTGGAGCGCGGCTACCGGGCCGGACTCGCCCTGCGGGACCCCTTCGGCCGGCTCCTCGCCGTCGGTCTGGCCTCCATCATCGCCCTCCAGGTGTTCGTGATCGCGGGCGGAGTGACCGGGCTGATCCCGCTGACCGGCATGGCGATGCCGTTCCTCGCCCAGGGCGGCTCCTCCGTCGTCACCAACTGGATCATCGTGGCGCTGCTGATCCGGCTCAGCGACTCGGCCCGCGGTCAGTACGACGGAACGGGGCCGCCATGAGCGGCCCGGCCCCACGGAAGGTCCGGTCATGACGCAGTACATCCGCCGGGCCGCCGCCCTGTGCGCGCTGCTCCTCGTCGCTCTCCTGGCCAACGCCACCCGCGTCCAGGTCTTCCAGGCCCGGGCGTACGACGACAACCCCGGCAACCGCCGGGGGGAGATCGCCCGCTGGAGCCGGCCGCGCGGGGACATCGTCGTCGGCGGCCGCGCGGTCACCGGCTCCCGGGACACCGGCGAGCCGCTGCGCCACGAACGGACGTACCGCGACGGCCCGCTGTACGCGCCCGTCACCGGCTTCGCCTCGCAGGTGTACGGCTCGACGCTCCTGGAGGACACGGCGGACGACGTGCTCGCGGGCACCGATCCGATGCTGTCCCTGCTCCCCGCCTGGAACGACGTGACCCGCTCCCGCACCGCGGGCGGCCGGGTCGTCACCACGATCGATCCGGCGGCGCAGCGGGCGGCCTACGCCGGGCTGCGCGGCCGCCGGGGCGCGGTCGCGGCCCTCGAACCGGCCACCGGGCGTGTCCTGGCGCTGGTGTCCACACCGTCGTACGACCCGGGAGTGCTGTCCGGGAACGGCCCCGCCGTGGCCGAGGCGTGGACGCGGCTGAACGAGGACCCGGCCAGGCCGATGCTCAACCGGGCGGTCCAGCAGACCTATCCGCCGGGGTCGACGTTCAAGGTGGTGACGGCCGCGGCGGCACTGGACGCGGGCGTGGTCGGGGACCTGGACGCGCCGACCCGGTCCCCCGCCCCGTACACCCTGCCCGGTACGAGGACCCGGCTGGTGAACTCCTCCGACGGGTGCGAGGACGCCCCGCTCCGCCATGCCTTCGAGTGGTCGTGCAACACCGTCTTCGCGAAACTGGGTGTGGAGGTGGGCCTGCGCCGGATGACCGGGACGGCACGGAAGTTCGGCTTCAACGACCCCGGACTGCGGATCCCGTTCCCGGTCGCGCCGAGCAGCTTCGACACCTCCATGGACCGGGCGCAGCTCGCGCTCTCCTCCATCGGGCAGTACAACACGCGGGCGACCCCCCTCCAGATGGCGATGGTCACGGCGGCCGTGGCCAACGGCGGCTCGGTCATGGCGCCCTACCTGGTGGAACGGACCACGACCGGCGGCGGCGCCACGATCTCGGTGACCAGTCCGCGGACACGGCGCCCGGCGATGAAGCCGGCGACGGCCGCGAAGCTGCGTGAGCTCATGACCGACGTGGTGGACAGGGGCACGGGCGCGAACGCCGCGATCCCCGGTGCCACGGTCGGCGGCAAGACCGGCACCGCCCAGCACGGCATCGGCAACTCGGGCACGCCGTACGCCTGGTTCATCTCCTGGGCCCGCGCGGAGGGCACACCGGCGCCGGCCGTCGCGGTCGCCGTGGTCGTCGAGGACGCGGAGGCCGACCGCGGGGACATCAGCGGCGGCGGCGACGCGGCCCCGATCGCCCGGGCGGTGATGGAGGCGGTCCTGCACACGGCCGCCGCCGGCCGGCCCCGGTGAGCATGGAGGTGTGCGCTAGCCGATCGGCTTCCGGAGTTCGGAGCGGATCTGGAGGGTCCGCTCGGCGAAGGCCTCCAGGTCCACCTCGCCGGGCTCCTGCAACGCGATCTCCTGGGTGACCTCGGCGATGGAGGCACCGGTGTTGCCGTCCACCCAGCCGCACATCGGGACGGTCACGTCCGTGCCCAGCTGGCTCTGCGTCAGCACCTGGCAGGTGATGGTGACGTCCGCGCCGGAGGGCTTGAAGTCCCGGGGTTTGACCGCCACCTCGGCTCCGTCCGCCTCGGCGG
Source organism: Streptomyces phyllanthi (assembly GCF_009377205.1). Lineage (GTDB taxonomy): Bacteria > Actinomycetota > Actinomycetes > Streptomycetales > Streptomycetaceae > Streptomyces > Streptomyces phyllanthi. Next base: position 3,582 of record NZ_VJZE01000367.1, read on the forward strand.
CGCCCTCCATCATCGCGTCGCGGGCGGTCTCCGTGTTCTTGAACCGGCCGTACATCCCGGACACCACCAGGGTGCCCTTGTTCTGGTCACCGTCGAGGGAGTACTGGCCGACGGCCGCGCGCGTGTCGCGGGCGTCCCAGGCGCCCTCCATCTCGTCCTCCAGCTTCGCGCCCTCGGAGTCGGAGAGGTCCTGCGCCAGCTCGTACTTGCCGTCGAGCAGCGTCTCGCTCAGCCTCAGCTCGTACTCGGCCTCGGGGAAGCTGTCCTCGACCTGCGAGCCGATGAAGCCGAACCCCACGACGACGGCCACCACCACACCGACGGCACCGCCCACGATGCCGAGCACGAGCCCGACGCCGCGCTTCTTCGGTGGCGGCGGCGCGCCCCAGGGAGCGGGGTGCTGCTGGCCGTACGGGGCTCCGTAGGGCGGGGCGGGCTGCTGCCCGTACGGCTGGGGCTGCCCGTACGGCTGGGGCTGCCCGTAGGGCTGCGGCTGCTGGCCGTAGGGGCCCTGGGGCGGCTGCTGGCCGTACGGGCCCTGGGGCGGCGGCGGAGGATAAGGCGTGGACACGCGAGCACGCTACTCCACCCGAGTGACAGTCCAGGGGATTGACGGGCTTGCTGACAAGCAGTCTCATAATGCCTGACCGCCGGTAACGCTCGACGACGCGGTCCTGACAGACCAACGGACGAGGTGGGCAGCGACGATGAGGACGGCGACCGAGACCGAGGTACTGCGCGACGCGCTCGGCCTGATCAAGGACCGTGAGCAGGTGGCCGAGCGACTGCTCGCCGCCTCCGCCCGGCACTCCTTCGACCCGGACCGGGAGCTGGACTGGGACGCGCCCTTCGAGGACGGCAAGTGGTTCTGGCCGCCGGAGCTCGTGTCGCTGTACGACACACCCATGTGGCGGCGGATGGGCGAGGAGCAGCGGATCCTGCTGTCCCGGCACGAGGCGGCGGCGCTCGCCTCGCTCGGGATCTGGTTCGAGATCATCCTCATGCAGCTGCTGGTGCGGCACATCTACGACAAGGCGGCGACGAGCGCGCACGTCCGCTACGCGCTGACCGAGATCGAGGACGAGTGCCGGCACTCGAAGATGTTCGCGCGGCTGATCGCCCACGGCGGCACACCGTGGTACCCGGTGAGCCGTCTGCACCAGAACCTCGGGCGCCTCTTCAAGACGGTCTCGACCACGCCCGGTTCGTTCACGGCGACGCTCCTCGGCGAGGAGGTGCTGGACTGGATGCAGCGCCTGACGTTCCCCGACGAGCGCGTCCAGCCCCTCGTCCGCGGGGTCACCCGTATCCACGTGGTGGAGGAGGCCCGCCATGTCCGGTACGCCCGCGAGGAGCTGCGCCGCCAGATGCTGACGGCCCCGCGCTGGTCCCAGGAGTTCACCCGCGTCACGTCGGGCGAGTTCGCGCGGGTGTTCTCGGTGGCCTTCGTGAACCCGGAGGTCTACACGAACGTCGGCCTCGACCGGCGCGAGGCCGTGGCCCAGGTGAAGGCCAGCGCCCACCGACGGGACATCATGCGCACCGGCGCGAAGAAGCTCACGGACTTCCTGGACGACATCGGGGTACTGCGCGGCGCCGGACGGCAGCTGTGGCGGTCGTCGGGGCTGCTGGCGTGACAACCACACCCCGCACGCCCGGACCGCTGACGTGAGCGCGGTTGTGGGTGCGCACCGAAAGAGGCGTGGAAAACTGCGCCCCACCGCAGCGGACACGCTCCCGGCGGCGCGGTTACGCTGCCGGGCATGACCCCGCAGGCCCCCGCCCGTGCGTACCGGCGTCTCAGTGTCGAGGAGCGGCGCAGCCAGCTGCTCGACGCGGCGCTCGGCCTGTTCGCGCGCCGGGCGCCCGAAGAGGTCTCGCTCGACGACGTGGCGGAGGCGGCCGGTGTGTCGCGACCGCTGGTGTACCGGTACTTCCCCGGCGGCAAGCAGCAGCTGTACGAGGCCGCCCTGCGGTCCGCCGCCGAGGAGCTGGAGCGGTGCTTCCACGAGCCCGCGGAGGGGCCGCTCACCCAGCGGCTCGCCCGCGCCCTCGACCGGTACCTCGCCTTCGTCGACGAGCACGACACCGGGTTCAGCGCGCTGCTCCAGGGCGGGAGCGTCGTGGAGACGTCCCGGACCACGGCCATCGTGGACCGCGTACGGCGGGCCGCCGCCGAGCGTGTGCTGAGCCATCTGGGGGTGGCGGAGCCCGGCCCGCGGCTGCGCATGACCGTGCGGACCTGGATCAGCTCCGTCGAGGCGGCCTCGCTCATCTGGCTCGACGAGGGCAAGGAGCCGTCGGCGGACGAGCTGCGGGACTGGCTCGTCGAGCAGTTCATGGCGTGCCTCGTGACCACCGCGGGGCGCGACCCGCAGACCGCCCGCGTGGTGCGCGGCGCCCTCGCCGTGGAGCGCGCGGAGGGTGCCGTCGGCGGGCTCGTACGCCGTGTGGTGCCCCTGATCGAGGACGCCGGGCACCTGTGGTGACACTGGTGGCGTGAAGAGCGAAGACACTCCCTTCGTGGGCGGGCCCCTGGACGGCCGGGTCCTGCCCGTGCTCCTGGGGATCACCGGGCATCCGCCGAAGACCTACCGGGTCCCGGTGCCCGACGCCGCCGGCGGGCCCCCCACCGTGCTGGTCTACCGGCGGGTGCCCAGGCCGCACGCCGGCCGGTTCGCCCTCGGCCACAAGTGGCGGTACGAGTACGACCCCGAGGGCGGCGGCGACCGCGGTCCGCGGTGGCCGTGGTCGAGGCCCGGGGCGAAGCCGGACGCCGCGCCGGAGCGGAAGGGCGACACCACGGACGAGTGACCTCCTTGGGCCGAACCGCCCCTTCGATGCGTGGCCCGCACATGATCGGATCATCCTGCCGGTGCGAGATGGACGGACCATCCCCCGCACCGGAGGTTGATGACGTGTCAGGAAGGCTGCTGAGACTGGTCTGTACGGTGGCGGTCACGGCCGGAGCGGCCCTCGCACCCGCGCCCTCGCTCGCCGTTCCCGAGCCGGGGGAGCCGCCGGCCGCCGGGGCCCCGGAATCCGGCGACCGCTCCGTGGCCAAGCTGCTGACGGACCTTCAGCGCCTCTACCGCGAAGCCGAGAAGGCCACCGAGGCCTACAACGCCACCGAGGAGAAGCTGGACAGGCAGCGCGCCGAGGTCACGCGGACCGACCGGCAACTCGCCCGGGCCCGGCTCTCCCTGCACGACAGCCGCAGTGACGCCGGCCGGCTCGCCCGTCAGCAGTACCAGAGCCGTACCGACATCTCCCCGTACCTACGGCTGCTGCTGGCCCGCGATCCGCAGCGTGCGCTCGACCAGGGGCATGTGATCGGGCAGGTGGCGCTGGAGCGCGCGGAGACCGTGGACCGGCTCATGGGCGACGAGGCGAAGACCGACGCGCTGGCCCGCAAGGCGCGCAAGGCGCTCGACGAGCAGCTCGTCCTCTCCGAGCGGCGCAGGAAGCAGCGGGACGGGGTGCGCAAGCGGCTCAAGGAGGTCGAGGAGCTGCTGGCCTCGCTCAGCGACCAACAGCTGGACGACATCACCGAGTTGGAGAAGGAGCAGGAGACCGGGGCGCAGAAGAAGCTCGTGGCCTCGGGGGCGGTGAGCACCGTACGGCCACCGACCGAGCAGGGGGCGGCGGCGCTGCGGTACGCCGTCGAGCAGATCGGCAAACCGTACGAGTGGGGTGCCGAGGGGCCGGACGCGTACGACTGCTCCGGGCTCACCTCGCAGGCCTGGCTGCACGCCGGACTGCCGATCCCGCGGACCAGCCAGGAGCAGTGGGAGCAGCTCGAACGCGTGCCCATGGAGCGGCTGCGGCCCGGGGATCTCGTCGTGTACTTCCCGGAGGCCACCCACGTCGCCCTCTATCTGGGCAACGGCCTGGTCGTACAGGCGCCGCGGCCCGGGGCGAAGGTCAAGGTGTCGCCCCTGGCCGCCAACCCGGTGCTGGGTGCCGTACGGCCCGACCCCCTCGGGGAGCCCCTGGCGCGGTACACGCCGCCGGAGCTTCCCGAGGGGGCGCTGGACGGGGACGACGAGGGTTACGCCTCGGCGGCGGCGCCGGTGAGCGAGGCGAGGTAGGCCTCGGTCTTCTCCGGCTCGTAGAAGAAGTTCTCGAAGTCGGACGGGTCGTTGAAGCCGTTGGCGAAGCGGTCCGCGACCGGCTGCAGGGCGCCCCCCGCGCCGATGAGGTGGAGGACATGCTCCGGGGGGACGCCGAGCATGGCGTTCGTCCACTTGGTGACGTGCCGGGCCGTGTCCCAGTAGCGGTCGAAGGTCCGCCGCATCCAGGCCTCGTCGAACTCCTTGTCGCCGTGTTCGAGGATCGAGGCGAGGTAGGCGGCCGCGCACTTGGAGGCCGAGTTGGAGCCCTGGCCCGTGATCGGGTCGTTCGCGACGACCACGTCGGCCACGCCCAGGGCCAGGCCTCCGCCGGGGAGGTGGGCCACCGGGTTGCGCACGGTGGGGGCGTAACGGCCGCTCAGCACGCCGCCCGCGTCGGTCAGTTCGACCTTGGTGGCCCGCGCGTACTCCCAGGGCGTGAACCGCTCCATGAGCTCCAGGGTCAGGGAGAGGTGCTCCGCCGGGTCGTTGACGCCGTCGAAGACGTCGAGCGGGCCTCCGGGTACGCCCTCCCAGAACAGGATGTCGGCGCGGCCGGAGGTGGTGAGCGTCGGCATCACGAAGAGCTCGCCGACACCGGGCACCAGGTTGCAGCGGACCGCGTCGAAGTCGGGGTGCTCGGGGCGGGGGCCGACGCCGTGGACGTACGCGACGGCGAGGGCGCGCTGTGGCTCGCCGAACGGCGAGCGGGAGGCGTCGCGGCCGAACATCGACACCAGCTCGCCCTTGCCCGCCGAGACCAGGACGAGGTCGTAGGTGCGGGAGAAGTAGTCGAGGTCGGAGACCGCCGCGCCGTGGATGACGAGCTGGCCGCCGCGCTGGGCGAAGGTCTCCATCCAGCCGGCCATCTTCACCCGCTGGTCGACCGACTGGGCGTACCCGTCGAGCTTCCCCACCCAGTCGATGACGCGCTGTGACTCCGGGCCGGCGACGGAGACGCCCAGCCCTTCGATCCTCGGGGCCTGTGACTCCCAGAAGTTCAGTTCGAGGTCGCGCTCGTGCTGCAGTGCCGTGTGGAACATGCACTGCGTCGACATGACCCGGCCGCTGCGTATCTCGTCCGCGGTCCGGTTGGACATCAGGGTGACCTCGTACCCGTGCGACTGGAGTCCGAGGGCGAGCTGGAGTCCGGACTGGCCGGCTCCGACGACGAGTATCTTCCGCATACGGGGGCTGTTCTCCTGGTGGGGAGCGGCTCCGGGACGTGCCTGCACTTCCTCGGGGTCGCTTACTCGGGCATGACTGCTATCGCGTGGGCGCAGAGCGCCAGCAGGGTCTCCACGACCGATATCCGGCGCCGCGCGTCCATGATCATGACAGGTACATGTGGGGGAACGGTGAGGGCCTCGCGCACGTCCTCGGCCTCGAACCGCTCGCTGCCGTCGAAGTGGTTGACCGCCACGACGTACGGGATTCCGCAGCTCTCGAAGTAGTCGAGCGCCGGGAAGCAGTCGGTGAGCCGCCGGGTGTCGGCGAGGACGACCGCGCCGATCGCGCCGCGCACCAGGTCGTCCCACATGAACCAGAACCGCTGCTGGCCGGGCGTGCCGAACAGATAGAGCACCAGGTCGTCGTCGAGCGTGATGCGGCCGTAGTCCATGGCCACCGTGGTGGTGGTCTTGCCCGGGGTGGCCGTCAGATCGTCGGTGCCCTCGCTGGCCTCGGTCATCAGCGCCTCCGTCTGCAGGGGCGTGATCTCCGAGACGGCGCCGACGAGGGTGGTCTTGCCGACGCCGAAGCCCCCGGCCACCACGATCTTGGTCGCGATGGGGGCGCGGGTGATGTCGGTCTGCCAGGGTTTCAGGTCCTCCTCGGGCTCGGCCTCGGCCGGCCGGGCGGGTACCTGG
>NZ_VJZE01000368.1 GCF_009377205.1 Streptomyces phyllanthi
GCCGTCCCCCCTCCACGGACCACACCGGACCACCACGTGCCGCTACGAACTGCGCACAGCCCGTGCGGCAACTGACACAGGAGCCACGCTGTTGTCGCAAAATTCCACCGGTCTTGGCACAAGGGTCGTTTTCCCGCTCCGGCATGGCTCCTGACGTCGTACGCTCCTGCGAGACGCACCCCACGTGATGAGGTAAGGCGGGCCCGAAAGACATGGTCAGCACCGAGAACGAGCGCAGGATCGCCGCCCGGTTCGCCGGCTTCGACCAGGACGGCAACGGCTATATCGACCGGGCGGACTTCAGCGCCGCGGCCAAGGCGGTCCTCGCCGAGTTCGCCACCACGCCCCGGTCGGACAAGGGCCAGGCCCTCTACGGCGGCGCGGAGGCCTTCTGGCAGGGCATGGCCGGGATCGCGGACCGGGACGGCGACCAGCGCATCACCCGGGACGAGTTTGTGAACGGCGCGGTCAAGCGCCTGCGCGACAACCCCGACCGGTTCGCCGAGATCGCCCGCCCCTTCCTGCACGCGGCTCTCGCCGTCGCGGACTCCGACGGGGACGGCTCGGCCACGGTCGAGGAGACCGCCCGTGTCCTCAAGGCCCTCGGCGTGCCCGAGGAGGCCGCCACCGCGGCCGCCGCCACCCTCGACGCCGACGCCGACGGCAAGGTGGGCGAGACGGAGGTCGTGACGGCGTTCGCGCGCTACTTCACGGTGCCGGAGTAGTCCCCGAGAAGCGCTCCCTCAGCTTGTACTTGAGCACCTTCCGCAGGGTCTCGTTGCGCGGAAGGGCGTCCACCACCTCCAGCTGCTCCGGCAGCTTGTGCACGGACAGCCCTTCCGCGCGCAGGTACGAGGTCAGCGTGGCCAGGGTCGGGCGCTCGGCGCCCGGTGGCTGCTCCACCACCGCGCAGACCCGTTCGCCGCGCTCCGCGTCGGGCAGGCCGATCACGGCGACGTCCCCGACCGCCGGGTGCCGGTGCAGCAGGTCCTCGATCTCCCTGGCGGAGATGTTCTCGCCCTTGCGGATGATCACGTCCTTCAGGCGGCCGGTCAGCACCAGGTGGCCGCTCGCGGTGAGGTGCCCGAGGTCGCCGGTTCTCAGGAACCCGTCCTCGTCGAACGCCTCCGCCGTCTGCCCCGGGTCCAGATACCCCTGGCACACGGCTTCCCCGCGCAGCCGTACCTCCCCGTCGACGCCGTACGGCACGGCGGCCCCCGCCCGGTCGACGATCCGTATCTCCATCCCCTCCGGTGGGCGCCCCTCGGTCGTCGCCAGGTTCTCCGCCGAGTCGTCCGGTGCCCCCATCGTGATCATCGGCACCTCGGTCATGCCGTATCCATGCGTGAGCTGGACGCCCATCTCCCGTACGACGGAGTGGTACAGCTCGGGCGGTTTCGGTGCCCCGCCGCCCGCCAGCAGCCGCAGGGCCGGAACGACCGGGGTGCCGGGCTGCTTGCGCTGCTCGGCGAGGAACATCGAGTAGAAGGCCGTGGACCCGCCGGCCACCGTCACCCCGTGCCTGCGGTACCCCTCCAGCGCGGCCGGCAGTGCGAAGTGCTCGAACAGCACCGCCGGGAAGCCGTACAGCAGCAGCATCACCAGGTAGTCGGGGCCGCCTATATGGGCGTACGGGAAGGCGATCGAGCCCACGTCGGACGCTGTGAGGTGGAGCGCGTGGGCCAGGCACGAGCCGCCCGCGATCAGTGAGCGGTCCGTGTGGAGCACGCCCTTGGGGTCGGACGTGGTGCCCGAGGTCCAGTAGATCCAGCGGACCGAGGTGCCGTCGGAGGGCGGTGCGGGGAGTACGGACGGGTCGCCGTCCGCCAGACGGTCGTACGCCTCGAAGATCCCCTTCGCGCCCAGCCGCCGAACCATCTCGGTGTGATCGAAGCCCCGCCACTCGCCGGGCACGGCGACGTACTCGGCCCTGGACTCCCGCAGCGCGAAGCCGACCTCGCGGTCCCGGTAGAAGGGGATGACCGGTGACTGCACGGCGCCCAGACGGGCCAGCGCGAGGGACAGCAGCACGGTCTCGATCCGCGTGGGCAGCTGCCAGGCGACCACCGTGCCGGGGCGCACCCCCGTGTCGTACAGCCCGGCCGCCACCCGCTCGGCCCGCTCGCGCAGCTCGCCGAAGCTCAGGGTGCGGTCGTCCTGGAGGAGGACGGGCCGGTCGGGGGTGAGATCGGCGCGGCGGGAGACCAGCTCCCAGAAGGTGCGGGAGGCGCCCAGAGAGTGTGCGGTGTCGTTCACGTTCGGCCCCCTGATAGCTGACGGTCAGTCAGATGGTGGCCGAAGCGTAGGGCGCTGCGCCTTGTCGGTCCAGGGGTCCGGGGATAGCCTTCCCGTGGAGCCAGATCTGACGGGCCATCAGAAATCCTGGGTGTGTACATCAGGCGGAGGGGACTCATGACGGAACTGCCCCGCATCATCAGCGTCGACGACCACGTGATCGAACCCGCGCACCTCTTCGAGACCTGGCTGCCCGGGAAGTACCAGGACCGCGGGCCGAAGCCGCTCACCGCGGGGATCGGCGAGCTCGCCTACGTGGGCGGCAAGTACCAGATCACGATGGACCCGGACGGCCCGCCCACCGACTGGTGGATCTACGAGGACCTGAAGTTCCCGTACAAGCGCAACATCGCCGCCGTCGGCTTCGACCGCGACGAGATGACGCTGGAGGGCATCACCCGGGAGGAGATGCGACGCGGGTGCTGGGACCCCGTCGAGCGGCTCAGGGACATGGACCTCAACCACGTCGAGGCGTCGCTCTGCTTCCCGACCTTCCCGCGCTTCTGCGGACAGACGTTCGCCGAGGCGCACGACAAGGAGGTCGCGCTGGCCTGTGTGCGCGCCTACAACGACTGGATGGTCGAGGAGTGGTGCGGCGACAGCGGCGGCCGGCTGATCCCGCTGTGCATCATCCCGCTGTGGGACATCGACCTCGCGGTCGCCGAGATCCGGCGCAACGCGGCCCGCGGGGTGAAGGCCGTGACCTTCTCGGAGATCCCCACCCATCTGGGCCTGCCCTCCATCCACTCCGGCTACTGGGACCCGTTCTTCGCGGTCTGCCAGGAGACCGGGACGGTCGTGAACATGCACATCGGGAGCAGCTCGCAGATGCCGGCCGCCTCCCCGGACGCGCCCCCCGCCGTCCAGGCCTCGCTCTCCTTCAACAACGCGATGGCCTCGATGATGGACTTCCTCTTCAGCGGGGTGCTGGTCAAGTTCCCGCGCCTCAAGCTCGCCTACTCCGAGGGCCAGATGGGCTGGATCCCGTACGCCCTGGAGCGCGCCGACGACGTGTGGGAGGAGCACCGCGCCTGGGGCGGGGTCCGGGACAGGATCCCCGAGCCGCCGTCGACGTACTACTACCGGCAGATCTTCTGCTGTTTCTTCCGCGACAAGCACGGGGTCGCGTCGCTGGACGTGGTCGGACGGGACAACGCGACCTTCGAGACCGACTACCCGCATGTGGACTCGACCTTCCCGCACACCAGGGAGGTCGCCCTCGACCATGTGAAGGGCCTCGACGACGAGACCGTCTACAAGCTGATGCGCGGCAACGCCATCCGCATGCTGGACCTGGCCTTCGACAAGTAGCCGCGCCGGACGTATCGGACACGCCATGGACCTCACGTACACGCCCGAGGAGGAGGACTTCCGGGCGCGCCTGCGGGAGTGGCTGGCGAAGGTGCTGCCCGCGCTGCCGCCGAAGCCGTCCCCCGCCGACTGGCCGGCGCGCCGGGCCTACGACCTCGGCTGGCAGCGGACGCTGTACGACGCCGGATACGCGGGACTGCACTGGCCGGCCGATGCCGGGGGACAGGGGGCCACGCCCACCCAGCACCTGATCTTCCTGGAGGAGACGGAACGGGCGGGTGCGCCCTACGTCGGAGCCAACTTCGTCGGGCTGCTGCACGCGGGGCCCACGATCGCCGCCGAGGGGACGCCGGAGCAGCGGGCGCGCTGGCTGCCGCCCATCCTGCGCGGCAAGGAGGTCTGGTGCCAGGGCTTCAGCGAGCCGGACGCGGGCTCGGACCTCGCGGCGCTGCGCACGCGCGCGCGGAGGGACGGCGACGCGTACGTCGTGAGCGGGTCCAAGATCTGGACCTCCCACGCGGAAGTCGCCGACTGGTGCGAGCTGCTGGTCCGTACGGATCCGCAGGCGCCCAGGCACAGAGGGATCACCTGGCTCGCGATGCCCATGGACGCGCCCGGGATCACCGTACGGCCGCTGACTACCCTCGCCGGGTCGGCGGAGTTCGCGGAGGTCTTCCTCGACGAGGTGCGGGTGCCGGTGTCCCACCGGGTCGGGGAGGAGAACGACGGCTGGCGGGTGACCATGGTGACGCTGTCGTTCGAGCGGGGCACGGCGTTCGTGGGCGAAGTGGTCGCGTGCCGACGCGTGTTGGGCGAGCTGGCCCGCGAGGCCCGGAAGAACGGCCGCTGGGACGATCCCGTGCTCAGACGCAGGCTGGGCCGTCTGAACGCCGAGTTCCGCGCGCTGTGGCGGCTGACGCAGTGGAACGTCGGCGAGGCCGAGCGGAAGAGCGGGGTTCCGGGGGTGGGCGGGTCGGTCTTCAAGCTCCGCTACTCGCACGCGCGGCAGGAGCTGTACGACGCGGCCGCCGACGTGCTGGGCGTCGAGGCGCTCGACCTCGGCCGGTCATGGGTGCCCGAGCGGCTGTCGTCCCTGTCGTACACCATCGCGGCCGGGACCTCGCAGATCCAGCGCAACATCGTGGCCGAGCGCATCCTGGGCCTGCCGAAGGGACGGTGACCCGTCGTGCACTTCCAACTCACCGATGACCAGCGAGCCCTGCGCGGCGGGGTGCGCGAGCTGTTCGAAGGGCGTTTCGGGCGGGAGGCGCTGCGGGCCGCGGTGGACTCCCCGGGACTGGATCGCGCCCTGTGGCGCGAGTTGGGCGAGGCCGGGCTCTTCGCGCTGCGGCTGCCCGAGGCGGAGGGCGGCGTGGGACTCGGGCTGCCCGAGGCGGTGCTGGCCTTCGAGGAGGCCGGCCGGGTACTGCTGCCGGGCCCTGTGGTGGCCACGCATCTCGCGGCCTGCTCACGGGTGCCGGGCGCCGCGACGGGCGAGACCGTGGTGACCGCCGTTCAGGGCGGGCTCGTGGAGTGGCTGGACGAGGCGGACGTCGTACGGGGGGACGCGTCCGGGGCCGAACCGCTGCGGTCGGTGGACCCGCTGACGCCGCTGCACCGGGTGCCGGATCACGGTGGGGGTGGCTCTTCGACCGACCCCGTGGCCGTTCTGCTGACCGCCGCCGAGCAGCTCGGTTCGGCCTCCCGCACCTGCGAGCTGGCCGTGCAACACGCCCGGGCGCGAGAGCAGTTCGGACAGCCCATAGGGGCCTTCCAGGCGGTCAAGCATCTGTGCGCGGACATGCTGGTGCGGGTCGAGACCGCGCGTGCGGCGGTGTACGCGGCGGCCGTCACCGCCGATCCGCGGGACATCGCGGCGGCCCGGCTGCTCGCCGACGAGGCCGCCGTCCGTGGAGCCCGTGACTGCCTCCAGGTGCACGGCGGTATGGGCTTCACCTGGGAGTCCGACGTGCATCTGCACCTGAAGCGGGCCTGGGTTCGGTCGTGCCGTAGCGGCGATGTGACGGAAAGTGAGGAAACGCTCGCGGGCGACTTGTTGGCTGATCGGGAGGCGATGGCGGCCTGACCAGGGGGCTCGTGGGGCTGACGCGACGGGTGTTACGGATCGTGGCATACCGGAATTACCGAGCGTTGATACCGGGTCGTGTCCTACGCGTGACTTGTCACGCCCTGTCGTCGGACGTCCACTCCGGTACCTTGTGTGAGATGCGAGTGGTTTCGAGGTCGAGCCATCCCGGAGTTGCCCACGAGGCGGCGGCCCCGGATCCGGCGACGCATGCCGCTCGCACAGGTGAACGGGGGTTCGGCCCCGTCTGTTCGACTCCCCGCGACGAGCGTCGCACAGTATGCCGCACGCGTACTCCTTCGCGCTGGAATATGCCCGAAGCGCTTGGCGGGGTGACTGTACGTCAACCATGCTTTCGTGTAAGGGGATCACGGTCGGTGATCCCTGTCCCGGCCCCGCAGTCGGTGGCCGGGCGGAAGATGACCACGATCGTGGCCTTGTCGAGGCGCGGGGCGATGTGTCCGCCGGTTCGGATGGTGTGAGCGGTGCAGGTGCTTCAAGTGCAGCTGGAGATCCGGCCCGACCCCGCGGAGGTGGGGCGCGCCCGGCGATGGGCCCGTTCGCGGCTCGCCGGGTCGGGGATAGAGGCCGACGAGCCACTGTCCGAGGTGCTGATCCTGCTCGTGTCCGAACTGGTCACCAATGCCGTGGTGCACACCGGTTGCCCGGCCGTGCTGCGGCTGCTGCTGTCCGGGGCGTGTGACGGTTCGGCGGGCACGGTCCGTCTGGAGGTGGCCGACTCCAGCGCCCGTCCCCCCGTGCCCCGGTGCGCGGAGAGCGAGGAGACGAACGGGCGCGGCCTGGCCCTCGTCGAGGGGCTCGCCGACCGCTGGGGCTGGATCCCCGAGGGCGTCGGCAAGCGCATCTGGTGCGAACTGGACCGGTGCGTGCCCGAGGCCCGCCCGAGTGCGGTCAGTGCTCCTGTCTCGGCTTCCGTCTCGAGTGCCGTGGCGTGCGAGGGATTCGCGTACGAGGCGGTGTAGGGGCTCCGGCCTCGTCGAAGCGTGACGGTCGGGGCGAGCTGACGGCCGGGGCGAGCTGACGGCCAGGGTGAGCTCACGGCCAGGGTGTTGGACGGGCGGGCTGCTCGATACCCGGCGCGTGTGATGGCCGGGGTGTTCGCGCCGCACACGCCTGCGCGCGGGGTGTACGCGCGTGGATGGCGCCTCCGGCGGACCGGGATGGGTGCGCCCGGATGTGCTCCCGTACGCGCCGCCGTGAAACCGTCCTTAACGGGCAAATACTCGAACAGGTGTTGACGTGTCGTGTCCGTTTGATCACGCTTGTGTCCAGCGATTCGCCGCGAGGGGACGACGAGGACTTCGGTGACGGGAGCCCTCGACGAGCGTGGGTCGTGATCCGGCGTCGGCTCCCACAGGGCCGGACGACCCGCCAGGCGGGGGCTGTCCGGGGGGCAGGGCGGATGCGCCGGAGCCGGATGGCGGCGCGCGATGCCGTGCTCGGGGCGAGCGTCGGCGCGCCGCCAACCGGAGGATCAGGGCGGGGTGGTTCGGCGGCGCCGTGCGAGGCGGGGTGCGGCCGTGCGGGCTCTCGGGACGGCGGAGGGCGTCGCGGGCTCGCGGGACGACCGCCGGCGCCGAGGACTCACAGGACGGCCACCGGTGCCACCGGTGTTCCCGTGGCGCCCACGAACGGCTCGGGCGTCGCCGACAGCAGGAAGCTGTAGCGGCCTTCTTGTCCACAGGCTGTGGACAACTCTTCGAGATTCCAGTTCTGGCCCTGGAGCATCCCCATCTCGACGAGGTCGAGGGCGTGCACGGGCAGCCACAGGTTCTCGATCTCCGGCGGGAAGACCTCGAAGGTGAGCGTGTCGTTGGCGACGGCCGCCACATCCCGTGCGTGGAACCATTCGGGCGTGCGGATCGAGAGGCCGGGTGACGGGTACGCGTACGCGTGCGTGTCACCGTCGAGACAGGCCCGTATCTGCCCGGTGCGTACGAGGACGATGTCCCCCCTGCGCACCCGTGTGCCCGCCAACTCCTCGGCCGCCTCCAGGTCTTCCGGTGTGACCGCGTGGTCGCCGGCCAGCCGCTCCAGGCCGAGGGCGCGTGGGATGTCGAGCAGCACCCCGCGCGACACGAGGTGCCGTACCTTGTCGATCCCGCTGAACTCCGCACCGCCGTGGGGGGTGATGGTGTCCGCCGGGCGGCCGTTGTAGATCCGTCCCGAGTGGGAGACATGGGTGAGGGCGTCCCAGTGGGTGGCGGCCTGCAGTCCCATGGTCACGGCGTCGTCGCTGCACGCGACCGTGCCGGGGCCGAAGATCTCCTGGTTGATCTGCACCATGACGTGCAGGGGATTGACCCGCCCGGGGATCATGCCGGTCTGGACGCCGTCCTGCCGGAGGGGGAGCGCGAGCGGCACACGCCGCCCGGTTCGTACGCAGGCGATGGCGTCCCGTACGACGTCGTCGGTGATCAGGTTGAGCGTCCCTATCTCGTCGTCGGCCCCCCAACGGCCCCAGTTGTTCACGCGCTTGGCGATCCGGTGGAACTCGTCCGGCAGCGACATGGGCCCTCCCAGCTGGCGCCCGCCCTTTCCCCGTGCTCCCGGACGAGTCTTGTCGTGGTCCTGACCGGGGTCTTGTCTCCAGGTATCTGACGGGTCGTAGAATCGCTTCCATCAAATCTAACGGTCCGTCAGAAACGACGGGAAGGGGCCCGGCGTGGGGAACTTCTTGGCAGGCAAGGTCGTCGCCGTGACGGGTGCCGGACGCGGGATCGGACGGGCCGTGGCCCTCGCGGCGGCGGCCGAGGGAGCGCGGGTCGTCGTCAACGACTACGGGGTGTCCATCGAGGGCTCGGAGCCGACGAGCGAGGTGGCCGAGGCCGTGGTCAAGGAGATCGTGGCGGCCGGCGGAGAGGCGGTCGCCGTGGCCGACGACGTGTCGACGATGGCGGGCGGACAGCGCGTCGTGGACACGGCGGTCGAGGCGTACGGCCGGGTGGACGGTGTGGTGTGCGTGGCGGGGATCCTGCGCGAGCGGATGCTCTTCAACATGTCCGAGGAGGAGTGGGACCCCGTCGTCGCCACCCATCTCAAGGGCACCTTCACGGTGTTCCGCGCCGCGTCGGCCCTGATGCGCAGGCAGAAGTCCGGCACCCTCATCGGCTTCACCAGTGGCAACCACCAGGGTTCGGTTGCCCAGGCCAACTACAGCGCGGCCAAGGGCGGGATCATCTCGCTCGTACGGAGTGCGGCGCTTGGGCTGCACAAGTACGGGGTGACGGCGAACGCGGTGGCGCCGGTCGCGCGTACGCGCATGTCCGCGAACGTGCCGATGGAGCTTTCGGAGATCGGCGAACCGGAGGACGTCGCCGCACTGGTGGTCTACCTCCTGAGCGACCGGGCTCGGGAGGAGCGGATCACCGGGCAGGTGTACACGGTCGCGGGACCGAAGATCGCGGTGTGGGCGCAGCCGCGGGAACTGCGTTCGGCTTTCGCGGAGGGCTCCTGGACGCCGGAGCGGATCGCCGAGGTGCTGCCGGGGAGTGTGGGGGTGGATCCGATGCCGATGCTCGCGCGGCTGGAGGAGATGGCCCGGGCGGCGTCCGAGGGGGCTCGGCCCAACGCCTGAGGGGTGGCGGGGTTCGTCGTACGGGCGTGTGCGGGTTTGACGTGGCTGGTCGCTCCCCCAAGTTCTCGGCTTCGCTCGAACAGGGGGGACCCCCATCGCGGCGGAGCCGCATGAATGACACGGCCCCGCGCCCCTTTCATTTCGCTCGGCCTGCGTGAGGAGGGAACCGTGGACTTCGGGTTCGGTGTTGAGGGCGAGGCGTTCCGGAGTGAGGTGCGGGAGTGGCTGCAGTCCCATCTCTGT
>NZ_VJZE01000369.1 GCF_009377205.1 Streptomyces phyllanthi
ACGTTCTCTTGCCCCGCAAGGAGACATCCCGTGCACCCCACTCGCAAGGCGGTAGCGACAGCAGCCGCGCTTCTGGCCGTGACGACCGCCGTCACCGGCTGCAACAGAGGCTCCACCCCCGAGGCGGCCACGGCCGGCTCCTCCGAAAGCGGTTGCCCCGCCGCCCTCGCCAAGGCGAAACAGGCCGTCAAGAAGGCCGAGAACATCAACGCCCCCTGGTCGGGCCCCACCACCGGACCCAAGGCCTTCCCCGGCAAGACGATCGTCTACGTCGCCCAGACCATGACCAACCCCGGTGTCGCCGGTGTCGCCAAGGGCGTTCAGGAAGCCGCGGACATCATCGGCTGGCGCGTCCGCGTCATCAACGGCGAAGGCACGCCCTTCGGTATCCAGGCCGCGCTCGCGAAGGCCATCGCCCTCAAGCCCTCCGGTATCGTCCTCGGCGGTTTCGACCCCACAACCGCTCCCCAGCAGGTGCGGCAGGCCAACGCCGCCGGTATCCCGCTGATCGGCTGGCACTCCGTCACCGCACCCGGCCCCGAGGCGGACCCGAAGCTCTTCAGCAACATCACCACCGATGTCGAGGACGTCGCGCAGATCAGCGCCGACTGGATCATCGCCCGGTCCAACGGCCGTGCGGGCGTCGTGCTGTTCACCGACATGTCGATACCCTTCGCCAAGCGCAAGTCCGAACTGATCAAGAAGAGACTCTCCACCTGCTCCGACGTCACCCTGCTGAGCTACGAGGACATCCCCATCCCGCGGGCCAACAGCCGCACCGTCAAGGCGGTCTCCTCCCTCCTCTCCCGGTTCGGCGCCAAGTGGACCCACTCCGCCGCCATCAACGACCTGTACTTCGACCACGCGGCCCCCGCGCTGCGCGCCGCCGGCAAGCAGGGCACCGGCGCGCCGTACAACATCGGTGCCGGTGACGGCGACGCCTCGGCCTTCCGGCGGATCAACGGCGGGGAGTTCCAGGCGGCCACCGTGCCCGAGCCGCTGTCCGAACAGGGCTGGCAGATCGTCGACGAGTTCAACCGCGCCTTCTCCGGCAGACCGGCCAGCGGATATGTCGCCCCGGTCCACATCACCACCGCGGCCAACAGCGGTGGCGCACTGTCCTGGGACGCCGAGGGCTACCGCGAGGCCTACCGGAAGATCTGGGGCGAGTAGGGGACCAGGGCATCTGAGAGGATCACCGGAACCGTACGAACACAGAGGTGGGGGAACATGATCCTGGTGCTGCTCGGTGTCCTGGCGCTCGTCGTCGGCGGGTGCGTGTGTGTGGTGTGGGCGGCGCGCGGCGGGCCCCGCTGGGTCCGGGTGGTGTCGACCGTGACGGTCACGGCGGGCGAACTGCTGAGTGCGGGGATGAAGGGGAGCCGGGGCCGGAACGGATCGAGCAGCAGCGACGAGTAGGCCCATGGGCGGCCTCTCGGTCGCATGGGGCAGACCGGTGGACGAGGGCCCCGGCCTCGGTGCCGATGGCCTCGGCGAGTTCCGCACGGCGATCCAAAGGTCAGTTGACGTAGTCGGCGACGAGTGCGGCGAACTCGTCGGGGCCGGCCAGGCGAATGCCGAGCGTCTCGGCCTTGGCGCGCTTCGATCCGGCGTTCTCGCCCGCCACGACCAGGCTGGTCTTCTTGGAGACGCTGGAGGAGGAGCGTCCGCCCGCGCGCTCGATGAGCTCGTTCATCTGGTTCCGGCTGAGCTTCTCCAGGATGCCGGTCATCGCGCCGGTGACCACCACCGTCATCCCGGTCAGCGGCCCGCCCCCGGCTTCCGAACCCCGCGTGTGACCGTCCGCGTCGCCGTCCGCGGTGGTGGGCGGGGTGGCTCCGGGCTCGGTCATGTTCACCCCGGCAGCGGCGAGTTTGTCGATGAGCGGGGCGAGTTCGGCGAGTTCGGCGACGATGGACGGCGCCTTCTCCTTGCCGATGCCGTCGACCTGTTGGATCGCTTCGGCGTCGGCGGCGCGGATGTTGTCCATGGTGGCGAAGTACCGGGCGATGCGGCGGGACATGGAGCGGCCGGTGCCGCGTATCCCGAGCGCGCACAGTACCCGCGACAGCGGCTGCTCCTTCGCCGCGGCGAGCGCGGCCAGGAGGTTGTCGGTGCTGGTCTCGCCCATGCGGTCCAGACCGAGGAGCTGGTCGCGGGTGAGGGTGAACAGGTCGGCGAGATCCGTGACCAGGCCCGTCTCGACGAGCTGGACAACGCGCGTGTGGCCCAGGCCCTCGATGTCGAGCTGGTCCCGGCCGGCGGCGTACGACAGGGAAGCGACCAGGTGGCAGTTGCGGCCGTTCTCGCAGCGCCAACGCTGCTCACTGGTGTCGATGCCGGCTCCGCATCGCGGGCACGCCTCGGGAAAGGCGATGGGCTGTTCCCCGCCGGTGCGCAGCTGCGCGACGGGGGCCTCGATGCGGGGGATCACGTCGCCTGCGCGGTGGACCATGACGTGGTCGCCCAGGCGCAGGTCGCGGCGGGTGATGTCGGCCGGGTTGTGAAGGGTGGCGTAGGTGATGGTGGAACCGTCGATCTCCACGGGCTCCAGCACACCGCGCGGGGCGATGATCCCGGTGCGCCCGACGTTCCACTCCACCGCCACCAGCCGGGTGATCTTCTCGACGGCGGGCAGTTTGTAGGCGATCGCCCAGCGCGGCGCGCGCGATCCGGAACCGGCGGCCTGCTGGTCGGCGGCCAGGTCGGCCTTGACGACGATCCCGTCGATCCCGAAAGGCAACTCGGCCCGCAGCGCGGCGATCTCCTTCACCCGCGCCAGGACGTCCTCGACCGTGCCGGCGGTGACACCGGGCACGGCGGTGCTCGCGGTGGTGTTCACCCCCAGCTCTCCGGTCCACTTCATCAGCTCGCTGTGGGGCAGCTCGCCCAGCCGCCCGGCGAGCTCGGCGTCCGTGCCGGACAGTGCCGGCAGACCGTAGCCGAAGAAGGTCATCGGCACGGTGTAGGCCCGGTCCCTGGCCCGCAACGTGCCCGCGGCCGCGTTGCGCGGATTCGCGAACGGCTGGCCGCCGTGCGCGGTGCGCACCTCGTTGGCATGCTCGAATTGGGCCGTGGTCATCAGGACTTCGCCCCGCACCTCCACCGTGACCGGCTCGGTCAGCTCGTCGGGCAGGCCCTCGATGGTGCCGATCGCGTGCGAGACGTCCTCCCCGGCCGTCCCGTCACCGCGGGTGATGAGTCTGGTGAGGCGGCCGCGGGTGTAGCGGGCGGCGATCGCCAGGCCGTCGAGCTTCGGCTCGACACTGAACTGCTCCACCTCGTGCCCGATGCGCCGGGCCAGCGACGCCGTCCACGAGGTGAACTCCTCGGCCGAGAACACGTTGTCCAGGCTCAGCATCGCCACCGTGTGCGGCACGTCCCCCTCCACGGCACCGCCGGCGACCTTCCCGGTCGGTGACTCGGGCAGCACCTGGTCGGGATGGTCGGCCTCCCAGGCCGCAATGCCGCGGACCAGCCGGTCGTAGGCGTCGTCATCCAGCACCGAGGTGCCGCCCGTGTAGTAGGCGGCCGACGCCCGCACCGCATCCTCGACCGCCCGCGCGTAGGCGGCGGCATCCACGATCACTGCGACTGGTGTTGTCATGCCGGTCATCCTGCCTGCCACCACTGACAACGCGCCTCGTCCAACAGACCGGGACGCCACCGCGCGAACGGGCGGGTGGCAGCCGCGTCTCGTCAGCGACAGCGCGGCCGGGCATCCGTCGTATGTCTCCAGGCCTGCCACGAACCGGCGCCGGACCCGCGGTCCGGAAGAAGGTCCTGGCGCCGGCGAGCGACGCCAGGACCTGGTGAAGACGCGCGGCAACGCGTCTTCTTTGCGTCTCCGGATCACTGATTGCCCGCAGTACATCGGAGAAGCACCGCCCCGGCCCGGGGCCGTTGCGGGTGCAGGATCAAAGATCGGGTATGGCGTGCCGTCAGGTCAACACAAGGACGGAACTGCGGAAACCTCGTCGCTTCCATGGCTCTCAGCTGGGACGGAGCAGTTCAGCCAGTGGCCAGAACCTCCTCCAACGTGCGGGACACCGATGCGGAAATCTTTCCGAGGGCTGGGACGGCACGTCACAAAGGTGGGACACATCTGCGGCTAATCATCCGGCCTCAGTGCTCTGACCAGCGGGCATGACGAAGGAGGTCGTGGCCCGGGCCGAGACCACCGCAGGGACGCTCCTGCGGAATCGCCTGCCGCGGGTTAGCCCTCCGGCGGCAGATGCTGCAACATCACTTGCCACGAAGGCGGCGGCAACCGCCTTGCACCACAACGTCGTTGGCCCGCACTACACAGAACGAACCGATGGAGAAGCGTTGAACCTGTTGCCCTGCGGCACGGCCACTTCCCGGCCGCGTCCCGTGACCGGCCCGGAGGCCGTCGTCCTGATCGTCATCATCGTCGTCGCGGGCGCCTTGGCCGCCGTGGGCCTTCCGGCCGCCAGCGTGGCGATCCTGATCGCAGAGGCAGGAACACTCGGTGTCCTGCTCCTGCGCCAGCTGCGTGGCTCCAGCCGGGACGAGTCGGCACCTGGCCGGGACGAGTCGGCACCTGGCCGGGACGAGTCGGCACCCACGGGAGCCTGACAGCCGGATGGGCCGCCGTGAGAACCCGATCGGCCAATGCGGCAGAACCCTGCGCTCCCTCGCGGCCTGGCTTCGCGCCGGCCGCGAGGCGGCAGGGCTGACCTACGAACAGCTCGCAGCCCGCACGGAATTCAGCGCCGACACCCTGGCCCGCGCCGCGTCCGGACGCAGCGTGCCCAGAAACCTGGACGTTGTTCTCGCCTACGCCCGGGCCTGCGACCTGTCCGTCAAAGAGGCCGAGAAGTACTGGAAACTGGCACGTCGCGACGAGGCCCGAGCCGTGGGTGTTCTCAGCGGGCACCGCGGCGGCGTGCACATCAGCGTCGTCAAGGACTTCGCCGATCTGCACTCCGCCATCGTCGACCTCTACCAGAACGGGGGCAGCCCGCCCCTGCGAAGCCTGGACGCACGGATAGGCGGCCTGGGACGCCTGCCCCACAGCACGGCCGGGCGGGTCCTGAAGGGCCGCTCCACACCCAGCCGCCTCTTCGTCCTCGCCTTCGCGGAAGTCTTCGGTGTCCGGAAGTCGGACCTCCCTGAATGGGGCAAGGCCTGGGACCGTGCGGACCGCGACCGGCGCAGCGCCCGCAGCCGCCTGCGCGACCACGGCCAGTCCGGCCTCCTCGACCGCCTGACCACCCACGACCGTGTCACTCCGCGCGACCTGCAACTGCTCATGAGCGACCTGGAGTCCTCCGCCCGCCGGGAACCAGGTCTCAAGCTCCTCGTCCACATCCCCGACACCAGCGACACGGAGGCTCACAAGGCTGCCCGGATGACCCGAGAACTTCTCGTCGACCAGGCGCAGCGACGCGGAGTTCTCTCCTGCCCGCAGTGCCAGCGGCCCTCGTTCGGCTACGACGACTCCACGGGTTGGCGCGCCGCTCTGTGCAGCGACTGCAGCCACGCCCCTGTCGCACCGAGTGCCGCACGCCTCCCGGACCGGCCCGAGGCGAGTCCCCAGGACACCCCCACGCTGTCACTCCGAGTGCCCGAAGCAGCGGAACGCCCCACGCTGCCGCGCCGGGTCCCCGGAGGCTCCTGGCCCTTCCCGTCCGGCCTGTCCCCGTCCCGGGCGCAGGACGCCGACAACCTGGAGACGATCAGCGACCAGGCACCACCGGCTGCCACGACAGCGGACGGCCGTTGCCGTCTCTGCCACGAGTACCACGAAGCCGACGACATCCCGCCCCCGGCCCCGGGCACCGGCACGACCACCCCGGGCACCGGCACGACCACCCCGGGCGCCTGGCCCCGGATCACCAACGCCGGACCCGTCACCGCGCTCGGCGCACACACGACGGAGCGGCGGCCTCCCCCCAGCCACCAAGCACTCAGCGAGTTCTTCGCACCCCGCCGGAGTCACCAAGCCGATGCGAAACCGGATCCCCGTCCCACCACACCTACCTTGACCACCCGAATCCGCATCAACATCCCCGGCAGCAGGCCGATCCCGCCGATCGTCATACGCCGAGCCGCCCCTGAGGAACCGCCCCCGTCCCGGCACGCTCCTCATGCCCCTCCGAGTGAGTGAGGTGTGTGCGGTGACGGTCATCAGCGGTCTGCGTCCCAGGGCGCCCGCCGCACCGTGATGCCGGGCCGCACCGAGGTCTACAGCCTTTCGTCGCGTGCCAGGATCAGGCTGATCGAGCCGTCCTCGAGGTTGATGCCGCTCTCGAGGTGCTCGTGGTAGCCGTCCCGGAGTTCGGGATCGGCGAGGCCGAGGAGTCGCTCGGCAAGGGCGCGCAGCCCTGCGGCGTTGGCCGCGACAGTGATCTCGGTGGCCGAGCCGTACACCTTGATGCGGGGTTCATCCATGCGGTCACGCTACAGCGGGGCCTTGTGGCGCCTGCCTCACGGTGGGCGGGATCAGGTCCGGACCCAAGGGTTCGCTCAGTTCTCGAAGGCTCGGCGGTACAGGCTCCTGGTCTCCTCCGTGGCCTCGATCGTGCCGCCGCAGATCGGGACCACGCCGTCCTCGGCGGTCACGAGGTAGCGCTGACCGACCTTGAGTGCGATCGCCTCCGGGTGCAGCTCGTGGTGGGTGAGCCTGACCGTGGTGGCGTCGCCGCCGCGGAACCAGTGGTCGACGCGGAGATCGACCCGCAGGCCCTCCTCGGAGGTCACCGTGCCCTCGAAGGCGACGGGATAGCCGCGCAGCAGGTCGACGGTGGCTTCCACGCACAGGGCTTGGGTTGCCCCGTCGGCGCCCTCGGCGGTCAGAGCCAGCGGAGCGGTCGAGGAGGACCGGGCGCTGTCCGGCCGCTCGTCGGCGGCCATCACTCCCCAGGTGACACCGCCTCCCACCACGAGCAGAGCCGCGGCCGCCGCCATGGGGAGCAGGCGGCGCCGGCCTCCGCCCAGGGTGCTCTTCGCCGGCCGGGTGGCGGTCTCGACGCTGCTCGTCTCCGGTCGGGTGCCGGTGCCGTTGGTGCTCTTCTCCGGTCGGGTGCCGGTGTCGATGGTCATCGTGGCCTCCACAAGACGGTTGACGTCGGGCAGTGGAGCGTCAGAGGTCAGTGCCGGGTCCGCGGCCTTCAGGCGGGCCAGCAGCTCAAGGTCGTTCACCGACTGCTCCTTTCTTCCCTTCGTCCGTCTCATGTCCGACGGGTGCGCCGTTCTTTCGCTCCAGCAGTGCGGCGAGTTTCTTCTTCGCCCGGTGCAGCCGGATGCTCACGGCGTTGGAGGTCATGCCGGTCACCTCCGCGATCTGGCGCGGCGTCAGCTCCTCCCACGCCCAGAGGAGCACCACCTCACGGTCCAGCGCACCGAGTTTGTCGAGTGCCGCGTGCAGCTCGGTGTGGTCGGCCGGTGCGGTCGGGAGCGCCTCGCGCGTCCGGGTCAGCCGCTCCACCAGCCGGAGCCGGCGTCCGTCCGCCCGGCGGGCGTTGGCCAGACAGCCCCGTGCCACGCCGTAGCACCAGGGCAGTACGTCATCGGGGTCGGCCACGGGCCCCGCTCCGAGCCCCGGTACGTCGTCGATACGACGCCAGAGCACGAGCAGCGTCTCCGAGAGGACGTCCTCGGCCACGTCGGCATCCGCCCGCCGCACCAGATACCGGTGCAGCGGCTCCACCACCGCCTGCGCCAGCGCCTCGAAACGGGCGTGCGACTCCCGGGAGGGCACCTGTTCCGTCATGGATTCCACACCCAGCCCTGTCCGGCAGCGGTGCGATCCTTTCAGCGCCGTACGACCCTGTCAGCACCCCGCCGTGCACAGGGACGTCAGGGCTCACGAGCTGCTGAGGCGGGTTCCGACCTCCATGGCCGCGGTGTCGCTCCGCTCGGCCAGCGCCTTCTCCAGTCGCTGGATGTGGTAGTACTGCACGCGCGTCGTGCGCTGCAGCGCCATGACCGCGCCGAGGAACTGGTCCATCTCTGCGGCCCGGGTGAGGATGTCGTCGGGCACGTGCTCGTCCCGCAGACAGGCCTCCGCGTCCTGGCTGAGCACGGCGTGGGCCCAGCCGCGGGTGATCGGCTTGAACAGACCGGGGTGGTTGGCCACGATACGGGCCCGGATGGCCAGGTCGTTCTCGGCGGCTTCCAGGTGCAGTCCGGTGTCCTTGTTGCGCGCCCCGAACAGGGGCTCATGGATGTGGTGGGCGTCGAAGCCGTGCTCGACGCAGCCGATCCAGAAGTCCCAGTCCTCTCCCGCCCGCATGCTCTCGTCGTACCCGCCGACGGTCTGCCACGCCTCACGGCGGTACAGCGAGCAGTAGAACATGATCAGCCGCTGGAGCATCAGCTCCCTGCTGTAGGCGGGGAGGGGCATCGCCTGCGGGGGCAGGTCGTCGTCGGTGAACGTGAACACATCGGTCGAGGCGATGGCGGTGCCGGGGGCGCCGTCCAGCACCGCGACGGTCTTCTCGAGCATCGTCGGAGCGATCACGTCGTCGGCGTCCAGCGGCAGGATGTAGCGTCCCGCGCTCGCCTCGATCCCGGTGTTGCGCGCGGCGGAGACCCCGGCGTTGTCCCGTCGGACCAGCCTGATGCGCCGGTCGGGGTGACGGGCGATCAGACCCTGGGCCACCTCGGCGGTGTCGTCGGTGCTGCCGTCGTCGACGACGACGAGCTCCCAGTCGCGGAACGTCTGAGCGAGGACGCTGGACACGGCGTCGGGCAGATAGCGGGCGTAGTCGTGGCAGGGGATGACCACCGAGACCACAGGGTCGGATCCGTGGGACATGCGCCGTCTTTCGGGTTCGCTGGGGCGGGTTCGCTGATGTGCGGAATTCCGTGTCGTCCGGTGTCGTCCGTTGTTGTCCGGTGCCTGCTTTTGCTGCCCCCCCCCGGGCCGGGCTCGGAGAGCGGGCCGGCCCCGTCGCAGCAGACCCGTCGGATCGCGTGCTACATGGAGGGCTGCCTCACCCCGTGGTGCTGCTTGTGGTGGTGATCGCGGCCGTGGTGGTGCTGTCCGTGCTCCTGGTGGTGCCCGTAGTCGCAGACGGTGATGTTGCCGACGGGCGTGCAGCAGTGGCTGTAGTCGGTGACCGTGATGTTGCCGACGGGCGTGCAGCAGTGGCCGTAGTCGGTGACGGTGACGTTGCCGACCGGCGTGCAGGGGTGCCCTGACCCGGGGGTGAGCGTGACGTCGCCGCTTATCGACTGCTGCTGGTGCGCGGATGCCGACGACGCCGTCACGGTGTCCGTACCGAGGGCGGCGGCGTAGGCCGCCTCCGCGGTGTTGAGCAGTCCGGCGGTCGCCAGCGCGGCAGGGAGGGCCAGGGAGGACATGACACGGGCTTTCACGGTGGGGCCTTTCGTTCGGGGGAAGGATCTGCCGTCTCGGGCCGGTGAACTCCACGGCCGGGGCAGTAGCGCCACCGTAGGATTTCATTACTCGACGTCGCAAAACGATTACTCCGTGCGAGCTATCGGTGTGCGACTCGGCGCCTGTGTACCGGCCCCGGCGCCTCCC
>NZ_VJZE01000036.1 GCF_009377205.1 Streptomyces phyllanthi
TCTCCCGCCCGTGTCCGACAATGGACCCGTGACCAGCCTGGCCTCCCTGCACCCGCAGCTGCCGTCTCCTTTGTACGAAGTCGAGGACGAGCGGTTCGGGCGGCGTGGGCTGCGGCTGGTACTGAAGCGGGACGATCTGATACACCCCGAGCTTCTCGGCAACAAGTGGCGCAAGCTCGCCCCGAATCTGAGAGCCGCGGCGGGGCGCACCGTGGTCACGTTCGGTGGCGCGTACTCGAACCATCTGCGGGCCACGGCCGCCGCGGGCCGCCTGCTGGGGATACCCACGGTGGGTGTGGTGCGGGGCGAGGAGCTGGCCGACCGCCCCCTCAACCCGTCACTGGCCCGGTGCGCGGGCGACGGCATGCGGCTGCACTTCGTCGCGCGGTCGGTGTACCGCCGCAAGACCGACCCGGAGACGCTGGCCGCGATCCTCCGTGCCGCGGATGCCGAGGACGCGTATGTCGTGCCCGAGGGAGGCAGCAACTCCCTCGCCGTACGCGGCTGTCAGGAGCTCGGCGAGGAACTGCGCGGCCACGCCGATGTCATCGCCCTCCCGTGCGGTACCGGCGGCACCCTCGCCGGCCTGGCCGCGGGCCTCGCCCCCGGCAGGCGGGCCCTGGGCGTCCCCGTCCTGCGAGGCGGCTTCCTGGCCGACGACATACGGGCCCTCCAGCAACGGGCCTTCGGCGGCCCGCGCGGCGACTGGTCCCTCGACGGCCGCTTCCACTTCGGCGGCTACGCCCGCGCCACTCCCGAACTCGACGCCTTCGCCGAGGACTTCGAGCAGCGCCACGGACTGCCCGTAGAGCGTCTCTATGTCGCCAAGGTGCTGTACGCCCTCACCGCCCTCACCGGGGAGAACGCCTTCCCTCGCGGGACGACCGTAGCCGCGGTGATCACGGGGGCGCCCTTCGCCGGCTGAGGGATGCCTGGCGCCGAAAGGGCGGAGCACCACGCTCCGCACGTGCGGCGTTTGCGTAGCGGACCTACGTAACCTCACCGACGCGTCCCCTCACGTCACCCAGCTACAACATGGACATGACGACACTCAACACGGGGAACACGGGCCGAAACACGCCCGACAGAATGCCGAGCTCCCTGAAGTGGGGCGTGGGTCTGCTCTGGGTCCAGGGCGCGCTGGCCGTCCTCAGCGGCGTAACGCTGTGGATCGTCGCCGCGGACGCAGCCGACCACGGCCAGGAGGGCACCGGCCTGCTGACCGGGCTCGCGATCTTCTATGTGGGGCTGGGCGTCGTCCTGGCGGTGGCCGCCGGGCTCGCCCCCGGACGGTGGAGGGCGGTGCGCATCGTGGCCACCGCGGTCCAGATCCTGAACGTGGTCGGCGGAGTGATCGGCGTCACCTCGGGCGCACTCCAGTTCCTCGCCGGTATCGCCCTCGCTCTCGTCGTGATCCGTGCCTTCAACTCGGCGGAGGCCAAGGCGTGGTTCAACCACTGAAGGCATGGTTCAACCAGTGAACGAAGGCCCGGGCGCCCGCCCGGCCATCAGTGCCGCCAGGGCGGCCCGCGAGGAGACACCCGTCTTCCGGTAGATCCTGGAGATATGGGTCTCGACCGTGCGGCGGCTGAGACAGAGCCGGTCGGCGATGGCCGGGCTGGTGAGGCCCTCGGTGACCAGGTCGGCGATCTCCCGTTCGCGGGCGGTCAGTTCGGCGAGCCGGCGCTCGGGGCCGTCGGCGGCGTCGGCCACCGTCGGCTGGATCATGTCGGCCAGAGCCACGAGCATCCTGGAGCCCCCGGCGGCGGCGAGCTGGTGCCCGCGGTGCCATGCGGCGTGCCCGCGCCGCGCACCGTCGTCCGGACCCGCCGCCAGCACGGGGGCGCCGAGGAGCAGGGAGTACGCCTCCCAGAACGCCGCCCCGCTGCGGGCGCTCTCCCTGGCCGCCTCCGCGAACAGCTCGGCCGCCGCCTTGGTGTCGCCGAGGGAGTGCGGTATGTGGGCCTGGCTGCGCAGGGCGGAGGCGCGCTGGGCCGGCAGGTCGAGCCGCTCGGCCTCGACGCGGGCCCGCTCGGCCCAGCCGCCCGCCGCGTCCAGATCCCCCTCGGCGACGGCGGAGGTCACGAGGATCTCCAGGAACAGCGGGCGCATGGAGGGCTGCAGCCGCCGCAGATCGGGGCCACCCGCGTGCAGCAGCGCCTCCCGGGCCCGGACCGGGTCGCCGTTGATGAGCGCCGCGTAGCCGAGCATGCACCAGGCTATGGACGCCCACCAGTTGGCACCCAGACCCGCCGCCGCCACCGCCTCCTCGGCGACGGCCAGGGGCCGGGGATCGCCCAGCGGGCACGCGGCCACGAGCGCGTGGGCCTTCGTCGCGAGGACGAAGGCGAGGAGTTCGTCGCTGCCGATGCCGCGGGCGATGTCCTCCGCCTCGTCCGACAGCTCCACCGCCGACGCCAGCCGGCAGGTCTGCACCCGGACGTGCGCCTTGCAGAGCAGCAGATGGGGCAGGAGATGGAGCTGGCCAGTGCGGCGGGCTATGGCCAGACCACGGTCGGCGTGCCGCTCGGCGTCGGCGAACCGCTCCAGGAACGCCTCGGCCCAGCCCAGCCGGGCCAGCGGCTCGCACAGTCCCCTCAGATCGTCGTCCGGCAGCGAGTCCACGAGGGCCGCCGCCTGCTGGGCGAAGTCGCTCGCCACGGCCGTCTCGCCCTCGTACGCCTCCCCCAGCGCGGCGACGGTCAGCACGCCCGCCACACCCGCCTCGTTCCCCAGGGAGCGGGCCACCGCCAGAGTCCGGGCCACGTCGGAGCGCACGGTCGGGTACGACGTGTCGTGCGGGGCCGAGGAGCCCAGCTCCAGCCCCAGTTCCACATAGTCGGCGGGTGACGGCTCCGGGTCGCGGTGCAGCTCGCGGCGGAGCAGCGCGACCGCTTCCGAGTACTGCCCCAGGTGCCGCTCCATGACGGCGCACAGGACGACGGCCGAGGCGCGCGAAGCCGTCCCGTTCTCCGGATCGGGCATGGCGATCACCTGGTGCAGCAGGTCGCGACTGGCGCGGAGCTGGCCGCAGGCGCCCAGCGCACGGGCCCGCATCAGCATCAACTCGCGCCGCCGCACGGCGTGTTCCGGTGTGTGCGGAAGCTGCCCGAGCACCACCTCCAGCCAGTGGGCGCAGCTCGCGGGCGCCGTGTGGGCGGCCTGCTCGGCGGCCTCCGTCAGCACGGCAGCGGCGTCGGAATCCCAGCCGGACAGCGAGCGCTCGGCATGGTGCGCCCGCTCCGCGAGCGGGGCCCCGACACGGGCCAGTTCGGAGGCGGCCCGCCGGTGTGTCTCCGCGCGCAGCCAGGGGTCGGTGCCCTCATGGACGAGACTCCGCAGCACGGGGTGGCGCAGCGTCAGCCGCCCCTGCGGGCCGGTGCGCAGCAGGTCCCGACGGGTCAGGACGGCCAGGTCGGCGGCCAGCCCGGCCTCCTCACGGCCGGTCACCGGGCCGAGCAGGCCGGGCCTGGCGTGGTCGCCGAGCGCGGCCACGACCTCGACGAGCCGGCGCTGCGACTCGGTGAGCGGGGTCAGCTCGTGGAGCAGGAGGGCGCCGAGGCCGGTGGTGGACAGATGGCTGACCGAGGCGCCCTCACGGAGTGCCTGGAGCAGCGTCAGCAGATACAGCGGGTTGCCCTCGCTGGCCGCGAACAGCCGTACGGCCTGAGCCCGGTCCAGGTCCGGGGTGAACCCTTCGAGGCATTCGCGTTCCCCGAGCGGTCCGAGGGCCACCCGCCGGACCACGCCCGTCTCCGTGCCCCGGGTGAGGGTCGCGGCGAGCGGTGCCGGGGTCTGCCGGTCGCGCCGGGCGACGACCAGCAGAACGGAGGCGCG
Source organism: Streptomyces phyllanthi (assembly GCF_009377205.1). GTDB lineage: Bacteria > Actinomycetota > Actinomycetes > Streptomycetales > Streptomycetaceae > Streptomyces > Streptomyces phyllanthi. Next base: position 3,838 of record NZ_VJZE01000036.1, read on the forward strand.
CACGGGATGCCGTACGAGATGGTCGAGGAGCTCCAGTGACGCGGCGTCCGCCCAGTGCATGTCGTCGAGCACAACCACCAGGGGTGAGCTGCCCGCGTGGGTGAGCAGGGCGGCCGCGGCCCGGTGGAGGCTGAAGCGGTCCGCCAGGAACGGGGTACCGCTCAGCAGGGGAGCGGCCTCGACGACCGCGGGGCACGACGCCACCACCTCGCTGTCGAGGTCGGCGAGGGCGTCGGTGAACGGCTGGAACGGGATGTGCCGCTCGTACTCCGTGGCCCGCCCCCGCAGCACCTTCGCCCCGTGCCCGGCCGCGCGCAGACAGAGTTCGTGGACCAGCCGGCTCTTGCCGATGCCCGCCTCACCGCTGACGTCGAGCACCGCGGGCCGCCCTCCCGCGTTGCCGCCCGGTCCCGCGGGCCGTTCCAACAGGCCCAGCAGCCGGTCGAGTTGACCGAGCTCCGCCTGTCTGCCGACCAGCGGTGTCCGTTCCGTTTCCATGAATCTCCATGCCCCGTGGGTGTTGCTCAAGTGAATCTTGTCGTACTCCACTGACATTCCGCCGCCGGCCTCCCGAAATCGGACCGGACGGCTCCGCCCGCCACCCGCGTGCAGCTGAGTACGGCGACACCGTGGCCACGTCCCGTCCGATGCGCTCGACCGCTGCGAGGTCGGGCCCGACCGGGCGAACCGCTCCACGGTCACGGTGGCCCGCTCCCCGGCCGCGGCGGACGACGGCCCTTGTCCGCTGGTCACCGGGTACAGGCCGGAGAGGGACTTGCACTCGGGGTGCGACGCGATGACCTACCGGCGGTACGCGCGCCTGGACGGACCTCACCCGGGGCCCCGGGTGAGCTTCGTCCGGTACGAGCACGGCCGCCTCCAGCCCGGCGCCGCAGGCGTCGAACGGCTCGCGGGAGGCAGGAGCTCCCAGACCTCACGGATCCCCGCCGACGGGTCCCTCGGCACGGCGACGGTTGTCACGGTCCACCGACACCCGCCGTGAGGGCCCACCGACACCCGCCATGAGAGCACGCCGACATCCACCCTGAGGGCACGCGGACGACCCCACGGGCCCTCACTCCGTCTCCCGGTAGGCCGCCGCCTCCTCCAGGTCCAGCCTGCGCAGCAGGGTCCGCAGCATCTCGTCGTCGATGTACCGCCCGTCCCGCAGTTTCACGAAGACGGCCCGCTCGGCGCCGATCATCTCCCGCGAGAGCCGCCGGTACGTGTCGTCGATGGTCTCGCCCGTCACGGTGTTCACCGAGCCCAGCCGCTCCCACACGGCGTTGCGGCGCCGCTCCAGCACCATGCGCAGGCGCTCGGCCAGCGGCGGCGGCAGCGCGTTGCGCTCGTCCTCGATCAGCTCGTCGAGACGCTGCTCGGCGGCACGGGAGGCCTGCGCCTGGGCGTTGGCCTCGGCGAGGATCTCGGCCTGCCGATCGCGCCCGGGCAGACGCAGCAGGCGGATCAGCGGGGGCAGGGACAGGCCCTGGACCACCAGGGTTCCGATGACCGCGGTGAAGGTGAGGAACAGCAGGAGGTTGCGCTCGGGGAAGGGCTCGCCGCCGTGCACGGTCATCGGGATCGAGAAGGCGATGGCCAGCGACACCACGCCCCGCATTCCGGCCCAGGCGATGACGAACGGGCCCTTCCAGCCGGGATCCTCCTCACGCTCCCTGATGCGCCGCGACAGCAGCCGCGGCAGATACGTGGCCGGGTACACCCACACGAAGCGGGTCGCCACCACCACGAGGAAGACGACGACGGCGTACCAGGCGGCGCGCGTCCCCTCGTACTCCCCGAGGCCCTTGAGGACGACCGGAAGTTGCAGTCCGATGAGTGCGAACACCGCCGACTCCAGCAGGAAGCCGACCATCCGCCACACCGCCTCCTCCTGGAGCCGGGTCGCGAAGTCGACCTGCCAGTTGCGATACCCCAGGTAGAGCCCCACGACGACCACGGCGAGCACCCCGGAGGCGTGCACCCACTCGGCGAGCCCATAGGCGACGAACGGGATCAGCAGGGAGAGGGTGTTTTGCAGAAGCGCTTCCTTGAGGTGGGTGCGCAGCCAGTGGATCGGCACCATCAGCACCAGCCCCACGGCGATCCCGCCGATCGCCGCGACCAGGAACTCGGCGATCGCGCCCGACCAGCTCGCCCCCTCGCCGATCGCGGCCGCGACGGCCACGCGGTACGCGGTGATCGCCGTCGCGTCGTTCACCAGCGACTCGCCCTGGAGGATCGTGGTGATCCGGGACGGCAGCCCCACCCTGCGCGCGACCGCCGTCGCCGCGACCGCGTCCGGCGGCGCCACCACCGCCCCGAGGACCAGCGCGGCGGTCAGCGGCAGCCCCGGCACGAGCAGGTACGCGGCCCAGCCGACGACGAGGGTGGCGAAGAGCACATAGCCGACCGACAGCAGCGCCACCGGCCGCAGCTGCGCCCTCAGGTCCAGATACGAGCTCTCCGTGGCGGCCGTGTGCAGCAGCGGCGGCAGGACCAGCGGCAGCACGACATGGGGGTCGAGTTCGTACCCGGGCACCCCGGGCACGGCCGAGACGGCCAGTCCCACCGCGACGAGCACCAGCGGGGGCGGCACCGGAGTGCGGCGGGCGGCACCCGCGACGGCCGCACTGCCCGCGACCAGCAACAGCAGTGGCAACACGTCCATGGAATCCGCCCACCCTCGTCTCCGCGCGGTGTTCCGCGCGCCCGTCGTAACCTGGCACTCATGAAACAGTGCACGCACACCGCCGCGCTGCCGGACCCCGAGCCGTCGCCCCTGAGCGACACCTGCCGCGAGTGTCTGGCCGCCGGTTCACATCCGGTGCATCTGCGGCTGTGTCTGGTGTGCGGGCACGTCGGTTGCTGCGACTCCTCACCGGGCCGGCACGCCACCGGGCACCATGAGGAGAGCGGTCACCCCGTCATGCGGACCTTCGAACCGGGCGAAAGCTGGCGCTGGTGCTTCGTCGACCACGTCCTTGTGTGACGCGCGTCCACCGGGCGCGCGACCGTCGGACAGGAAAGGACATGACATGTGCGGCCCGAGCGCGTAGTCATGTGACACGGTTCGACGGTCTGACGTGTGGGTACGTCAATCCGGCGCGCGCTCTTCCTATTTGAGGCCCGCAGACCCCTAGCCACCGAGCGTATTCATGTGCTTACTATGAGTGACAGCACAGAGCGGGGTCCCCAGGACACGGAGCTTGGGAGCGCGGTAGCGTCACCGCTGAACCACGTAGCGCGTTACCCCGGGGGGCGACCCCCGGCCCCCGAAAGAGCTTGTACCACCTTGGAGGTGAGGGTGTCCCAGATCGCAGGCGAGCCCGCGACCCAGGACTTCGTGGAAGTCCGGCTGCCGGCCGCGGGTGCCTACCTGTCGGTGCTGCGTACGGCCACGGCCGGCCTCGCGGCCCGTTTGGACTTCACCCTCGACGAGATCGAGGACCTGCGCATCGCGGTCGACGAGGCCTGCGCGATCCTGCTTCAGCAGGCCGTGCCCGGCTCGGTGCTCAGCTGTGTCTTCCGGCTTGTCGACGACTCACTCGAGGTCACGGTGTCGGCCCCGACCACGGACGGCCACGCCCCGTCGAGGGACACGTTCGCCTGGACCGTCCTTTCGGCCCTCGCGGGCAAGGTGTCGTCCGCCGTCGACGACGACAAAACCGTTTCGATCAGCCTCTACAAGCAACGCGGCGCGGGACCCGGGCCGGCGTGAGGAACGGGGAAGGGCCGGTGCGGGACGAAGAGCGCGGCACACGGGAACTTCCGGCCGAGGACGGGGCCACCCCCCGCTCGAACGGAGTCGAGAGCCTGGGGGAGACCGGCCCGGGCGGGGCGCGGCACTGGGCGGACGGCGTCGACGGCATCCCCGAGCAGGCCCGGCCGCATCCTGAGGACGACTCCTCGGCGGCAGCCGGAGCGCCTCGGCGGACAGAGCCGGTCGACGACGGGGAGCGCGGCGCGCCCTCCGGCGGACGACGGGATCCGGAGGGTGCCGTACGGAGCACCACGTCCTCGGAAGGGCGGCGTCTGGTGACGGTGGGCGGGACGATGAGCGAGCACGAGCGGAACGACGAGCAGAGGGTGCAGGGCACACAGCACGACCCCCAGGACCGCAGCGGGGCGCGGGCGAAGTTCGTCGAGCTGCGCGCGCTGAAGGAGGGCAGCGCCGAGTACGCGGAGCTGCGCAACCAGCTGGTCCGGATGCACCTGCCGCTCGTCGAGCACCTCGCGCGCCGCTTCCGCAACCGCGGTGAGCCGCTGGACGACCTGACCCAGGTCGCCACCATCGGCCTGATCAAGTCGGTGGACCGCTTCGACCCCGATCGCGGCGTCGAGTTCTCGACCTACGCCACACCCACGGTCGTCGGCGAGATCAAGCGCCACTTCCGGGACAAGGGCTGGGCGGTCCGCGTCCCCCGCCGTCTTCAGGAGCTGCGCCTCGCCCTCACCACGGCGACCGCGGAGCTCTCCCAGCAGCACGGCCGCTCCCCCACCGTCCATGAGCTCGCCGAGAAGCTGTCCATCTCGGAGGAAGAGGTCCTGGAGGGCCTGGAGTCGGCCAACGCGTACTCGACGCTGTCCCTGGACGTCCCCGACACGGACGACGAGTCGCCCGCGGTCGCGGACACCCTGGGCGCGGAGGACGAGGCCCTGGAGGGCGTGGAGTACCGCGAGTCGCTCAAGCCGCTCCTGGAGGACCTGCCGCCCCGCGAGAAGCGCATCCTGCTCCTCCGCTTCTTCGGCAACATGACCCAGTCCCAGATCGCCCAGGAAGTCGGCATCTCCCAGATGCACGTCTCCCGTCTGCTGGCTCGCACCCTGGCCCAGCTGCGGGAGAAGCTCCTGGTCGAGGAGTAAGGCACCGCCCTCGGGTCCGGGCGCTGCTTCCGGTCCACTGGCTTCCGGTCCAGTCGGCTCCGGTTCAGTCGGCGCCGGCCCGGCTACTTCTGCTCCTGTACGTCGCCCGGCCCCCGGATCCCGAGGGCCCGGGTCGTCGCCGGGTTCAGCAGGAGGACCAGCGCGGTGACGGCGACAACCGCGAGGACGATCCCTCCGGGAATGGCCATGCTGTCGGCCTGGAGGAGGTTGTACGCCACGGGGAGCGCCATGATCTGCGTGATGACCGCCGGGCCACGGCTCCAGCTGCGGCACAGGAACAGTCCACGCGCGGCGAGCAGCGGCAGCAGCGCGAGCACGATCAGCGTCACACCCCCGGTGAGGGCCTGCTGAAGGTCGTCCGGCTCACCCGTCAGCCCGAGAACGAGCATGGCGACACCGCCGACGGCGAGTGCGAGTCCCTCCAGCGCGGCCAGCGCCGCCGCAGCGGTCAGCCGCCAGGGACGGTGCTCGACGTCGGACTTCTCCGGGGTGCGATTCTGCTCAGCGCTCACGCCTGAAGAGTAGCCCTCGCCCGGGAAGCCCCCGTACGAGCGCGTGCGCCCCCGTACCGTCCCGTGCGCCCCCGAGACGACCGAGCCGTGAATGCGAGAGGCCCGGCAAACCAACCCGGAACACCACAAGTGCCCGGCCTGACGCGCCGATCCCCCGCCCCAGCCCCACCTCGGGCTGGGCCGAGTACCACCCAGTAGGTACCCTGCATCGCATGCGTGCACTTCTCGTGGTCAACCCGGCGGCAACCACCACAAGCGCACGTACGCGCGATGTCCTGATTCACGCCCTCGCGAGTGAGATGAAACTCGAGGCCGTCACCACCGAGTACCGCGGCCACGCACGCGACCTCGGCCGCCAGGCGGCGGAGAGCAAGGACATCGACCTGGTCATCTCGCTCGGCGGCGACGGCACCATCAACGAGATCGTGAACGGCCTGCTGCACAACGGCCCCGACCCGGACCGCCTCCCCGGGCTCGCCGTGGTCCCCGGCGGCTCCACCAATGTCTTCGCCCGCGCCCTGGGCCTGCCCAACGACGCCGTGGAAGCGACGGGCGCCCTGCTGGACGCGCTGCGCGAGGGCCGGCAGCGCACCGTCGGCCTGGGCCTCACCTCCGGCACCCCGGGCACCGAGGACGAGAGCGTCCCCGCCCGCTGGTTCACGTTCAACGCCGGTCTCGGCTTCGACGCCGGGGTGGTCGGGCGTGTGGAGCAGCACCGCGAGCGCGGCAAGCGCTCCACACACTCCCTCTACATTCGCCAGGCCATGCGCCAGTTCTTCGGAGAGCCCCACCGCCGCCAGGGAACCATCACACTCGAACGCCCCGGCGCCGACCCGGTGCCCGATTTGGTGCTGTCCATAGTCTGCAACGCCTCTCCGTGGACGTATCTGGGAAATCGCCCGGTGTACGCGTCACCTAAGGCCTCGTTCGATAAAGGCCTCGACGTGCTCGGTCTCAGCCGCATGTCGACCGCCGCGGTTGCCCGGTATGGCACCCAGTTGCTCACTTCGTCCCCCGAGCGCGGACCCCACGGCAGGCATGTGACCTCCCTCCACGACCTGACCGACTTCACCTTGCATTCGAAGGTGCCGCTCCCCCTTCAGATGGACGGTGACCACCTCGGGCTGCGTACGAGCGTGACGTTCACAGGCGTACGCCGTGCACTGCGTGTGATTGTGTGAGCGGAACGGGCAAAAGTCCTTCCACTCGAACGTTTAGGCCAGGATCCACCCCATGGAATTACGGCTGTGACCTAGTCGACACCGAGGAATCAAAAAAAACTTTCCAGAAGGGGTTGTATCCGCCGCTGAGGTTTGCGAGTCTCTACGTGGCGCTCGGGACAGCCCGCAACATCGGCTCCACAGAGCGCCGGAACCCCTCCTCAAACTCAGGACCACGCCAGTCCGACTGGTGATCGGCCCTTCACTTGTTGAGGGATTCGTGAAAGCGTTCACATTCACAAGCAACTTGCAAGTAACACCACGGAGAGGTAGCAGCCATGGACTGGCGTCACAACGCCGTTTGCCGCGAGGAAGACCCCGAGCTGTTCTTCCCCATCGGCAACACTGGTCCTGCGCTGCTGCAGATCGAGGAAGCCAAGGCTGTCTGCCGTCGCTGCCCGGTGATCGAGCAGTGTCTGCAGTGGGCGCTTGAGTCCGGCCAGGACTCCGGCGTCTGGGGTGGTCTCAGCGAGGACGAGCGCCGCGCCATGAAGCGCCGCGCCGCCCGCAACCGGGCCCGTCAGGCCTCCGCCTGACAATCCCACCCAGCAATAGCCTGAGCTTGGCGGCGCGTACAGCGAGTACGTTTCTCCCGCCCCCGAGCCGCAGCGCGCAGTGCCCCCGATGCGCAGCGAAGAGCTGGCAACGAGCATGTTGAGCCCCGGACCGCAACGGTCCGGGGCTTCTTGCCGTCCGCGCGCATCGACCGCCGCCCGCCCGCCGCTCGTCACCCCTGCACCTTTGCTGTGCGCGCGTGCGACGGGTGTGAACGTTCCGTGTGCGTCCGGTTCCCGGACGCTCCGGTGCTACTTCTGCGCCCGCACCGGAAGGTCCAGGATCACCCGCGTCCCCTGCTCGGGCGCCGGCACCATGTCGAACGTGCCGCCCAACTCCCCCTCCACCAGGGTCCGTACGATCTGCAGGCCCAGGTTGCCCGAGCGGTGCGGGTCGAAGCCGTCGGGGAGGCCGACCCCGTCGTCCTGGACGGTGACGAGGAGGCGCGCCTCCTTGCTCGTGCCGCCGCGCACGGCCGAGACCTCCACGGTGCCGGTGTCGCCCTGACGGAAGCCGTGCTCCAGGGCGTTCTGCAGGATCTCCGTGAGGACCATGGACAGCGGGGTCGCGACCTCGGCGTCCAGGATCCCGAAGCGGCCGGTGCGCCGGCCCGTGACCTTGCCCGGGGAGATCTCGGCGACCATGGCGAGGACGCGGTCGGCGATCTCGTCGAACTCCACCCGCTCGTCCAGGTTCTGGGACAGCGTCTCGTGCACGATCGCAATGGACCCGACCCGCCGTACGGCCTCTTCGAGGGCCTCCCGTCCGCGCTCCGACTCGATGCGCCGGGCCTGGAGGCGGAGCAGGGCCGCGACCGTCTGGAGGTTGTTCTTGACGCGGTGGTGGATCTCCCGGATCGTCGCGTCCTTGGTGATCAACTCGCGCTCGCGGCGGCGGAGTTCGGTGACGTCCCGGAGGAGGACGAGCGAACCGATGCGCGGGCCCTTGGGCTTGAGCGGGATCGCACGGAACTGGATCACCCCGTCCTTGGCCTCGATCTCGAACTCACGCGGCGCCCAGCCGCTGGCCACCTTGGCGAGCGCCTCGTCCACCGGGCCCCGGGACGGGGCGAGTTCGGCGGTCGTGTGGCCGAGGTGGTGGCCGACGAGGTCGGCGGCGAGACCGAGGCGGTGGTACGCCGAGAGCGCGTTCGGCGAGGCGTACTGGACGATGCCCTCGGCGTCGAGCCGGATCAGTCCGTCGCCGACACGCGGCGAGGCGTCCATGTCGACCTGCTGGTCCGGGAACGGGAACGCCCCGGCAGCGATCATCTGGGCGAGGTCGGACGCGCTCTGGAGATAGGTCAGCTCCAGCCGGCTCGGCGTCCGCACGGTCAGCAGGTTGGTGTTGCGCGCGATGACGCCGAGGACGCGCCCCTCGCGCCGTACAGGGATGGACTCGACCCGTACCGGGACCTCCTCACGCCACTCCGGGTCGCCCTCGCGCACGATCCGGCCCTCGTCCACGGCCGCGTCCAGCAGGGGCCTGCGGCCGCGCGGGACGAGGTGGCCGACCATGTCGTCCTGGTACGACGTGGGGCCGGTGTTGGGGCGCATCTGGGCCACTGAGACATAGCGGGTGCCGTCGCGGGTGGGGACCCAGAGGACGAGGTCGGCGAAGGAGAGGTCCGAGAGCAGCTGCCACTCCGACACCAGCAGATGCAGCCACTCCAGGTCGGAGTCGCTGAGAGCGGTGTGCTGGCGTACGAGTTCGTTCATGGAGGGCACGGGTGCGAGCGTACCTGGCGGTTCGGACATGCCCGGAAACGGCCGCCCGCGCGGGGCCGCACCGTGCGCTCGGGGTCCGGAAACACCCGCGGGCCGCGGCGCCTGGGAGGGACCCTCAACCCTCCCGGCACCGCAGCCCGGAGCAACAACGGCCGTGGGGTGTGCGGTCCCGGTCGGCCGAAGGATGAGGAGCCGGAGCAGTCAGGGCAGAGAGCCCGGTTCCTCGGTCCGCCTTCCTGTGCGGGGAAGACGGAGGTTCGTGGTGCGCATGCCGTCGTTCACATGCTTTACCTACGCATTGTGGACTAGACCACCTGTACGTGTCCATGCGTTGGCAGATGTTTGTTCTTGTCTCATTGCCCAACATCTACCGAGGGCTTACACGCAGAGTAGCCCGCTTCAGTTCACCGGCGGGAGGGGATCCGGATACTCGACCGCGGACGATTCTGATAGATTGGTCTAAACCATTTCGCCCTCCGGGTACCGGTTGAGTCCCCTCTCCAGATCGGCAGGCCCACCGTGGAAGTTGTCATCGTCCCGGACGCCAAGGCGGGCGGCGAGCTCATCGCCGAGGCCATGGCCCAGCTGCTCCGGCGCAAGCCCGACGCCCTGCTCGGCGTGGCCACCGGCTCCACCCCGCTGCCCGTTTACGAGGCCCTGGCCGCGAAGGCGGGCTCCGGTGCGGTGGACACGTCGCGTGCGCGCATAGCCCAGCTCGACGAGTACGTGGGGCTGCCGGCCGACCACCCGGAGTCGTACCGCTCCGTACTCCGGCGCGAGGTGCTCGAACCGCTGGGCATCGGCCTGGACGCCTTCCTCGGGCCCGACGGCACCGCGGAGGACGTCCAGGGGGCCTGCGAGGCGTACGACGAGGCGCTGGCGACCGCCGGGGGCGTGGACCTCCAGCTGCTCGGCATCGGGACCGACGGGCACATCGGGTTCAACGAGCCCTGCTCCTCGCTCGCCTCGCGGACACGGATCAAGACGCTCACCGAGCAGACCCGGATCGACAACGCGCGGTTCTTCGACGGCGACATCGGCCAGGTGCCGCACCACGTCATCACCCAGGGCATCGGGACGATCCTGGAGGCACGGCATCTGGTGCTGCTCGCGACGGGCGAGGGCAAGGCGGACGCGGTGGCGGCGACCGTGGAGGGCCCGGTCGCGGCGGTGTGCCCGGCCTCGGCGCTCCAGCTCCACCCGCATGCCACGGTCGTCGTCGACGAGGCCGCCGCGTCCAAGCTGAAGCTCGCGGACTACTTCCGCCACACGTACGCCAACAAGCCGGAGTGGCAGGGCATCTAGGCCCGGTCGTTCGTATCATCCCGCGTCGCACACGCGAAGGCGCCCGGCCACGCGAAGGCGCCCGGCCCCTGGAGGGTCGGGCGCCTTCGCGTGTGCGCCGGGGAGCAGCCCGCCTACGCCCCCGCGATGACCTCCGCCGCCGCGCGCCCGCACACCCGGGCCGCGCCGTGGGTGGCGATGTGGAGGTCGCCTCGGGGCGGGGACTGGGGGATGCCCATCTCGACCACGATCGTGTCGGGGCGGGCGGCGAGGAGCGTGTCGAGGGCCTCGGCCATCCACGGGTGGCGGTGCTCGTCGCGGACCACGGCGACGATGCGCCGCGCGCCCGCCGAGGTCAGTGCCGCCTCGCCCGCGCCCTCTCCCGTGAAGCTCGCCGTCTCCGTGCCGGGGCACAGCCGGGCCAGCTCCGCCGCGACTCCCCACGGGGTCTCGTCCCCGACGGCGAAGTTGGCGACCGGGGTGAACGCGGCGACGAAGGGCGGCGCGCTCACGGGCTCGTACGTCGTGGAGCGTGTCACCGTCAGTGCCCGCCGGGCCGCGAGGAGGCCGACCTCGGTACGGGCCCCGCCATCGCTCCCGGGTGTCCGCGTGGCCGTCCACGCCGCCAGGTCCCGTACCCGGGCCGCCGCGTCGGCCAGGCGCTCCTCGGGCAGTTCGCCGGAGCGGACCGCCGAGACGAGGGCGTCCCGCAGGCGCCGTACGGTCTCGTCGTCCTGGAGGCCGCCGCCGACACAGATCGCGTCCGCGCCCGCGGCGATGGCGAGGACGCTGCCGCGCTCGATGCCGTACGTGGCGGCGATGGCCTGCATCTCCATGCCGTCGGTGACGATCAGGCCCTCATAGCCGAGCTCCTCGCGGAGAAGGCCCGTCAGGACGAGGTGGGAGAGGGTCGCCGGGTACTCCTCGTCCAGGGCCGGGACCAGGATGTGCGCGCTCATGATCGCCTTGGTGCCCGCGTCGATCGCGGCCCGGAACGGGGCCACGTCCCGGGACTGGAGCACCGAGCGCGCCGCGTCGATACGGGGCAGCGCGTGGTGGGAGTCGACCGCCGTGTCACCGTGCCCGGGGAAGTGCTTCGTGCAGGCCGCGACGCCGGCGGCCTGGAGGCCGGAGACGTACGCGGCCGTGTGCCGGGCGACCCGTTCTGGGTCGGCGCCGAAGGAGCGCACGCCGATCACGGGGTTGGACGGGTTGGCGTTCACGTCGGCGGACGGGGCCCAGTTCAGGTTGACCCCGCACTCCGCGAGACGGCGGCCCAGTTCGTGGGCCACCTCCCGGGTCAGTTCCACGTCGTCCACCGCGCCGAGTGCGTGGTTGCCCGGGAAGGAGGAACCGGTCCGCACCTCCAGGCGCGTCACGTCACCGCCCTCCTCGTCGATCGCGACCAGGACGTCGTCGCGTTCGGCGCGCAACCGCTCGGTCAGGGCCGAGAGCTGGTCGGGAGAGGCGATGTTCCGGCCGAAGAGGCCGACCGAGGCCAGGCCCTCGCCCAGCCGGCGCAGCAGCCAGTCGGGAGCGGTGGTGCCCGGAAAGCCGGGCTGGAGGACGGTGAGCGCGTCACGGGTCAGGGTGTCCGCGCCGCGGGCGAGTGTCGTCATGGCGTAGTCATCCCTTTACCGCGCCGGAGGTCAGGCCCGAGGCCATGTTCTTCTGTACGAACATGAAGAAGACGACGACCGGGATGGCGATGAGCGTGGACGCCGCCATCAGCGCGCCGTAGTCGGTGCCGCGGGAGGTGGTGAAGTTCATCAGCCACACGTTGAGCGTGTACTTGTCGTTGTCCTGGAGGACGACGTACGCCAGCAGGTACTCGTTCCAGGCGTTGATGAGCGAGAAGATCGAGGCGGCCGCGAGGCCCGGGGCGAGCAGCGGGAGGATCACGCGCCAGAAGGCGCCCATCCTGCTGCAGCCGTCCACCATCGCGGACTCCTCCAGCTCCTTCGGGATGTTGACGACGAAGCCGCGGATCATCCAGGTGGCGAAGGGCATGGTGGAGACCAGGTAGAGGACGATGACGCCCCAGTACTGGTTGAGCCCGCCGAACTCGTTGAGCTGGATGTAGATGGGGATGAGCATCGCGGTCGGCGGCAGCAGCTGGACCGCCAGCAGCACCATCATGAACGCCTTGCGGCCGATGAACTGGAAGCGGCCGATCGCGAAGGCGGCGATCGTCGACAGGAGCATCCCGCCGAGCACGGCGCTGCCGCAGATGATCAGGCTCGACTGGATCGCCGTACCGAAGTTCGGCATGTCGACGGCGCGCTGGAAGTTGTCGAACGTGATCGAGCTGGGCCACAGCGTCTGGTCGTAGCTGCGGATCTCGCTGTTCGGCCGCAGTGCGCTGATCACCAGCCAGTAGACCGGGAAGGCCATGAACACGAAGGCGGCCACACCGACAACGTTGTAGACGTGCCGGCTCCCGCGCTTGCGGTCGGGGCGGTACGCGGGACTCTTGCCCGAAGGGCGGAACGTCCCGCGGCTGGGTGCGGTGGCGCTCACTCGACCTCTCCGATCTTGAGGAGCTGACGCAGGTAGTAGACGGCCACGCCGGACAGCAGCAGGACCGTGATCAGGGAGATGGCGGCACCCTGGCTGAAGGAGTTCGACTCGAACGCCTTCTCGTAGTAGTAGGTGCCGAGGAGGTTGTACTCGGGCTCCGGCTTGTTGCCGCGCATCAGGAAGACCTGGCCGAAGACGTTGAAGTCCCAGATCACGGAGAGCGTGGCGATCATCTGGAAGACCGGCTTGATGACCGGCCAGGTGACGAAGCGGAAGACACCGGCGGCACCGGCCCCGTCGAGGGAGGCCGCCTCCTCCAGTTCCTTGGGGACCTGGGTGAGGGCGGCGTACAGGGTGATGGTCACGAACGGGATGGCACCCCACACGACGACGGCGCCGATGATCAGAAAGCCCTGCTTGGGGTCGAGCCACCAGTTGTGGCCGCGGAAGTCGAGCCCGAGGTACTTCGTCAGCACCATGTTGAGGACGCCGTAGTCGGAGTCCGCGAACCAGCGGAAGATCGAGGTGGCCACGAGCAGGGGCATGGCCCAGGCGGCGACGAGGGCACCGGTCAGGGCGAGGCGCACTCCCTTGGCCATGCGTTGCATCGCCATGGAGAGGAACAGCCCGAGGCCCATGGTGGCCGTGACGCAGACGGCCATGAACAGGACGGTCCGCCAGACGACGTCCCAGAAGTCCCCGTCGGCGAAGATGTTGGTGAACTGGTCGAAGCCCACCCAGGGGGCCGCTTCCCCGGTCCACAGCTCACGTCGGCCGACGTCCTGGAAGGACATGATCACTGTCTTGATCAGCGGCCAGACGAACACGGCGCCGATCGCGACGATGGTGGGGGCGATCAGCAGATACGGCAGGAGGGGACCCGCACCGCGCTTCCTGGTCACTCTCGCCGGCCCGCCGTCCGTGGGGCCGGGTGTGCCCGCCAGGGTCGCGGACTCCGGTTGCCCTGGCTGCCCGGACTTCCGTGGTACGGGTACCGGAGGGTCGGCTGCTTTCATTCTGGCGGCACTCACTGTGCTGGCCTTCCGTTCGGACCGGTTAACCGGAGGGCGGGGGCGGCGGTCGCCGTACCGGGTCCGCCGCCCCCGACGGAGCGATTCACGAGGTCACTGGGTCTGGACCGTCCGTCGACGGGCCGGGTCGGGACGGCCCGTCGACGGATCGGCGGCCTCGACGAGGGTCTTTCGTTCGGATCAGGCAGGGCTCGCGGGGCCCGGCCTGATCCAAGCGAGAGGCCCTGGGGTCAGGAAGCCTCGTTGATCAGTTCGTCGATCTCCGCGTCGGCGGCCTTGGTGGCCTCCTCGACCGACTTGCCCTTGAGGATGTCGAGCAGCATCAGCTCGAGCGTTTCCTTCTTCTCGACGGCGGCCCAGCCCGGCGCGATGGGGGTGAACCAGGCGTCCGGCACGGCGTTGGCGATCGGCGCCGTCTCGGGCTTGGTCTTCAGCGGCTCCAGCTGCTTGGTGTTGTTCGGCAGGATGTTCTTGGCCGCGAGCGCCGCTTCCGACTTCTCGTTCGTGAACAGCGAGATCCAGTACTCCGCCAGGTCCTGGTTCTTGGACTTGGAGATGGTGGCCAGGTCGGAGCCGCCGATGAACGACGGGAGCGCCTTGCCGTTCGGGCCGGGCATACCGGCGGTGCCGATCTTGTCCTTCAGCTTGGGGTTGCCGTTGGCCGCCGGGTCGATGACGCTTCCGGACTCCCAGCCGTTGCCGTAGATCAGGGCGGCCTTCTCGTTCGCCATGACGTTGGCGTGGTCCTGCTCGTCCTTCGTCTGGTCGCCGTTGTTGTACTTCTTGACCAGGTCGACGAAGTGCTGGATGCCCTGCTGCGCCTCGGGCGAGGACAGCGTGGCCTTCCACTTCTTGGCGGACTCGTCGTACTCGGCGATCTTGCCGTCGTACGCGGCGACGTACGACATCGCGGCGTACCAGTAGCGGCCCGGCAGATAGAGGGAGGAGAAGGCCTTGTCCTTCTTGCCGTACTTCTTCTGGACCTTGTCGAGCGCCTTGGTCAGGTCCGACTCGGTCTCGGGGAGCGTGTCGGTGCCCGTCGCGCCCTTGAACATGGACTTGTTGTAGATCGCCACACGCGCACCGGCGTAGTAGGGCACGCAGTAGAGCTTGCCCTCGTAGCTGCAGGTGTCCTTGAGGCCCGAGATCCAGGTGTCGGAGTTGTCGTACTTCTCCGGGTCGATCTCGCCGAGGGCGCCGTTGAGGATGTACGTCATCGTCTCGGTGTTGCCGAGCTCCACGACATCGGGGAACGAGTCGCCGGCGAGGGCCGCGTCCAGCTTCTTGGTCTTGTCGCTCCACTGCTGGTACTGGACCTTGACCTTGACGCCCGGGTACTTCTCGTTGAACGCGGTGTTGGCCTGCTTGACCAGTTCCGGCCAGGTGCTCTGGGCGTCCGTCATGAGCCAGACGGTCAGATCGCCCTTGCGGTCCTTCGGATCCTTGGCCGCCTCACCCTCGCCGCCCCCACACGCAGCGATGGAAACCATCATGCCCGCGATACCGATCGCGGCTATCAGCTTGCGCTTCACGCCACCCTCCTCAGGGATGCCACGAACCCCCCTGCCCACCGCGGTGACATACGACGAAGTACTGCCCGTGGGGCCGGGACACTGGACCAATGGTGTAGACCAGTGCCGGAAGCTTGGCCCAGACCAATAAGCCTGTCAAGAGGCTTCGAACGCGCTCCACCAGCCGTTATGCGACCTACATATGCAAGAACCTTTAAGTAAGAAACCGGCGAAAACACCAGCCCCCCACGTACGGCCCAGGTAGACCACTCAAGTGGTGGACTAGACCAACGGCGGGCGCGCGGGTATACAGAGGGCAGCACGGGAGCGGGCGGGGACCACGCGCGCGGGCAAGCCGTGCCACGATGTGAGCCGTGACCGATAACCATCGGTCACGTCGGCACAGGAAGCCGGGAAGGCGGAGCATGAGCACCGACGTCAGCAGTGCGGAGAACGAGAACGGGGCGGCCGTCCGTACCGCACGCGTGCCCAAGTACTACCGCCTGAAGAAGCATCTCCTCGACATGACCGAGACGCTGCCGCCGGGCACGCCCGTACCGCCCGAGCGCACCCTGGCCGCCGAGTTCGACACCTCGCGCACGACCGTGCGGCAGGCCCTCCAGGAGCTGGTCGTCGAGGGGCGCCTGGAGCGCATCCAGGGCAAGGGCACGTTCGTCGCCAAGCCGAAGGTCTCGCAGGCGCTCCAACTCACCTCGTACACCGAGGACATGCGGGCCCAGGGCCTGGAACCCACCTCGCAGCTGCTGGACATCGGCTACATCACCGCCGACGACACCCTGGCCGGACTGCTGGACATCACCGCCGGCGGCCGCGTGCTGCGCATCGAGCGGCTGCGCATGGCGAACGGCGAGCCGATGGCGATCGAGACGACCCACCTGTCCGCCAAGCGCTTCCCCGCGCTGCGCCGGTCGCTGGTCAAGTACACGTCCCTCTACACGGCGCTGGCCGAGGTGTACGACGTCCATCTCGCCGAGGCCGAGGAGACCATCGAGACCTCTCTGGCCACCCCCCGCGAGGCCGGCCTCCTGGGCACGGACGTCGGCCTGCCGATGCTGATGCTCTCCCGCCACTCCCTGGACAAGGAGGGGAAGCCGGTGGAGTGGGTGCGGTCGGTGTACCGAGGCGACCGGTACAAGTTCGTGGCACGGCTCAAGCGGCCCGCGGAATAGTCCGGGGGGCCCGCGGAATACTCCGGGCGGCCCATGGAACGGATCCGGGCCGTCCGTGGAATGGATCCGGGCCGTCCGTGGAAGAGATCCGAACAGCCCGTGTGTCGCTGCCTGTTGAGCACACAACCTCCGCATCCGATATCCGGACGGGGGGTTCCCTCAGGCGGACCCGTCCCATACATTGCGTGCGCGTTGCGCAGGTGGTCACAGGTGATCAGTGAGGGGACGGAGCCGCAGTATGCCCGAAGCACCGAACGCGCCCAGTTCACCCAGTTCGCCCGAAGTGAGAGAACCGGTGGTGACACCGCTCCGCGCGGTGATCGCCCTCTGCCTGGTCGCGCCGTTCGTGGCGATGCTCTGGGTCGGTTCGTACGCGAAGGCCGACCCGGCCTTCCTCGGTATGCCGTTCTTCTACTGGTACCAGATGCTGTGGGTGCTTCTCTCCACGGCGCTGACCATGGTCGCGTACAAGCTGTGGCAGCGTGACCAGCGCGCCCGCCGGGGAGGTGCGGGCAAGTGAAGGACGGCGTGAACGGCGTCGCGCTCGCCGTCTTCATCTTCTTCTTCCTGGCCGTCACGGTCATGGGCTTCCTGGCCTCGCGCTGGCGCAGGGCCGAGAACGAGCACAGCCTCGACGAATGGGGCCTCGGCGGACGGTCGTTCGGCACCTGGGTCACCTGGTTCCTGCTCGGCGGCGACCTGTACACGGCCTACACGTTCGTGGCGGTCCCGGCGGCGATCTACGCGGCGGGCGCGGCCGGGTTCTTCGCGGTGCCGTACACGATCCTCGTCTACCCGCTGATCTTCACGTTCCTGCCGCGCCTGTGGTCGGTGTCCCACCGGCACGGCTATGTGACGACCTCGGACTTCGTACGCGGCCGCTGGGGCTCCAAGGGCCTGTCGCTGGCCGTGGCCCTCACCGGCATTCTGGCAACGATGCCATACATCGCGCTCCAGCTCGTCGGCATCCAGGCCGTGCTGGACGTGATGGGCGTGGGCGGCGGCGAGAACACCAACTGGTTCATCAAGGACCTGCCGCTGCTGATCGCCTTCGGTGTGCTGGCGGCGTACACGTACTCGTCGGGTCTGCGGGCGCCCGCGCTGATCGCCTTCGTGAAGGACACGCTGATCTACATCGTCATCGCGGTGGCGATCATCTACATCCCGATCAAGCTGGGCGGCTTCGACGACATCTTCGCCAAGGCGAGTGACGCGTACGCGCAGATCAACCCGGCGACGGACAAGCCGCGCGGCGCGCTGGTCCCGGCCGAGGCGAGCCAGTGGACGTACGCGACCCTGGCGCTCGGCTCGGCGCTCGCGCTCTTCATGTATCCGCACTCGATCACGGCAACGCTGTCATCGCGCAGCCGCGAGGTGATCCGCCGCAACACCACGATCCTGCCGCTGTACTCCCTGATGCTGGGCCTGCTCGCGCTGCTCGGCTTCATGGCGATCGCGGCCGGGGTCAAGGTCACCAACGGCCAGCTGGCCATCCCGCAGCTGTTCGAGAACATGTTCCCGGACTGGTTCGCGGGCGTCGCCTTCGCGGCGATCGGCATCGGCGCGCTCGTCCCGGCGGCCATCATGTCCATCGCGGCGGCGAACCTCTTCACCCGCAACATCTACAAGGACTTCATCAAGCCGGACGCGACGCCGGCGCAGGAGACCAGGGTCTCCAAGCTCGTGTCCCTGCTGGTGAAGGTCGGGGCGCTGGTCTTCGTCCTCACCATGGACAAGACGGTGGCCATCAACTTCCAGCTGCTGGGCGGCATCTGGATCCTGCAGACCTTCCCGGCCCTGGTCGGCGGTCTGTTCACCCGCTGGTTCCACCGCTGGGCGCTGCTGGCCGGCTGGGCGGTCGGCATGGTGTACGGCACGGCCGCCGCGTACGGGGTCGCCTCCCCGACCCAGAAGCACTTCGGAGGCTCCTCGGCGGAGATCCCGGGCATCGGCGAGATCGGCTACATCGGTCTGACGGCGTTCGTGCTCAACCTGGTCGTCACGGTCGTCCTCACCTTCGTCCTGAAGGCGGTCAAGGCCCCCGAGGGCATCGACGAGACGAAGCCGGGGGACTACACGGCGGACGCGGGCGACGCGGGTGTGTCGGTGGAGCTGCCTCCGGCTACGGCGGGGTCTGCGCACTGAGGTTCGCGGGGGCGAAACCATCCGTGAGCGACCCGATTGACAGAGGCGTTCGCAGCGACTGAGCTGGCACAAACGCCCCCGGGACCCGGAGGTACCCGTGACCCCCCGCCCCCCGATCGTCCTCGACAGCGACCCGGGCATCGACGACGCCCTGGCCCTGCAGTACCTGCTCGGCACGGGCCTGTGGGACCTCAAGGCCTACACCTCCGTCGGCGGCAACCTCCCCGCCGAACAGACGTACCTGAACGCCCGCGCCCTGACCCGCGCCCTGCGCGTCGACGCCGACGTGCCGGTCCACCGCGGCGCGGGCCGCCCGCTGACGCGCCTCCCGTACACCTCCGCATCCGCCTTCCACGGCCGGGCGGGCCTCGGCAACGAGACGCTGCCCGACTCCACGGCCGCCCACCTGCCGGAGTCCTCCGCGCGGGTACTCCTCCGCCTCTCCCGGGAGTACGAGGGCGAGCTCACCGTGTGCGCCACGGGCCCGCTCACCAACGTGGCGATCGCGCTGCTGGAGGACCCCGGATTCGCCCGCCGTGTCAGGAAGTTCGTGTTCATGGGCGGTGCCGCGCAGGTGCCCGGGAACATCACCCCGGTCGCCGAGTTCAACATCTGGGCCGACCCCGACGCCGCCGAGGTGGTCCTCTCCTCCGGGATCCCGTTCACGATGGTCGACCTGGACGCCTCGCACCACTTCCTGCTCGGCCCCGCCGATCTGGCCGTCCTGGAGGCGGCCGGTACGGGCACGGCACTGGCCGCGCGCCTGCTGCGGGTCTACATGGACGCGTACCGCCGCCACGGCGGGGGCGACGCCTGCCCGCTGCACGACCCGCTCGCCGTGGGCGTGTGCGCGGACGAGTCGTTCATCACGGCCGCGGAGGGCGCCGTCGTCGTCGAGGGTGCGAGCGAACTCACCCGCGGCAAGACCGTGTTCGTGCCCTCGGGCGCCCACCGCGTCTACTACGCCGACTCCCCCACCCTCAGTGCCCGCCTGGCCGTCACGGGCCGTGTCGCGCTCGGTCCGGGCACCCGCGACTTCACCCGGGACTTCGTCGCGACACTGCCGCGGTGGCCCGGCGTGGGCTGAGCCCGGGCGCGGGCCTCTCCGGGGCGGGCGAAATCCGCAGGCCGCTGTCGTAGCCGTCGGGCAGACTCCCCACCATGGACATCACGATCAGGCAGGCGAGGCCCGACGAGTACGAGGCCATCGGGGAGATCACCGCGCAGGCGTACCTGCGCGACGGGCTGCTCGACTTCGGGGAGTCCGACGAGTACCTCGGCGAGCTGCGGGACGTGGCCAAACGGGCCGCCGCGGCCGAGGTGCTCGTCGCCGTCGAGGACGGCGGTCTCCTCGGCGGAGTGACCTTCGTGTCGGCCGGCGGCCCCATGGCCGACATCGCACGGCCCGGCGAGGCGGAGATACGGATGCTGGCGGTGGCCACCGAGGCACGCGGGCGGGGAGTCGGGGAGAGCCTCGTGCGCACCTGTATCGACCACGCACGGGCCACACCGGGCTGCGTCCGCATCGTCCTGTCCAGCCAGCGGTCCATGCACACCGCCCACCGGCTCTACGAACGCCTGGGCTTCACCCGCACCCCCGACCGCGACTGGAACCCGATCCCCCACCTCGACGATCTCACTCTAATCACCTATGAGCTGACACTCTGACACCACCGCGACACAACATGTGGGGGCTGCTTCCATGGCCCGACACTAGATGTATGCTCATGCTCGCTGTCGCCGCAGGGGAATCCGGTGCGAATCCGGAACTGTCCCGCAACGGTGTACATGCGTGTGTATGCACGCGTGTTCAGTCCGAGGACCTGCCGACAGTGCGCCCGGCCGTCCGGTCCGGGTGTCCTGACGTCCGGGCCTCGCGGAATGGGCCGGTGGACGCGACGCCGTGTGCGCTCGTGAGCTGCCCCTGCCCTCCGCCAGGCCCCCGTGCCGAGCGAGGGAGAGCCCCACGTGACCATCGCGCCAGCCGATCCGGCTTCAGCGACCCAGGTGAACCCGGTGGCCGACGACGGTCCCGGAACCGCGTTGCTGCGGACCCTGACCGAGCTGACCGCCGACCTCCCCGACGCCGACCCCGGACGGGTCGCCGCCGCCGCGCTGCGCGGCCGGTCCGCGAACGCCGACGAGGCGGAGCTGCGGGAGCTGGCGACCGAGGCGGCGGCCGGCCTCATCTCGGAGGACCCGGCCTACTCGAGGCTGGCCGCCCGGCTGCTGACGATCTCCATCGCGGCCGAGGCCGCCTCGCAGGGCGTCACGTCCTTCTCCGGTTCGGTCGCCGTCGGCCACCGCGAGGGCCTCATCGCCGACCGCACCGCCGCGTTCGTACGGCTGCACGCGGCCCGTCTGGACGCGCTGATCGACCCGGCCGCCGACGACCGCTTCGGCTACTTCGGGCTGCGGACGCTCCACAGCCGCTATCTGCTCCGGCACCCGATCACCCGCAAGGTCGTCGAGACGCCCCAGCAGTTCATGCTCCGCGTGGCCTCCGGGCTCGCCGAGGACGACTCCTCCCGCTCACTGGACGAAGTCGGCGCGCTCTACGGGCTCATGAGCCGCCTCGACTACCTGCCCTCCTCCCCCACGCTCTTCAACTCCGGCACTCGGCACGCCCAGATGTCGTCCTGCTACCTCCTCGACTCCCCGAAGGACGAGCTGGACTCCATCTACGACCGCTACCACCAGGTGGCCCGGCTGTCGAAGCACGCGGGCGGCATCGGTATCGCCTACTCCCGTGTCCGGTCCCGCGGTTCGCTGATCCGCGGCACGAACGGGCACTCCAACGGCATCGTCCCGTTCCTGAAGACCCTCGACGCCTCGGTCGCCGCCGTGAACCAGGGCGGCCGGCGCAAGGGCGCGGCCGCGGTCTATCTGGAGACCTGGCACTCCGACATCGAGGAGTTCCTGGAACTGCGCGACAACACCGGCGAGGACGCCCGCCGCACGCACAACCTGAACCTCGCGCACTGGATCCCGGACGAGTTCATGCGCCGGGTGAACGAGGGCGGCGTGTGGTCCCTCTTCTCCCCCTCCGACGTGCCCGAGCTGGTCGACCTGTGGGGCGAGGAGTTCGACGCCGCGTACCGGAAGGCGGAGGCGGCGGGGCTGGCCAGGAAGACCATCCCGGCCCGCGACCTGTACGGCCGCATGATGCGCACCCTCGCCCAGACCGGCAGCGGCTGGATGACCTTCAAGGACACGGCCAACCGGACGGCCAACCAGACGGCGCTCCCGGGCCATGTCATCCACTCCTCCAACCTCTGCACGGAGATCCTGGAGGTCACGAACGACGGGGAGACGGCGGTCTGCAACCTGGGCTCCATCAACCTCGGGGCCTTCGTGGACAACGGCGACATCGACTGGGAGCGGCTGGACGCCACCGTCCGCACGGCCGTCACCTTCCTCGATCGCGTCGTCGACATCAATTTCTACCCGACCGAGCAGGCGCGCCGGTCGAACGCCAAGTGGCGGCCGGTGGGCCTGGGCGCGATGGGCCTGCAGGACGTCTTCTTCAAACTGCGCCTGCCCTTCGACTCCGCCGAGGCCCGTGAGCTCTCGACCCGGATCGCCGAACGCATCATGCTCGCCGCGTACGAGACGTCCGTCGACCTCGCCCTGGGCCGCGGCCCGGCACCGGCCTTCGAGAAGACCCGCACCGCCATGGGCCGGCTGCATCCCGACCACTACGACGTGAAGCTGACCTGGCCGGAGCGCTGGGAGGCGCTCCGCGACGAGATGGCGATCGGCGGCCTGCGCAACACCCTGCTCCTCGCCATCGCCCCGACCGCCACCATCGCCTCCATCGCGGGCGTGTACGAGTGCGTCGAGCCGCAGGTGTCCAACCTGTTCAAGCGCGAGACGCTGTCCGGTGAGTTCCTCCAGGTCAACTCCTACCTGGTGAACGACCTCAAGCAGCTGGGCGTCTGGGACGCCCGCACCCGTGAGGCGCTGCGTGACGCGAACGGCTCGGTGCAGGAATTCGCCTGGATCCCCGAGGACGTACGCAAGCTGTACCGCACCGCCTGGGAGATCCCGCAGCGCGGTCTGATCGACATGGCCGCCGCCCGCACGCCGTTCCTGGACCAGTCGCAGTCCCTGAACCTGTTCATGGAGACGCCGACCATCGGCAAGCTCTCCTCGATGTACGCGTACGCCTGGAAGTCCGGCCTGAAGACGACGTACTACCTGCGCTCGCGCCCGGCGACCCGTATCGCCCGCGCCGCCCGGGCGGCCATCCCCGTACAGCAGGTGGCCTCCGAAGACGCCGTCGCCTGCTCCCTGGAAAACCCCGAGTCCTGCGAGGCCTGCCAGTAATGCCCGCCCGCCACCCGACCACCACCCCTGGAGGACGGCGCTCCGCGCCGACTGTAATGACTCCCCAGAACCTTCTCGACCCCGGCTTCGAGCTGACGCTCCGCCCCATGCGCTACCCCGACTTCTACGAGCGCTACCGGGACGCCATCAAGAACACCTGGACCGTGGAGGAGGTCGACCTCCACTCGGACGTCGCCGACCTCGCGAAGCTGTCCGAGGGCGAGCAGCACATGATCGGCCGCCTGGTCGCGTTCTTCGCGACGGGCGACTCGATCGTGGCGAACAACCTCGTGCTGACGCTGTACAAGCACATCAACTCCCCCGAGGCGCGGCTGTACCTGTCGCGGCAGCTCTTCGAGGAAGCGGTCCACGTCCAGTTCTATCTGACGCTCCTGGACACCTACCTGCCCGACCCGGAGGACCGTGCCGCCGCCTTCGCGGCCGTCGAGAGCATCCCCTCCATCCGTGAGAAGGCCGAGTTCTGCTTCCGGTGGATGGACTCGGTGGAGAAGCTGGACCGGCTGGAGACGAAGGCCGACCGCCGCCGCTTCCTGCTCAACCTGATCTGCTTCGCCGCCTGTATCGAGGGGCTGTTCTTCTACGGCGCCTTCGCGTACGTCTACTGGTTCCGCAGCCGGGGCCTCCTGCACGGCCTGGCCACCGGCACCAACTGGGTGTTCCGCGACGAGACGATGCACATGAGCTTCGCCTTCGACGTCGTGGACACCGTCCGCAAGGAGGAGCCGGAGCTCTTCGACGACGAGCTCCAGCGGCAGGTGACCGACATGCTGCGGGAGGCCGTCGAGGCCGAGCTGCAGTTCGCGCGCGACCTGTGCGGTGACGGCCTCCCGGGGATGAACACCGACTCGATGCGGCAGTACCTGGAGTGCGTCGCCGACCAGCGTCTGACACGGCTCGGCTTCGCCCCGGTGTACGGCTCCGAGAACCCCTTCTCCTTCATGGAGCTCCAGGGGGTTCAGGAGCTGACCAACTTCTTCGAGCGGCGGTCCTCGGCGTACCAGGTCGCCGTGGAGGGTTCGGTGGGCTTCGACGAGGACTTCTGATCCTTCGTCCCCCGCCGCTGCTCGTCCCGCAGCTTCTCCCTCTGTTCGGCCTCCCTGAGCTGACGGTCGATGCGCCGCTCGCGCACCGCTCCGATCAGCGCGGGGAGGACGACCAGGGCGAGGATGCCGAGGACGGTCAGCGTTGCCAGGAGGGCTTCCATGCGCGTCTTATCCATGGACACCACTGTCGCGCCGGATGCTCCTTACCGTGAGTGGCAGGACTGCCGTAGGACCTCGATTTCCTGCCAAGCCTGCGGCACACTGACGGCATGCTCCAGAACGTGGCCGTCGCCCTGCTCGACGGTGTGAACCCCTTCGAACTCGGTGTCGTGTGCGAGGTCTTCGGCATCGACCGCAGTGACGACGGACTGCCGGTGTACGACTTCGCGGTGGCCTCGGCGGAGGGGCCGACGCTCAACGCGCACGGCGTCGGGTTCACGGTCTCGACGCCGTACGGCCTGGAACGGCTGGAGGAGGCCGACCTGATCGCCGTGCCCGCCGGGCAGGGCTTTGTCGAGCGGGACTACCCGGCCGAACTTCTCGACGCGCTGCGCCGGGCCGTGGACCGCGGGGCCCGTGTGCTGAGCGTGTGCTCCGGGGTCTTCGTACTGGGCGCGGCCGGGCTGCTGGACGGGCGGCGCTGCGCGGTGCACTGGCGGCACGCGGAGGAGCTGGCCCGGCAGTACCCGCGGGCGATCGTCGAGCCCGATGTGCTGTACGTGGACGAGGACCCGGTGATCACCTCGGCCGGTACCGCCGCCGGGATCGACGCCTGCCTCCATCTGGTCCGCAAGGAGCAGGGCCCGGCGGTCGCCAACGCCATCGCCCGCCGCATGGTGGTGCCCCCGCACCGGGACGGCGGACAGGCCCAGTACGTCCAGCGGCCGCTGCCGCGCTCGCGGTGCGACACGGTCGGCGAGGTCCTGGTGTGGATGGACGAGCACCTCGACGAGGAGATGACCGTGGACCGGCTCGCCGCCCGCGCGCACATGTCGCCGCGCACGTTCGCCCGCCGCTTCCAGCAGGAGACCGGCACCACGCCCTACCGCTGGATCCTGGGGCAACGTGTGCTGCTGGCCCAGCGGTTGCTGGAGGCGACGGACGAGACGATGGACGCGATCGCGAGCCGCACCGGCTTCGGTGCGGCGGCCGCGCTGCGCCATCAGTTCGTACGGTCGCTGGGGACGACCCCGCAGGCGTACCGCCGCACGTTCAGGGGCCCGCAGGACGACCCGCGCGCCGCCTGAACGTGCGGCGACAGGCGTGAGGTCACGGCTCCGGCCCGGAGTTCACCTCGGCACGGCCTTCAGCAGCAGCCGCTTCGGCCGCAGCGTGATGCCGAACCGCATCGAGGTGTCGGACTGGGGCACGTGCTCGAAGCGCCACTTCGGGATCAGCGTCGCCAGGATGACGGCGAGTTCGGCCAGCGAGAAGTGGTTCCCGGGACACTTGCGGTTGCCGGCACCGAACGGGACCATCGCGTACTTCGGGATGTCCTGGGCACGTTCCGGCTCCCAGCGGTCCGGGTCGAACTCGAGGTGCCGCTCGTACGTCCGCGGATCGCGCTGGATCGCCAGCGGGCTGTAGACGATGTCCGCACCGGCCGGAATGCGATACCCGCCGAGTTCGGTTTCCGCCACCGACCGCCGGGTCAGAATCCACACCGCCGGGCGTATGCGAAGCGCTTCGGTGATGACATTCCTCGTGTGGGTCAGCTTCTCGAGGTCGCCGAAAGTGACGTTACGGTCACCCACGACGGATTCGACCTCTTTGCTCATCCTGTCCGCGTGTTCCGGGTGATCTGCGAGCAACTGCAAGATCCACATGAGCTGGGCTCCCACGGTTTCGCTGCCCGGCGTCAGAATTGCGATGACCTGGTCATGGACCTCCTGATGGCTGACGGGTTCGCCGTTCTCGTCCGTGGCCTCCAGCAAAGCCGTCAGCAAATCGTCGGGCCTGTCCGTGGCGGCACGGCGTTCGGCGATGATCTCGTCGGCGAGCCGGTGCAGTTCGGCCAGTGCGCGGTCGAATTGGCGGTTGGCCGGAAACGGCAGCCGGTAGAGCGGGCCGAAGGAAAGGATCATCCGCCGGTACATACCGCCGAACACCGTGGCGAGCGCGGTACTCAGCCGTTCCGCCAGTTCGTCGATGTTCTCGACCTGGTGGAAACAGCGGGCCGTGACGCGCACGCCGGTACGGAACGCCTCGCGCGTGACGTCCACCGTCTGCCCGGGGGTCAGGCGCTCGGCGAGGTCACGTGCCTCCTCGACCATCACGGTCTCGTACTCGTGGATCCTGTCGTTGCGGAACGAGGGCTGGATCGTCTGCCGCTGGCGCCGGTGCGAAGCGCCGTTGGTGTTCGCGACCCCCTTGCCGAGCAGCACCTCCAGGGTGTCCCACAGCGGGCCCCCGATCTCGTACTCGGGGCGTGTGACCAGGGAGCCGGTGAGCTCCGGCGCCGTGACGGCGTACAGCGTCCTGGGGCCCAGCCGGAGCCGGACGACGTCCCCGTGGTCGCGCATCCGGGACAGGAGCGCGAGCGGGTCACGGACCAGCTTCCCGGCGTGGCCGAGACCGGGGACACCGCCCCCGGCGAGGGGTGGATCGGGCAGTTCGCGTACGCGGGGTTCCTCGGGCTGTACAGACTCGACGGTCATTTCTCACCTGCCGTTTCGTTGTTGACGTACGGGGGCGTGGACCGGTCGTCCCAGCTGTCGACCATGTAACGGCCTGACTCGTGGTGGAACCAGTAGACGGAACTGAACCAGTTCCGCATATTGCCGACGCAGGCTCGTACGGCATCTCCGAGTTTTTTGCCGCGTACTGTGCCGTCTTCGAGCGAGTCGGCGAACCGTAATGCCTCCTTTTCGACGGAGAGGAATTCGAGGACGCATTGCTCGACGCGTCGCCGGACTTCCCTGATGGCCTCTTCGAGCGTCAGCCCCTCATGCCGGACGAGACTTATCCCGAGATTGTGCACCTCATTGCCCGCCAATTCCTTCGGAAGCGAGCAGAGGTCGTTGTACCACGCGGCGAATTCCTGGCTCAGCAGCGCCGCCCGCCTGTATGCCGGGTGTTTCCGTACGGCAGTTGGCAGTTCCTGTCCCGCGCTGGGCTCCAGGAGGTCGGACCATATCCAGTGCGCGAAGGTGAGGCGCCGCAGTTCGAGGTATTCCTCGACCTTCGGGACGATTCCGTTCGTACGGTTGTGGAACTCCCGGTCGTATGCCTCGATCACCGCGTGGAAGTGCCTGGCGAAGCGGGCGTTCCACCTTCTGCCCAGGAACGAGTACAGCCGCACCATGCTGTCGGCGAGCCCCGCGACCAGGGGGTCCGGGTGGTGCAGATGGTCCCGTGGGGAGTCCAGGGCCCAGTGGAGCCGGCTCCTGAGCCGGCGCCAGGCGGCGGGCCGGCCGTGCACGACATCGCGGTCGTGGCGGTCGTCCCAGACGAAGAACCACGCGCTGTAGTCCGCTATCGCCTGGAGAACCTCGTCCGGGGCGCCCAGGTAGTAGCCCGCCATGAGGTCGGTGTAGCAAAGGTCGTCGGCATATTCCTCCACCTTGTCGGTCGGCATCAGATGCTTTTCCAGCAGCCAGGACCTGGTCCTCTCCTGGAGCCGGGGCCAATACGGATGGAGTCGCCGGGGAAACGCAGCCTCGATCACCGGTAGAGACAGTGTCGGTGGGATCGCGGCCGCTGTGGTGGTCGATGAGGTGCTGTGTGAGAAAACAGGCACGAACAAACCCCTCTCAGCCGCCCTGTGACACACACCCCTCCCGCCGTGCCGGGCGTGCGCCGTCGTGCATCCCCGCACTTCCATTCAGCACCACAACTGACCGTGCTGGGAATGGATTTGCTCCGCTCACTACCCCCTGACGCCGATACTCACCCCGCCCGACCGGTTTTTCGATCACCTGAGGCGCATACGGGCCCGCCTGTGCGGCGGACAGACGAACGGCGCCCGGCCGGCGGGAAAACCGGCCGGGCGCCGCCCGGGAGAGAGGCGCTCACGCCCCGCACGCACTCCGCATACGCCCCGACTGCTGTGACCCGCTCAGTCGTTCGGGACCACGGGGTACCGCGGCTCGTTCTCGGCCATCTGCCGCAGCGCGTCCTTGCGCTCGCGCTTGGAGAGCCGGTCGATGTAGAGGTAGCCGTAGAGGTGGTCGGTCTCGTGCTGAAGACAGCGCGCGAAGTAGCCGGTGCCCCTCACCTTGATCGGGTTGCCCTTCTCGTCCTGCCCGGTGACCTCGGCGTAGTCGGGGCGGGCGAGCGGCGCGTACGCGGTCGGCACCGAGAGGCAGCCCTCGTTGCTGTCGTCCAGGCGGCGCTTGTCGGCGGGCAGATCGACGAGCCTGGGGTTGCAGACCACGCCGACGTGCCGGGTGCCCCCGTCGTCCATGCAGTCGTAGACGAAGACCTTCAGGTCGACGCCGATCTGGTTGGCGGCCAGGCCGACGCCCTCGGCGGTGCGCTGGCTGGCGAACATGTCGTCGACCAGCTTCGCGAGCTCGTCGTCGAACTCGGTGACGTCCTTGCACTCCTTGTGCAGCACCGGGTTCCCGACGACGGTGATCGGACGCGAGGTGCCGCGCTCGCGGTACGCCTGCTCGCGCTCCTCGCAGTCCTCGGAGTCGATGACGAAGCCCTCGTCGTCCACGGGGAGCACGCCCGCGTGCTGCTGATCGGTGTCCTGCTGCGCCATGACCGACGTATGCCTTCCTGGGTTCTCAAGAAAAGATGCGGATACAGCCTACGGGCGCCGCGCCCCGTCAGGGGCGCAGCCCTCAGGGGCGCGGGGAACTGCGCGAGCGACCACACACGACCCGCGCCCGGGAACCGACCGAAGTCACAACCGCGCTCAGCAGACCTCTTCAAGATCCCGCCAGTCCCGGGAATCGGGACTGTCCGCAACCCACCCGTCCAGCAACCCCCGAACCAGCGAAGCCGGCGCGGCGATCCCGCACTCACGCTCCGGCGCCCACAGCTGCCCGTCCGTACGGTGCCCGAGCGGCCCCGGATGCCCGGGCTCACTGTGGTCGTGCGGGTCGAGATGATCACCGTCGCCCTCGTCCGACGGCATCCGGGACTCCGAACACAGCCGGCACAGCAGCCGCACCGAGGACGACCAGTCCTCGGCGGCGAAACCGGCGTCGGCGGCGAGCTGCTCCAGCGCGTCCCGGTCGTCCTCGGTCGCGGCCTCCAGCAGGACCACCCATGTGGGCACCGGCGAGGGCGCCCACAGCTCGATCTCGTCGAACACCGGGAACGCGTGCCCTGCGGCCGTGGTCCGCTCGCCGTGCGGCACCCCGTCGTGCAGGACGACCTCGCCCCAGCGGCGCCCCGAGGACGGCAGCGGGATGGAGAGCACCTCGATCCGGGCGGGGTCCAGCCTGCGCCCCCACACGACCTCGGCCTCGCCCTCCGGTGACAGGCGCACGGCCGCGCTGCCCAGGTCCATGCCCACCGGTTCCCCTGAGGCACCGGGACCACCGGGTACGCGCAGCCCGTACGCCTGCCAGGCCCGCCGGGCCAGCGGCCAGTCCTGCAGGGCGGTGGCGGCGATGCCGACGTTCCACCAGTCGGGCGCCCCGGTCTCCCGGTCGAGCAGCGCGACGGCCCTGAGGCCCGCGGCCCGCGCCTGCTCCCAGTCGTGCCGGAACTTGTGCAGCAGCGCGAGGTTGAACCAGGACTCGGACAGCCAGGGCTCCAGGTCCGCGGCACGTGTCAGCAGCGCGCCCGCGTCCTCGTACCGCCCGTCGCCGATCAGCGTGAACGCGCGGTCGGTGGCCTGCCGCCAGGAGGCGGAGGGCCGGTGCCGTCCCTTGCCGAAGATCCTCACGATTCCCGCCTGCCAGTTCCGTCGGGTGGGCTGGCCTGTGCCCCCTGACACCCTCTTCCTCGCATCCAACCACGTACGGCTGGAAGGGCGCTCATTACCCATGGGTTACCCAGCCGGGACCCGGGTCAGACCGCCGTCCGTCCTCCACCACCCTTGACACGGAGTGCCGCCGGGGCCGAGTCCCCGGGGGGAACGCCCGACGTCACCGCCCTCTGGTTCAGCAGTACCCGGGCCAGCGACTCGACCACCTCGGGCTGGTAGTCACGGGCCGTTCCCAGCCTCAGCTCCTCCAGGGCCTTCAGCGGCCCGCCCGGCCCGGCCTCGCGCGCCTTCTCCTCGTACGCGTTCACGGCCCGTACGATCCGCGCGCTCACCGGCTGCTCCCGGTACGGGTCCGCCTGCCGCTCCACCACGACCGCGACCCGGGCGTCCACCCCGGTCTGGCGGACGACGGCACCGCCGAGCAGGGCGATCCTCCGCTGCTCCTCGGCGGGCAGGACGGCGGTGGCCCCGGACGGTACCGGGTCGACCAGGGAGAGCTGCCCGATGTCGTGCATCAGGGCCGCGTACTCCAGCACGGTCAGCTCCGGCTCGGACAGGCCCAGCTCCCGTCCGACCGCCCGGCTGAGCTCGGCCACGCGCCGGGCGTGCCCCGCGGGGGTGTAGCCGGCGATCTCGGTGGCGCGGGCGAGGGAGGCGATGGTCTGCCGGTAGGTGGTGCGCACGGCCGCGTACCGCCGGAAGGCGAGCTGGGTGAGCAGCAGCGGCAGCGAGAACACGGGCAGCGCCCACAGGCCGACGACGGCCACCGCAAGGGACATCACCACGCCGGTGGCGCACACCGCGGACCCGATGCCGAGCAGGGCCCGCAGCTCGTCCCGCAGCAGCGGCCCGAACGGCCAGCCGGTCCGCGCACGGGCCAGTACCGCGGCGAGCACGGCGTCGCACAGCGTGGTGAGGACGAGCAGCGCGACGAGCAGCAGTACGTACGGGGGCCCGCTCCACTCCGCCAACGCGCCCCTGTTGTACAGGGGTTGGAAGCAGACGGCGGCGAAGGCGACGGTGAGGAGGCGCCGCGCGAGATGGTCGGCGGTGGATCCGCGCCCCCGGGCCACATGCGGTACGCACCCGACGAGCGCGGCCGCCATGACCACGGTGACGGCCTGGGCCACACCGTGCCGGGTGGGCTCCCCGCCGTTCGCCCCGAGCAGCGCGTACGCGAGCGCCCCGGCCGCCCCGAGCGGTGCCGACTCCCGCTCCTCGGCGCCGCGCCACCGGGCGAGCTCGCCCGCGACGACGAGCACTCCGAAGGCGAGGGCCGGCCCGCGTTCGTCGAGGCCGTACCAGAGGGTGTGGGCGAGTGCGGCGACGGCGGTGAGGGCGGCGCAGCCGTGGACGAGGACGACGGACGGGTGCCTCACGATCCGGCCTCCGCGCGCGCCGGCGCGCCCTGCGGCGGGACGTTTCCGCTCTGGCCCGGGGCGTCGGCCGTGACCGCGGGACGCCAGCCGTGCCGTTCCAGGGCCCGGACGAACGCCTGGACCATCACGGGGTCGAAGTGGGTTCCCGCGCACCGCTCCAGTTCCTCCACCGCGGTCGCGACGGGCCGGGCGCGCCCGTAGGAGCGGGTCGACGTCATCGCGTCGAAGGCGTCGGCGACCGCCACGACCCGTGCGCACTCGGGGATCTGATGGCCTGCCAGTCCGTAGGGGTACCCGCTGCCGTCCATCCGTTCGTGGTGGTGCAGGATCGCCGCCCGGGCCTCCCCGAGGAAACCGATCCCGCGCACCATCTCGTGCCCGTACTCGGGATGCAGTTCGATGACCCGGCGCTCCTCGGGGGTCAGCGGACCGTTTTTGCGCAACAGCCGTGTGGGTACGCCGAGTTTGCCCACGTCGTGCAGGATCCCGGCGAAGCGGAGGACCTCGACCCGCTCGTCGTCCATGCCCAGTTCCCGGGCGATCATCATCGACGCCTGGCCCACTCGCTCGCTGTGCCCGCGCGTGTACCCGTCCTTGATGTCGACGGCCTGCACCAGCGCGCGGATGGTGGCCTGGTGCGCCGCCCGCTCCCGGTGGTACTGCGCGAACACCCAGCCGGACACGTACATCGGCAGCAGGACGAGCAGCGCGGCGAGCGGCCCGTGGTGGCTGTGCCACAGCACCGCCATCATCAGCCCGGCGAGTCCGTGCACGGCGACGGGCGCGATCGACCTGGGAAAGAGCCCGCGCCAGGCGTTGCGCACGGGCACCCGCTCGGCCAGTGCGAGGATCCCGCCGTCGAGGAGGGTCAGTACGGCGCACAGGACCAGGACGGCGGCCCCGGCGGGCGCCAGCGCGTACGGGAAGTCGTGCGTGACGACGGTGTCCTCGCCGCCGAGCGCCCGGTGCGTCCGGGACGCCGCCCAGACGGCGACGGCGAGCCGGGCCGCCCGCCACACGCGCCGCAGCCCGCGCGGCCGCCGCTCGGCGCGCGCGAGCAGTGCCCCCGGCACAGCCACCAGCGCGGCGGCCGCAGGAGACAGCAGGAAGGCCCCGGCGAGCAGCAGCGGACTGTGCCATCCGAGGGGACACCCACCGGATCCCTCGTAGGTGCCGATGTCCCTGGGGGCTCGGCGCCCCGGGAAACGGCACCGGGTGATCTGCTCGCACCCGGCGTACAGCGCCGCAAGCAGGCCCACCGCCCCCCAGGGACCGCGAAGGTCCGGGAGGGGGGCGAGGCAGGCCAGAGCAGCCATGACGACACAGGCGACATACCCGCGTGCCCATGCCGGAACGGACCCCATGGTGTTCCTCCCCTTTTTTCCGGCTCCGGAGCCTAGGGCGGCTCCTGGGGCACAGGGGAGGCTATGGACGGAATCCGCGGGTCCTCGTGGCGCGGATTACCCCGTTCGGGTGAGCAGGCGCTTCGGTACTCGTATGTTCACTCGGTTCGTGTATGGCTGAACGGCCCTACAGCCGTACGGCCGTTCAGCGCGGCACGTCCGAGGCGAGCACCTTGCTCAGCTGTTCCACGGTGGCCGGCGACTCGCGCTGGAACGCGGCGAGGTCCAGGCCGTCGTCGCCCTTGACGGTGAGCAGGGCACGGTCGCCGACGGCCACGACGATGACATGCCCGGAGCCGCAGCGGGCCACCACCTCGCGGAGCGCTCCGACGCCCGCGGTGTCGGCCATGCGGCGGCCGACACCGAGGGTCGCGGCGGCGAGCGCGGCGACGGACTCGGGGTGGACCGTGTCGGTGTCCGCCACCACGAGCAGGCCGTCCACCGTGGACAGGACGCTCTCCGAGACTCCCATCACCCGGTCACGCAGCGAGGCCAGAATGCCGGTCAGGGAGTCGGGCGGTGGGGTTTCGGTCATATGTACGTGCTCCTCGGTCCGGGCATATGCGGTGCTGGTATGGTCCATGACAAGTCCACGGAGTCAGTCGGACTCCGGCAGAGCCCGCAGCGCTCGGTGGACGCGCCGCAGCGTTTCGAGGGACGGCGCGTCAGCGGCCAGTTCCTCGGCCGACAGCATCGACAGCGGAGCGGGCGGGGGCGCGGGCGGATCCCCGTCGGTGTTCACGGCGTCCTGCCGACCGCTCCCCGAGGACGGCGCGGCACCGCGTCGGGGCAGCGGCCGTCGTGTCGGTAAGGGTTTCCGGACCAGTGAGGATCCGGGGCGGGCATCCGACGTGGGG
>NZ_VJZE01000370.1 GCF_009377205.1 Streptomyces phyllanthi
GGCCAGGCTTTCAGGGGCGCGGGGAACTGCGCGACCAGCCCCCACCGGCCAGCAGGCCGACAACACCGCACACCCCACCCCCATAAGGCCGTCAGGCCGGGCGGGGGGCCTGGGGGCGCAGCCCCCACGACGGCGCCCCGAGCACCGGGTACCGCCAGCACCCGTTCCGCCCCCGGCAGGGCCCCCGTACCGTGTGACGACGTGAGCACCCTCCTCCGCGCCAGAACCTGGCCGAAAACGCACCCGTTGGCGTTGGACGCGGTCCTGGCGGCCGCCGTCCTCGTCTGCATGGTGGCCGCCTCGTTCGTCGACCCGCACGCCGATCACGGAGCGAAATGGGGCGCCCGCACCCCGGACGCCCTCGGTCTCACCCTCATGACACTGGCCGCGGCAGCCCTCGTCCTCCGTCGCCGCGCCCCCAGGGGCGTCCTCGCGGCCACCGCGGTCCTCTCCCTCGTCGAGCTCGCCGCCGACGACCCCCGAGCGCCCGTCGCGATGTCCGCCGTCGTCGCCCTCTACACCGTCGCCTCCACCACCGACCGCCCCACCACCTGGCGCGTCGGCCTGCTCACCATGACCGTGCTGACCGGCACCGCGATGCTCGCCGGCCCCCTGCCCTGGTACGACCAGGAGAACCTCGGCATCTTCGCCTGGTCCGGCATGGCCGCCGCGGCCGGAGACGCCGTACGCAGCCGCCGGGCCTTCGTGGACGCCATCAGGGAACGCGCCGAACGAGCCGAGCGCACCCGCGAGGAGGAGGCCCGCCGCCGCGTCGCCGAGGAACGCCTCCGTATCGCCCGCGACCTGCACGACGTGGTCGCCCATCACATCGCCCTCGTCAACGTCCAGGCCGGAGTCGCCGCCCATGTCATGGACAGGCGTCCCGACCAGGCCAAGGAGGCCCTTGCCCACGTCCGCGAGGCCAGCCGCTCCGCGCTCAACGAACTCCGCGCCACGGTCGGCCTGTTGAGACAGTCCGGCGACCCCGAGGCCCCCACCGAGCCCGCCCCGGGCCTGGACCGGCTCGACGAACTCGCCGACACCTTCCGCCACGCCGGCCTCCCCGTCGAGGTCGCCCGTGCCGACCAGGGCACCGCACTCCCCGCCGCCGTCGGCCTCGCCGCGTACCGCGTCATCCAGGAGGCCCTCACCAACGTGCGGAAACACGCGGGCCCCGAAGCGAAGGCCGAGGTCAGCGT
The DNA here is from genome assembly GCF_009377205.1 of Streptomyces phyllanthi. Taxonomy (GTDB): domain Bacteria; phylum Actinomycetota; class Actinomycetes; order Streptomycetales; family Streptomycetaceae; genus Streptomyces; species Streptomyces phyllanthi. The sequence continues at coordinate 1,200 of NZ_VJZE01000370.1, forward strand.
CGTACGGGTGGGACCGAACATCGAGATCACCGTGCTCGACAACGGGACCGGACAGCACGCCGGACCGGGAGGGCCGGACGAGGACGACGGCCACGCCACGGAGGGTGCCGGTGCCGGTGGCGGTCACGGCCTGCTCGGTATGCGGGAACGCGTCACCGCCCTCGGCGGCAGCTGTACCGCGGGCCCCCGCTACGGAGGCGGCTTCCGCGTCCATGCGATCCTGCCGGTCAAGAGCCGTACGGCTCCGGCCGGGGGCGGCACCACCGCGTAACCACCGCCACCCGACCGCACACCACCCGACCGCACACCACCCGACCGCACACCACCCGACCGCACACCACCCGACCGCACGGCAGCCGACCGCACACCACGAGACCGCCGGACGAGACCCGAGCGACCAAGCGACCGTCCGTCCGATCGCCAGCACCCCGGGGGAACCCGTATGACCATCCGTGTCCTGCTCGCCGACGACCAGGCGCTCCTGCGCAGCGCCTTCCGCGTACTCGTCGACTCGGAGCCGGACATGGAGGTCGTGGGCGAGGCCTCGGACGGGGCGGAGGCCGTGGAGCTCGCGCGCCGGGAGCGGGCGGACGTGGTGCTGATGGACATCCGTATGCCCGGCACCGACGGGCTCGCCGCCACCCGGCTCATCACGGCCGACCCGGCGCTCGCGCACGTCCGGGTGGTCATGCTGACGACGTTCGAGGTCGACGAGTACGTGGTGCAGTCGCTGCGCGCGGGCGCCTCCGGGTTCCTGGGCAAGGGCTCCGAGCCCGAGGAACTCCTGAACGCCATCCGGGTCGCGGCGGCCGGCGACGCGCTGCTGTCGCCGGCCGCCACCAAGGGGCTCATCGCCAGGTTCCTCGCCCAGGGGGACGGTGCGGAGGACGAGGAGCGCGACCCCGCCCGCTCCGACCGGCTCGACTCCCTGACCGTACGGGAGCGCGAGGTCCTCGTGCAGGTCGCGGCCGGGCACTCCAACGACGAGATCGCCGAGCGGCTCGAAGTGAGCCCGCTGACCGTGAAGACACACGTCAACCGGGCCATGGCCAAGCTGGGCGCCCGGGACAGGGCCCAACTCGTGGTGATCGCCTACGAGTCGGGCCTCGTACGTCCAAGGGTGGAGTGAGCCGAAGCGGGCGTACTGCGGCCGGAGTATGCGCCGTATAAGGAACGGGACCTGGGGGGTACGGGTCGGCCCCTCGCGATGGCTCAGGGTGTAGGGACGGGCGCTCACATGTGCTTCACATGTGCCGTCCGTGCGTTGTACGCGACCGCTTCTGCCGCTCACAGAAGAGAGACCCGACCCATGTCCTGGCTGTCACGATTCAGCCTCGCGCAACGGGCCCTGATCGGCCTGATGTCGATCATCGCGCTCGCCTTCGGGGCGATCGCGATACCCCAGCTCAAGCAGCAGCTGCTGCCCACCATCGAACTGCCCATGGTGTCCGTCCTGGCGCCGTACCAGGGCGCGTCGCCCGACGTGGTCGAGAAGCAGGTCGTCGAGCCCATCGAGAACAGCCTCGAAGCCGTCGACGGCATCACCGGCGTCACCTCCACGGCCGGCGAGGGCAACGCCCTGGTCATGGTGTCCTTCGACTACGGCAACGGCACCGACGACCTCGTCGCCAACGTCCAGCAGGCCGTGAACCGGGCCCGCGTCCAGCTCCCGGAGGACGTCGACCCGCAGGTCATCGCCGGTTCGACGGACGACATCCCGACGGTCGTCCTCGCGGTCAGCTCGGACGGGGACCAGCAGGCCCTCGCCGACCGGCTGGACCGTACCGTCGTGGCCGACCTGGAGGACATCGACGGCGTCGGCCAGGTGACCGTGGACGGTGTACGGGACCTCCAGGTCACCGTGACACCCGACGACAAGGACATGGCCGCGGCCGGTCTCACGCCCGCCGCGCTGGGCCAGGCCCTCCAGGCGGGCGGCGCGACCGTCCCGGCCGGTTCGTTCGACGAGGACGGCGCCAACCGCACCGTCCAGGTCGGCGGCGGTTTCACCTCGCTGCAGCAGATCGAGGACCTGATGGTCACCGGTCAGGGGACGTCCGGCGGGGCGTCCGGCGGCGCGAAGAAGCCCGTACGCCTCGGTGACGTCGCCACCGTCAAGCAGGAGGAGGCCAGGGCCGACTCCATCACGCGTACCGACGGCCGGCCGAGCCTCGCCGTGAGCGTCACCATGGACCGCGACGGCAGCGCGGTCGCCATCTCCGAGGCGGTCGAGGACGCACTGCCCGCGATGCGCGAGGACCTCGGCGAGGGCACGACGATCACCGTGGTCAGCGACCAGGGCCCGGCGGTCTCGAAGTCCATCGACGGCCTCACCACCGAGGGCGCCCTGGGTCTCGTCTTCGCGGTCCTCGTCATCCTGGTCTTCCTGGCGTCGATCCGCTCGACGCTGGTGACGGCCGTCTCGATCCCGCTGTCGGTGGTCCTGGCCCTGATCGTCCTGTGGACCCGCGACCTCTCCCTGAACATGCTCACGCTCGGGGCGCTGACCATCGCCATCGGCCGGGTCGTCGACGACTCGATCGTGGTCCTGGAGAACATCAAGCGCCACCTCGGCTACGGCGAGGAGCGCCAGGAGGCGATCCTCAAGGCGGTACGGGAGGTCGCGGGCGCGGTCACGTCCTCGACGCTGACGACAGTCGCGGTGTTCCTGCCCATCGGCCTGACCGGCGGCATGGTGGGCGAGCTGTTCGGCTCCTTCTCCCTGACGGTGACGGCGGCGCTCCTCGCCTCGCTCCTGGTGTCGCTGACGGTGGTGCCGGTGCTGTCGTACTGGTTCCTGCGCGCTCCGAAGGGCACGCCCGAGGACGCCGACGAGGCGCGCCGCAAGGCGGAGGAGAAGGAGGCGAGGAGCAGGCTCCAGCGCTCCTACGTCCCGGTCCTGCGCTTCGCGACCCGCCGCCGCCTGACGAGTGTGGCGATCGCGGTGGCGGTCCTGGTGGGCACCTTCGCCATGGCCCCTCTCCTGAAGACGAACTTCTTCGACCAGGGCGAGCAGGAGGTCCTCACCGTCAAGCAGGAGCTGGAGCCCGGCACCAGCCTGGCGGCGACGGACAAGGTGGCCCGGAAGGTCGAGAAGATGCTCGGCGGGGTCGAGGGCGTCAAGGACTACCAGGTCACGGTCGGTTCGTCCGGTTTCCTCGCGGCCTTCGGCGGCGGTACGGACACCAACCAGGCGTCGTACACGATCATGCTGGAGGACTCCGCGTCGTCCGAGGACGTCCAGGACCGTATCGAGGAGGGGCTCGGCAAGCTCTCCGGGATCGGTACGACGACGGTCGCGGCCGGGGACGGCTTCGCCAGCCAGGACCTGAGCGTGGTCGTCAAGGCGGCCGACGCCGATGTCCTGCGGAAGGCCGCGGAGGAGGTCCGCGACGAGGTCGCGAAGCTCGACGACGTCACGGACGTCACGAGCGACCTGGCACAGAGCGTGCCGCGGATCTCGGTACGGGCGAACGACAAGGCGGCCGCGGCGGGCTTCGACGACGCCACCCTCGGCGCCGCCGTCACCCAGGCGGTGCGCGGCACGACGAGCGGCCGGGCGATCCTGGACGACACGGACCGCGACATCGTCATCAGGTCGGCGAAGCCGGCGGACACGCTGGACGAGCTGGAGAACCTGCGCCTGGGCGCGGTGAAGCTGGGTGACATCGCGAACGTGGAACTGGTCGACGGCCCGGTCTCCATGACCCGTATCGACGGCCAGCGGGCCGCCACCATCACGGCGAAGCCGACGGGTGACAACACGGGCGCGGTGAGCGCGGACCTCACCACCAAGCTGAACGCCCTGAAGCTCCCGGCGGGCGCCACGGCCGACATCGGCGGTGTCTCCCAGGACCAGGACGAGGCGTTCGCGAACCTGGGCCTGGCGATGCTGGCGGCGATCGCGATCGTGTTCATGCTCTTGGTCGCGGCCTTCCGCTCGCTGATCCAGCCCCTGATCCTCCTCGTCTCGATCCCCTTCGCGGCGACGGGCGCGATCGGACTGCTGGTCGCGACCGGCACCCCCATGGGCGTGCCCGCGATGATCGGCATGCTGATGCTGATCGGCATCGTGGTGACCAACGCGATCGTCCTGATCGATCTGATCAACCAGTACCGCCGCCAGGGCTACGGCGTGGTCGAGGCCGTGGTGGAAGGCGGCCGCCACCGCCTGCGCCCGATCCTCATGACCGCCCTGGCGACGATCTTCGCGCTCCTCCCGATGGCCCTGGGCATCACGGGCGAGGGCGGCTTCATCGCGCAGCCGCTGGCGGTGGTGGTGATCGGCGGCCTGATCACGTCGACGCTGCTGACGCTGCTGCTGGTGCCGACGCTCTACACGATGATCGAGCTCCGGAAGGATCGGCGGGCGAAGAAGAGGGCGGCGAAGCGGGCGAAGAAGGCGGGACTGCCGTCCGGGCCGACGCCTGCCTCGGACTCGTCCTCGGATTCGTCTCCGGACTCGGACTCGGACTCGTCCTCGGACGAGCCGGAGCCCGCGGGCGTGTGACGGTCCGGCCCGCGCGGCCTGCCCCACGTGGTCTGGACCATAGCGGCGTTACGTATGCTACGGGCACCAACTGCTGCACGGGGGAGGGAGATGCGGGCGGTGCCACTGCAGAGAGACGACCCGAAGTCGGTCGGCGGGTACAAGCTGGTCGACCGGCTCGGGGCCGGGGGCATGGGAGTCGTCTATCGGGCGAGGTCCCGGTCGGGCCGGGACCTCGCCGTCAAGGTGGTGCACGCTCAGTACGCGGAGGACGCCGTCTTCCGGGCCCGCTTCCGGCAGGAGATCGAAGCCGTCCGCAAGGTGAGCGGCGCCTTCACCGCGCCGGTCATGGACGCCGATCCGGAGGCGGCCCGGCCCTGGATGGCGACCCAGTACGTGCCCGGCCGTTCGCTCGCCGACCGGCTGCGCGACCAGGGCCCGCTGCGCGGCGCCGAGTTGCGGCAACTCGCCCTGGGACTGGTGGAGGCGCTGCGGGACATCCACCGGGCCGGGGTCGTGCACCGGGACCTGAAGCCGGCCAACGTCCTGATGGCCGAGGACGGCCCCCGCGTCATCGACTTCGGCATATCCCGCGCGGCGGAGAACCACCAGACCCTGACCGATACGGGCCAGATGATCGGCACTCCGCCGTTCATGTCCCCGGAACAGTTCACCGACGCCCGTAAGGTCGGCGCCGCCTCCGACGTGTTCTCGCTCGGGGCGCTGCTGGTGTACGCCGTCACCGGGCGCGGTCCCTTCGACGCGGACAGCCCCTACATGACCGCCTACCGGGTGGTCCACGACGAACCCGTGCTGGACGGGCTGGCGCAGCCGCTGCGCGCGGTGCTGGAGCGCTGCCTGGCCAAGGAGGTGGCGGACCGGCCCGAACTCGACGAACTGGCATGGGAGTTCGCGGCCGTCCTGCCCGAGCCGGCGGACGACGACCCGCAGACCGTGAGCCTGCGTCTGGACATGCTGATCGCCCATGGGGAGGCCGGCTCCGGGAACGGCGCCGGCCGGACGGCCGCCACCGGTTCCGAAAGCGTCTCCGGGCGGACGAACACGCCCCGCTCCGGCCGCCGCGGCGGCAGGCGCCCGCTGTGGGCCGCGACCGGCACGGTCGGCGTGCTCGCCCTGGGGCTGACTGGCTATCTGCTGCTTGGTCCGGGCTGGGCGGACAGCGCCGACCGGACCGCCTCTTCGCCGTCCCCCTCACCGTCTGCCTCCTCACGGTGGCCGGCGCTGCCCGACGGCTGGCAGCCCTGGCAGACGACGGTGAACGAGACGGCGCCGCTCGGCGCGCGGAAGGCGATCGCGAGCTCGTTCGAGGGCGACTCCGCCTGTCGGATGCAGGACCTCGCGGCCTACTGTTCGGGCCAGGGAGTTCTCCCCGTACGTCTGGACGGTCTGACCGGCAAGACCGTCTGGCGCGCCGACCTCGCACCGGCCGGCGCCGGGGGCGCGGAATACTGGGCCAAGCTCCTCGGTGTCCGTGAGGGTGTGATGCTCGTCCGGCAGAACATCACCAGCCTGGACGGCGAGACCGAAACGATCCATGTGGTCGCCCTCGACACCGAGACCGGCGCCAAGCTGTGGTCCCGCGAGGTGAACGACGAGAACGTCGACCTCGTCCTGTCCGGGGACGTGGTCCTGACGGCCGAAGCCGACGGCCGGACGGTGACGGCCCGGTCGCCGCGCACCGGCGCCGCGCGCTGGACCACGAAGGTACCCGACGGCTACTACTGCACGTTCTTGACGCCCGGCACAGACCTGTACGCACACTGCACCCTGGACGATTCCGAAAAGGCCCTGGTCCTGGCGGTGGACCGGACCGACGGCTCGGTACGGCGCATCGAGGTGCCGTACGTGAGCGCCGTCGTCGGGAGCATGGACGGCCGGCTCGCCGTGGCGCTGCCGTCCGCCGACGGCGAGACGTCCGCGGCGGGCCTGGCGATGGCCCGGATCCTGCTGATCGACCCGGAGACGACGAACCGCAGCACGACGAAGCTGGCGAAGGGCTACGACGGGGAGCCGACGCTGGCGGACGGCACCCTGTGGATCGTACGGGCCAACGGCAAGGTGACCGCCGTTTCGGCCCGTACGGGCAAGCAGCTCTGGCAGACCGCCACCAGCCTGGAGAATCCGGGCAAGGCCATGTACGACCCGCGGACACGCACCCTGTACATGGCGAGCACGAGCGGTCGGGTGGCGGCCCTCGACGCCCGCGAGGGCACGCTGCTGTGGGAGACGCTGCCACGGGTCACCCGGGTGATCTCCGGCGCCACGGTCGAGCCCGAGGTGCAGCTCAGCGGGGGCGCGCTGGTCGTCACCGCTCCCGACGGCACCGTCTTCAGCCTCGACCCCGCGCACCCCGAGCGGAAACCCGTCTCGGGGTGACGGCGGGGCGGGACGAAAGGACGGCGACTACGGCAACTACGGCAGCGCCAGCATCCGCTCCAGCGCCAGCTTCGCGAACGCCTCCGTCTCCTTGTCGACCTCGATGCGGTTGACCAGGTTGCCCTCGGCCAGGGACTCCAGGGCCCAGACCAGGTGGGGGAGGTCGATGCGGTTCATCGTGGAGCAGAAGCAGACCGTCTTGTCGAGGAACACGATCTCCTTGCCCTCGGGAGCGAAACGGTTCGCCAGGCGCCGGACCAGGTTCAGCTCGGTGCCTATCGCCCACTTGGAGCCCGCCGGCGCCGCCTCCAGCGCCTTGATGATGTACTCCGTGGAGCCCACGTAGTCCGCCGCGGCCACGACCTCGTGCTTGCACTCCGGGTGGACCAGCACGTTCACACCCGGTATGCGGGCCCGTACGTCGTTCACCGAGTCCAGGCTGAACCGGCCGTGCACCGAGCAGTGCCCCCGCCAGAGGATCATCTTCGCGGCGCGGAGCTGCTCGGCGGTCACGCCGCCGCCCGGCTTGTGCGGGTTGTAGACCACGCAGTCGTCCAGCGACATCCCCATGTCCCGCACCGCCGTGTTGCGGCCCAGGTGCTGGTCCGGCAGGAACAGGACCTTCTCGCCCTGCTGGAAGGCCCACTCGAGGGCCCGCTTCGCGTTCGAGGAGGTGCAGATCGTGCCGCCGTGCTTGCCCGTGAACGCCTTGATGTCCGCGGAGGAGTTCATGTAGGAGACGGGCACGACCTGCTCGGCCAGCCCCGCCTCCGTCAGCACGTCCCAGCACTCGGCGACCTGCTCGGCCGTCGCCATGTCGGCCATGGAGCAGCCGGCGGCCAGGTCCGGGAGGACGACCTTCTGGTCGTCGGACGTCAGGATGTCCGCCGACTCCGCCATGAAGTGCACGCCGCAGAACACGATGTACTCCGCCTCCGGGCGGGCCGCCGCGTCCCGGGCCAGCTTGAAGGAGTCACCTGTCACATCGGCGAACTGGATGACCTCGTCACGCTGGTAGTGGTGGCCGAGCACGAAGACCTTGTCCCCGAGCTTCTCCTTGGCCGCGCGGGCGCGCTCCACCAGGTCGGGGTCGGACGGGGAGGGGAGATCACCCGGACACTCGACACCGCGCTCGCTCCTCGGGTCGGCCTCCCGGCCGAGCAGCAACAGGGCGAGGGGCGTCGGCTGTACGTCGAGCTCCTGGGTCTGGGCGGTGGTCACGGCACGCACCCTTTCTTTTCTGCGGCTCGCCGGCCCGGGAGATCCGGACCGGCGGGACATGCGGGACAGCGTTACGGCTTGTGTCGAACACGGCTTTTCGTCGAATTGACGCTATCTATCATAACCGCTTCACGTCACTTTGACGATGGCCATTGCGTCGATGTGACATGAATCCCGGTGGCCCGCACCGACCCACCC
>NZ_VJZE01000371.1 GCF_009377205.1 Streptomyces phyllanthi
GCGGAGCACCGTGTGCCGCTCGTCTCACCTGCGCGAAAGCACCCCCACACGCCCTCCCAGCGACAGGAACCGGCCTTATTGTCTAAACGTCGAACGCCCCCGGGGCCGAGGGGCGGCCCCGCTTTAAGGAGCCCTCATGACCGCGCCCGTCGTCCACTCGCTGCGCGAACAGATCCGCGAGCACATCGTGGAGGGGATCGTGAGCGGGCGCTGGAAGCCGGGTGAGCGGATCGTCGAGCGGCGGATCGCGACGGAGCTGGAGGTCAGCCAGACCCCCGTACGGGAGGCCCTGCGGGAACTGGAGTCCCTGCGCCTGATCGAGTCGGCGCCGAACAAGGGCGTACGCGTACGGAACCTGACCGCGGCCGACCTGGAGGAGAGCTACCCCGTACGGGCCGGTCTGGAGGCCATCGCGGCGGAGCTGGCCGCGGAGAAGCTGGCCGAGGACTGCTCGGCCCTTGAGCCGCATGTCGCCGCGCTGTACGAGGCGGACCGCAGGTCGGACGGCACCGGCCAGGTGCGCCACACGGTCGGCTTCCACCGGGAGTTGGTCCGGGCCGCCGGCAACTCCGTGCTCCTGCACACGTGGGAGGGCCTGGGCATCGAGGTGTTCACGGCCCTGTCCATCCGCTGGCTGGGCACGGTCCAGCAGTCGTACGCCGAGGAACACGAGGACCTGGTGGCCGCGTTCCGGAGGCACGACCCGAGGATCGCCGACATCGTGAAGGCCCACGTCCTGGGCTGCGCGCCGCGCGCTTGATGGGGGGACTCTGGGACGGGTAAGGGCGGCGCGGGCGGAACCCTTCTCGAACAGCAGAGCACGCCACCGCTCAAAAACGCACTCCGACCTGCGAAAACACCCCACACTCCACGACACCCGGTGCCGTCGCCGAAGGCACCCCGTGCCGACTTTCTCGTAATCGAGAGGTTTTGCCCGTCAACCCTTTGATCGATCATCGATCAGTGGTTACAGTCACCGACGGGCTCCCACCAGAGCCCTCGCCCTGTCCTGCCACAGACAAAGGGCACCCCCGAACCCCTTGCCGATGAGGGAACCCCCCTCCGCATCCGGAAGGCGGCGCAATGACCGACCCCACCGCAATCCAGCCGAGCGCGCTCGACCAGCTCCCGGACCGCGATCCGGAGGAGACCGCCGAGTGGCAGGCCTCCCTGGACGCCGTCACCAAGGCAGCCGGGCCGCACCGTGCCGCGTACCTGATGCGGCGCACGCTGGAGCGCGCCGAGGCGGGCGGGCTCGCGCTGCCCAAGCTCCTCGAGACCGACTACGTCAACACCATCCCCACCGCCGCCGAGCCCGCCGTGGACGGTGACGAGGAGATGGAGCGCCGTATCACCGCGTGGAACCGCTGGAACGCGGCCGCGATGGTGACCCGGGGCAGCAAACACGGCGTCGGCGGCCACATCGCCACCTTCGCCTCCGCTGCCTGGCTGTACGAGACGGGCTTCAACCACTTCTTCAAGGGCAAGGACTCCAAGGACGCCCCCGGCAGCGGCGACCAGCTGTACATCCAGGGCCACGCCTCCCCCGGCATCTACGCCCGCGCCTTCCTCGACGGCCGTCTGACCGAGCAGCACCTCGACAACTTCCGGCAGGAGTCCGGCGGCAACGGCCTGCCCTCCTACCCGCACCCCCGCCGCCTCCCCTGGCTGTGGGAGTTCCCGACCGTCTCCATGGGCCTCGGCCCGCTGTCGGCGATCTACCAGGCGCGCTTCAACCGCTATCTCACCAACCGCGGTATCAAGGACGTCTCCCACTCCCACGTGTGGGCGTTCCTCGGGGACGGCGAGATGGACGAGCCGGAGTCCACGGCCGCACTCGCGCTCGCCAGCCGCGAGGGCCTGGACAACCTGACCTTCGTCATCAACTGCAACCTGCAGCGCCTCGACGGTCCGGTCCGCGCCAACTTCAAGATCGTGCAGGAGCTGGAGGCCCAGTTCCGGGGCGCCGGCTGGAACGTCGTCAAGACGCTGTGGGGCACGGCCTGGGACGAGTTGTTCCAGCTCGACACCACGGGCGCGCTCGTACGACGGCTCCGTGAAGTGCCGGACGCGCAGGTGCAGACGTACCAGACCCGTGACGCCGCCTACATCCGCCAGGACTTCTTCGGCAAGGACCCCGCGCTCGCCGAGATGGCCAAGCTGCTGTCCGACGACAAGATCCTCGAGTGTTTCCACCTCTCCCGCGGTGGTCACGAGGCGCGCAAGGTGTACGCCGCGTACAAGGCGGCCGTCGAGCACAAGGGTGCCCCGACCGTCATCCTCGCCCAGACCGTCAAGGGCTTCACGCTCGGCAAGGGCTTCGCGTCGAAGAACGCCAACCACCAGATGAAGAAGCTGACGGTGGACGAGTTCAAGACGATGCGCGACCTGCTCGGGCTCCCCGTCCCCGACGCGCAGTTCGTCGACGGGGTGGTCCCGTACGCCCACCCGGGCGCCGACTCCCCCGAGGTCCGCTACCTCCAGGAGCGCCGCGCGGCCCTCGGCGGCCCGGCCCCCGCGCGCCGTGCGCACGCCGTGGCCCCGCTGCCGGCCCCCGCGGACAAGCCCTTCACGTCCTTCGACAAGGGCTCCGGCTCCCAGAACGTGGCCACGACCATGGCCTTCGTCCGGCTCGTCAAGGACCTGGTCCGCGACAAGCAGAGCGGGAAGCGCTGGGTGCCGATCGTCCCCGACGAGGCCCGCACCTTCGGTATGGAGTCGCTCTTCCCCTCCCTCGGCATCTACTCGCCGAAGGGCCAGACGTACGAGCCGGTCGACCGCGACCAGCTGATGTACTACAAGGAGGCCAAGGACGGGCAGATCCTCAACGAGGGGATCACCGAGGCCGGTTCGATGGCCGACTTCATCGCCGCCGCCACCGCGTACTCCACGCACGGCGAGACGATGATCCCGTTCTACATCTTCTACTCGATGTTCGGCTGGCAGCGCACGGCCGACCAGATGTGGCAGCTCGGCGACCAGCTGGGCCGCGGCTTCCTGATCGGCGCGACAGCCGGCCGTACGACGCTGACGGGCGAGGGCCTCCAGCACGCCGACGGCCACTCGCCGGTGATCGCCGCGACCAACCCCGCGGCGCTGACGTACGACCCGGCGTTCGCGTACGAGATCGCCGTGATCGTGAAGGACGGTCTGCGCCGTATGTACGGCGAGGCCGCCCCCGGCGAGGACCAGGACGTCTTCTACTACCTCACCGTCTACAACGAGCCGCTGCCGCAGCCCGCGAAGCCGGCGGTGGCCGGGGTCGACGAGGGCATCGTCAAGGGCCTGTACCGCTTCAACACGGCGGAGTCGGCGGGGCTGTCCCCCGCTGCCAACTCCCCGCGCATCCAGCTGCTGGGCTCCGGTACGGCGATCCACTGGGCGCTTCAGGCGCAGAAGCTGCTCGCCGAGGAGTGGGGCGTGGCGGCGGACGTCTGGTCGGCGACGTCGTGGACGGAGCTGCGGCGTGAGGCGCTGGAGGCGGACGCGGCGCTGCTGCGGGGCGAGGAGCGCATTCCGTACGTGCGTCAGGCGCTCCAGGGTGCCGAGGGTCCGGTGCTCGCGGTCTCGGACTACATGCGTCAGGTGCCCGACCAGATCGCGCAGTGGGTGGAGCAGGACTACTCCTCGCTGGGCGCGGACGGCTTCGGCCTCTCCGACACCCGCGAGGCGGCCCGCCGCCACTTCGGCGTCGACGCGCCGTCCATCGTGGTCGCGGCCCTCGCCCAGCTCGCCCGGCGGGGCGAGGTCAAGGCGACGGCGGTGAAGGAGGCGCGGGACAGGTACCGCCTGTAGGGCCGGGGGTTTTCCTCGCCCCCGCCGCCCCTACCCGTCCCTTCCCTGGGGGCTGCGCCCCCAGACCCCCGCTTCGGCCCTGAACGGGCCTCGTCCTCAAGCGCCGGACGGGCTGGAAGTTCCAGCCCCTCCGGCGCTTGAGGAACGGCGGGGGCGAAAACAACCCCCGCGTCGCAGCCGCCCGGCATCATGACCCCATGCGTGCCGCCCGGCTCATCAGAATGGTGCTGTTGCTCCAGTCGCGTCCCTCCATGACCGCCGCCGAGCTCGCCCGCGAGCTGGAGGTGTCCGAGCGGACCGTGACGCGGGACGCGCAGGCGCTGTCCGAGGCCGGCGTGCCGGTGTACGCGGACCGGGGCCGAGCCGGGGGCTACCGGCTCATCGGCGGGTACCGGACACGCCTCACCGGTCTCGCCCGCAGCGAGGCGGAGGCCCTGTTCCTCTCCGGCGTACCGGGCGCCCTGCGCGAGATGGGGCTGGAGGACACCGCCTCGGCGGCCCGCCTCAAGGTGTCCGCCGCCCTCCTGCCCTCCCTCAAGGACGCCCCCCGCACGGCCGCGCAACGGTTCCACCTGGACGCCCCCGCCTGGTTCAAGGAGCCCGAGACACCCGATCTCCTCCCCACGGTCGCGGACGCGGTGTGGGACGACCGGATCGTCACCGCCCGCTACCACCGCGGGGACACCGAGGTCGAACGGCGGCTGGAACCGTACGCCCTCGTCCTGAAGGCGGGCACCTGGTACCTCTGCGCACGGGTGACGGAGCACGCGTCCTTCCGGGTGTACCGCATCGACCGCTTCACCGCGGTCGCCGTGGGCGAGGAACGCTTCACGCGCGACGAGGAGTTCGACCTGCCCGCCTTCTGGGAGGAACGGGCCGCCCAGTTCGCACGGTCGATCCTGCGCACGGAAGTCGTGGTGCGGCTGTCCGGCGAAGGCGTACGGCGGCTGGCGCACACCGCGGATCCCCAGGCCGTCCGCGAGGCCCTCGCGGCCGCGGGTGACCCGGACGAGCGGGGTCGTGTGACCGTGACGCTGCCCGTGGAGTCCGAGGAGGTCGCCCACACCCAGCTCACGGCCCTGGGCCCGGAGGTGGAGGTGCTGTCCCCGGCGGCCCTGCGCAAACGGTTCACCGAGGACGCGGCGCGGCTCGCGGAACTCTACGGTTCGTGACGCGATCCGCCGTCCTCGGGGTGCGCCCGCCCGCCACAGGCCCGATGCTGGTCCCGTGATGGACGAGACGGAGTTCTGGGAGCTGGTGGACGAGACCCGGGAGGCCGCCGAGGGCGACCCCGAGGACCAGGCCGACCTGCTCGTCGAACGTCTCGTCCAGTTGGACCCTGACTCGGTGCTGGACTTCGCCCGGCACTTCGAGTCCCGCTTCAACCGCGCCTACCGCTGGGACCTGTGGGGCGCGGCATGGATCCTGCTCGACGGGGCCGACGACGACGCCTTCGACTTCTTCCGGTGCTGGCTGATCGGCCGGGGCCGGGAGGTCTTCGAGGGCGCGGTGCACGATCCGGACGCGCTCGCCGATCTCCTGGACGACTTCGACGAGGAGGTCGACGGGGACGGCGAGGAACTGGGCTACGCGGCGGACGAGGCGTACGAACAGCTCACCGGCACCGTGGCCCCGGACCTCGGCATCCCGCCCGCGCCGCCCGAACCCGAGGGCACTCCCGTGGACTTCGAGAAGGAGGCCGCGCTCGCGGAGCTCTGCCCCAGGCTCTGGGAGCGGTTCAGGTCGTGACCTGACCGCGGTTCGTGGAGCGCGGCAGGTACGCGTACTCGGGGGCGGCGAGGGGCGCGGCGTGGTGCGGCGGGTGGTCCGGCGCGGCCGGGCGGTGCAGGGGCGCCGAGTTCGCCCGCTCCAGCGCGGACGCGGTGACGGCGGACGGGCCGAGCACGACGGCGACGGTCGCGCAGGCCACGGTCCACGGGCTCCGCAGGGACGCGGACCAGGTCTTCCCCGTGTTCCGCGCAGTGGTCTTCGGGTGCTGCGAACGGCTGCTGCTCATCTTCCCCACCTCCAGTCGGCGTGACACGACGAAGTTAGGGCGCCGGTCTTGGAGAACTCTGTGAGACGTCGGCGCGGTGTCTGTGAACCCCGTGAGAACCCGCTTCAGGATCATGAGAGGCATCTCAGACGGCTCAGCCGTCCGGGAAACGGGGGGAGCAGCTCTAGGACCGTCCCTGGAGGTGGGCGGCGGCGGCCCGGACCTCGGGGAGCCGTTCCGCGAGGGCCGCGCCGGGGCAGCTCGTCATATAGCCGTCGCTGTGGCCCGCGAGGGCGGGCAGCAGGACGGTGGTGCCGGCCGGGTACCGGCTGAGGTCGTTGCTGGACCGCAGCCGGACACCGCCGCGCGGGTCGGTGTCCGACAGACCCAGCTTCCAGGCGGTGAGGGCGCTGATCGCGTCGGTCATCGCCCGGGGCACGGGCACACCCGCGGTGAAGGTCCCGATGGCGGCGACACCCGCCGTACGGTGGTTGAAGCCCTGGGTGTGGGCACCGGTGACGGGCCGGTCGACTCCGCCGGCGCGGCCCTCGTAGATCGTGCCGCAGCGGTCGACGAGGAAGTTGTAGCCGATGTCGTCCCACTGCCGGGTGCCGGTCTGGCCCGCGTAGACGTCGCGGATGATGCGGGGCGCGTCCGCGCAGTCGTACGCGTTGGGCGTGTCCGTGTGGTGCACGAAGACGGCGAGGACCCGGTCGTCGTACCGCGCGGGCGGCTGGCTGGGCGGGGCGCTCCCCAGCCAGCGGGACCTCGGCACGATCGGCGGCCGGGGGGCCGTGTGCGCGACGGCGGTCCGGTCCGTCGCGGGGTGCTCGGCCGGGCCGGGTGGCGTACGGTCCGTCCCGGCGACCAGGTACAGCGCCATCCCGGCCATCACGGCCAGCCCGCCCGCACAGACCGACCCGACAAGAACGGCACGCGACGGCCGTACGACCCGTGGGGTCCCCTCCGCCTCGTGACCGGCGTGGGCGGCATGAGCGGCAGGCTCCGCACGCGCGGCCCCGGCCCGTACGGAAGCACCTCCGCGCGCGGCGGCGGCCCTGCGCACGACGGCCAGTGTCGCGGCCCGTACGCCCCCCTGTCGGCCGCGCCGGGTTCGCGCCCCCCGTGCTTTCCGGAAGACACGCATGCGCTCAGGCTCACCCGGATCCGCCGCCGCCGCGACGCGGGATGCGCCACCCGGTGGAACCATCGTCACGGTCCGGGACGTTTCTACAGGTCCAGGCATGTGCGGCCGGTTCCGGCGGGCCGTGCGCGCCTGCCTGATCACCGGGCCCTTCGCGCGCGTACTAGGGGGTCCAAAGAGAAAGGCGGCTTCGTGGATCTGCTCGACATCCTGCTGTTACTGGTGATCCTGGCCTACGCGGCGTCCGGTTACCGTCGTGGACTGGTCGCCGGGTGTGTCTCGCTGGCCGGGTTCGTGGGCGGCGCGGCTGTCGGCGTCTGGGTGCTGCCCTGGGTGATGGACCTGGTGACGGCGGGGACACCGGCCGCGACGATCACGGCCGTGCTGACGGTGCTGGCACCGGCGGTGGTCGGGCACGAGCTGGCGGGGCGCCTGGGCCTGCGGCTGCGCCACGAGCTGGACCGCGGCCCGCTCCGGGTGGCCGACGGCATCGGCGGGGCCGCCGCCAACACGGTCGCCGTCCTCATCGTGGCCTGGGTGGCCGCCAGTGTCCTGGGTGCGTCCTCGTCGTCCGTGGTGACACAGGCGATCCGGGACTCGGCGCTGCTCGGCGCCGTGCAGAAGACCATGCCGGACACGACTCCCGCCTGGTTCTCGCGCGCCACCTCCGCGCTCACCGAGGCGGGCTTCCCGCAGGTCTTCAACCCGTTCGAGAACGAGGCGACGGCCGAGGTCGCCAAGCCCTCCGGCGACAGCGTCACGGCGGCGGCCACGCGTGCGGCAAAGCGCAGCACCGTGAAGGTCGAGGGCGCCGCGGACGGCCAGGGCCGCGAGGGCAGCGGATTCGTCTACGCGACGGAGCACGTGATGACCAACGCCCATGTGGTGGCGGGCATCGACGAGCCGACCGTCCGCGTGGGCGGCGTGGGCCGCGCGTACGAGGCGCGGGTCGTGCTGTTCGACCCGGACAAGGACGTGGCGGTCCTCTACGTGCCGGGCCTCGACGCGCCCGTGCTCCGCTTCGACGACAGCGCCCGGCGCGGTGACTCCGCGGTCGTCGCCGGGTATCCGCAGGACGGCGGCCTGGACCTCCAGGCGGCCACGGTCGCCAGCCGTATCGACGCGACCGGCAAGGACATCTACAGCGCGGCCACGGTCACCCGGGAGATCTACGCCATCCGCTCCACGGTCCGCCCCGGCAACTCCGGCGGCCCGCTCCTCACCACCGACGGCCGGGTGTACGGCGTGGTCTTCGCCCGTTCCACCTCCGACAGCGAGACGGGTTACGTCCTGACGGTGGACGAGGTCGCTCCCGACGCCCGGCAGGCGAGGAACGCGACGACACCGGTGGACACGGGCGCGCTGATCGCCTCGTAGGGCTGTCGGTGCCTCTGTTGCCGGGGGCTCAGAGGTAACGCCCCATCATGACGTCGTCCACGTACGCCCCGTCGAGCAGGAACTCCTCCGGCAGGATCCCGTCCACCACGAACCCCTCGGACTCGTACAGCTTCCTGGCCGGGGTGTTGTGCCCGAGGACGCGCAGGGTGAGCCGTCGCGCGCCCTGGCGCCGGGCCTCCTCCTGCACGGCCCGCAGCAGCGCCCGGCCGACACCGGCCCCGCGTGCCTCGTCGGCGACGACGAGCCCCTGGATCTGCCGCACATGGGAGTTGCAGGCGAGCGGGGTCGAAAAGCCCAGCCTGATGTAGCCGACGAGTCTCCCACCGGACTCTGCGACGAGATGGTCCCGCGGGCCGAAACGCTCGCTGAAGAAGGGCTCGTACGGCGGTTGGGGGCGTGGCTGCACGGAGTGCAGCGTGGACCAGGTGGCCCGGTCGAGCAGGCCGAGCGTGTCCTCGTCGCCCAGGGTGGCGAAACGTATGTGCGGAGCAGGCATGGGGGCCACAGTACGGCGACCGGCCCAGGCCCGAGCGTGTGATGTGGCAACCCACCCGGCAGGATGTCCTCATGAACGCTGACGCACCACTGGGCGCAGACGCACCGCTCGAAACCGCCGCGTCACTGGGGGGCGGTGCCGAGGGGGCGCCGGCTCCCGGTTCCCGGGTCGCGATCGCCGGGTCGTCCGGGCTGATCGGTTCGGCGCTCGCGCGCTCGCTGCGGGCGGACGGATACGAGGTCGTACGGCTCGTACGGCGTACCCCGCTCGCCGAGAACGAGGTGCGGTGGGATCCGGAGGCCCAGCGCGTGGACACGGCGGGGCTGGCCGGGTGCGTGGCGGTGGTGAACCTCGCCGGGGCCGGGGTGGCGTCACGCCGCTGGACGGCGGCCTACAAGGTGAAGCTGCGCGCCGGGCGGGTGCTGGGCACGGCGGCGCTCGCCGAGGCGGTGGCCTCGCTCGACGTGCCGCCGCGGGTCTTCGTCAACGGCAGCGCGATCGGGTTCTACGGCGACACGGGCAACCGGGTGGTCGACGAGTCGGCGCCGCCCGGTGAGGGGTTCCTGCCGTCCCTGTGCGTGGAGTGGGAGGAGGCGACGGCGGCGGCGCAGGAGGCGGGCATCCGTACGGTGCTCGCCCGTACGGGGCTGGTGATCGCGCGGGGTGGTGGGG
>NZ_VJZE01000372.1 GCF_009377205.1 Streptomyces phyllanthi
CGAACCCGCCGCCCGCGCCGCCCGCCTCCACCGCGCCGCCTCCGACGCCCTGCTCAGCGGCTCACCCTCCGGCCCCCAGTGGTGCCAGGAGGCCCTGCGCATCACCCCCGACCCGGCGATGCGCGCCGACATCCAGGGCCTCCTGGGCCGTATGTGCACCTGGAAGGGCGAGCCGGCGCGGGCGTACGGACTGCTGCTGGACGCCTCCGAGGCCGTACGCGACCTCGACCCCGCCCGCGCCTGTCTGCTGCTCGCCGAGGCCACGGCGCCCGCGCGCCTCGACGGCCATGTCCCGGCGGCCGTCCGGGTGGCGGAGCAGTCCCTGGCCCTGGCCTCCCCGACGGGCCCCGAACGCTGGTACAGCCTCACCGTCCTCGGCGCGGCCCTCGTCATGGCGGGCCGTACGGCGAAGGGCCGGGAGATGCTGGAGTCCGCCGACGCGCACGGCTCCGGCGACCCCGTACGCGACCAGCAGGTGTACGCCATCGCGGGCCAGGCCTGGAGCCGGGTGGAGGAGTTCACACGGGGCCGCCGTCTCCTCAACACCGCCGTCGAGTCGGCCCGCAGCCACAGCGCGGTGGGGGTGCTCGGCTTCACGCTTGCGGTGCGGGGCGAGCTGGAGACCCGGATCGGCCAGTGGGCCTCGGCGCGCGGCGACCTGACGGAGTCGCTGCGCTGGGCCGAGGAGCTGGGCCAGCTGACCTGCGTGAGCTACACGCTCTACTGCCTGGCGCGTCTGGAGGCCCTGCGGGGCGACCGTGGGGCGTGCGAGGACCATGTGGCCCGCGCGCGGCGCGAGTGCGGGGCGTACGGCATCGGCTGCCAGGAGTTCCACATGACGGCGGTCCTGGGCCTGTCGGCGCTCTCGTACGGCGACCATGACGCGGCCGCCGACCAGCTGGAACAGACCCTCGCCCTGGCCGTCGAACAGGGCATCGGCAATCCGGAGGTGGTGCCCTTCGCGGCGGACCTCGCGGAGGCGCACCTGCGGGCGGGCCGTACGGGGCGCGCCGCCGAGGTCGTGACCTGGCTGGAGGAGCGGGCCCGGGAGACGGGCCTGGCCTCGGCGGAGGCGGCGGCCGCGCGCTGCCGGGGCCTCCTGGCCTCCACTCCGGAGGAGGCGGAAACCCACTTCGAACTGGCCCTCAAGGCCCACCAGCGCACGACGGGCCCGTTCGACTGGGCGCGCACGCTGCTGTGCGAGGCGGAGGTACTGCGCCGGTTCCGCCGCCCGGCGGCGGCCCGCGCACCGCTCGCCTCCGCCCTCGCGTGCTTCGAACGCCTCGGGGCGGCGCCGTGGGCGAGGCGGACCGCCGGCGAACTGGCCGCGGCCGGGGGCATGCCGACCGCGACCGGTACGGCCAGGTCTTCTCCCGATGTCTCCGGTGCCCTCGACCAGCTCACCCCGCAGGAGTTCCAGGTGTCGCGGGCGGTGGCACGGGGCCTGAACAACACGGAGGCGGCCGCGTCGCTGTTCGTGTCGCGCAAGACGGTGGAGGCCCATCTCACGCGGATCTACCGGAAGCTGCGTGTGCGGTCGCGGACGGATCTGACGCGGTTGCTGACGGCGGCGGATCTGGTGGACTGAGGGGCGGCGGTTCAGGGGACGGGGAGCTCGGCCCAGACGGTCTTGCCGAGCGCGCGGTCCGTGACGCCCCAGTCGGAGGCGAGAGCGGCGTCTCTATGAAGTCGCTTCTGTCTCCCGCTCCATGGCGAGGAGCCCCCCCTCCTCGACCGCCCCGCACTGTCGGACGCAGGTGCGAGGATGCGCGGATGATCCCTTCCCCCAGCCTGACCAGTGATCCTGACAAGCGTCTCCGTGCCGAGCTGGCCGAGCTCGTCCACGGCATCGCCCCCTGGGACGAACTTGAGCGGACCCACCTGAAGGCCGCCGCGGAGTGGATCGCCGGGGGTGCGCCGCTCTACCGGACGCGCAAGCCCGATGTCCCGGCGACGCACCTGGTGAGCTACTTCGTCGTGCTGGACGAGAGGCGCGGGGAGTTGCTGCTTGTCGCCCACCGCAAGGCCGGTCTGTGGCTTCCTCCCGGAGGGCATGTGGAGCCGGACGAGCGCCCCTGGGCCGCGGTCGTCCGTGAATGCCGGGAAGAACTGGGCATCGCGGCGGTCGCGGCGCCGGTCGCGGGCGAGCGGCCCTTCTTCCTCACGGTCACCCGGACCCGGGGGCAGGGGGAGCACACCGACGTGTCGCTCTGGTACGTCCTCAGCACCGACGCCGGCAGCATCACCTCCTACGACGAGGAGGAGTTCTCGGCGATCCGGTGGCTGTCGGTGGAGCAGGTGCTCGATGAGCCGCTGGACGTGCTGGACCCGCACATGCACCGCTTCGCCCACAAGCTGCGGCAGGCCTGGAGCGAGGACCGGGGACAGCCCGGACCCGCTGTTGCCGCCGAATGAGGGAATCATCATATTTACGGGCGTCACCGGCGTTTCCCCACGGAATGGATCTGGCCGACATTCCGCTGCGTGGAAAGGAAGGCCATGGCGCCGTCTCGCCTACCCGCTGTCGCCCTGGGTACGGTCGCTCTCTTGTTCGCCGGCGCCCCGCTGGCGTCAGCCGGTCCCGGTGAAGCACTCACCCAACCCCCGTGCCGGGAAAGCACCCTCGGCGCGTACCACGAGAGCGTCTGCTGGACGGAGGACGCGGAGGGCTCGGCCACTGTCACCGTCACCATGAAACTCCAGGGCGAGACCGTCAACCACTGTGTGCTCACCGAGGACGAACCCCTCTGCCGGGTCCAGGGCACCAGTGCCGGCCACGATCACGAGTCCCGCATCACCGCCAACTTCGAGACGAAGACGGTGCGGAGCGACCACGAGGTCTGTGCTCCGCCTCAGGGCGGGGCCCGCAGCCAGTGCGACGAACAGGACCGCAGCTACCGATTCTGATCTGCCGGCTCTTCGAGGGCTGCGGCATGGCAGGATCGCCGGTCATGGGTGATCACTTCCTGCAGTCGGGTCATGGGGTCCGGTTCGAGTGGGGGCCGGCCGGGGCCGAGCAGCTCGCCCGCGAGGTGACGTGTCTGGTGGTCGTCGACGTGCTGTCGTTCACCACGTCCGTGTCGGTGGCCGTCGAGTCGGGGGCCCGGGTGTTCCCGTATCCGTGGCGGGACGAGACGGCCCACGCCTTCGCCGAGCAGATGGATGCCGAACTCGCCGTGGGGCGGCGGGCCGTGAGCCGGGACGCGCCGTGGTCACTGTCCCCGGCCGCCTTGCGCCGGGCTCCCTTCGCACCCCGCCTGGTGCTTCCGTCACCCAACGGATCGACGATCTCGGCCGCCGCGAACGGGGCGGCTGTCGTCGCCGGGTGCCTGCGCAACGCCACCGCCGTGGCCGCGTGGCTCGCCGGGCACGGTTACGGTACGACGGCCGAGCGGGCCGTCGGGGTCGTCGCCGCCGGGGAACGGTGGCCCGACGGCGGTCTGCGGCCCGCGGTGGAGGATCTGCTCGGGGCCGGGGCCGTCATCGCCTCGCTGCGGCGGTTGACCGGTGGGGAAGCGTCGCTGTCGGCCGAGGCGCGTATCGCCGCTGCCGCGTTCCGCGCCTCGGCCGACGTCGGGCAGGACCTGCGGGACAGTGTCTCCGGGCGGGAGCTCATCGGCGGCGGGTTCCCCGAGGACGTCTCGATCGCCGCCGAGCTGGATGCCTGTCCGCTGGTTCCGGTGCTCACCGGTGGCGCCTTCAGCGCGGCGCGGTGAGCCACAGTCTGCCCAGGATGCCGCCGGCCCGGAGGGGCCGGTCCGAGCGGGTCTTCTTCGTGCCACGATGCGCTCAGTGCGCCCCAAGAAAAGGGCTCCGCACAGGCTGTCGAGGTCGCCGAAGAGCTCATCACGAGCGTCGTCTCCTGACTGCTGGTGTGTCAGAAGCGGGTACGGCGTCGGTCAGCGGGCGTCGCCCATGACGTGCGGGACGGCCTCTCGGGGCGGGAGCGTATCGGTACGGGCTTCCCCGCCGGCTCCCCCGCTCGTCCCCCCGCCGGCTGCTCCGGGTCCGTGCCGGTCGCCGCGCGCCTCGATGCCCGCACGCCGGTCCTCGTCCCCGTCCGCCTCAGCCGTGCGTTCGGCACCGCGGCCCGGTGAGACGGCGGCACGGGCCCGCGTGATCAGGGCCGGAAGGAACAAGGAGCTCAGCGTCGCCGCCGTGGCCGCCGTCAGGGCGATCGTCCAGGCGACCGGACCGAGGGGCGTGCAGCCGAAGAACCGGCTGAGGACGGGCGTCTGGACCACGGCCGCCAGCGCTGCGAGGGAGCCGAGGGAGGAGAACACGATCGCCCGGCTCCGGCCTCCGGCCAGCAGGGTCTGGCCCAGCTGCGCGCCGACGAGCGCGACCAGGGCGATGGTGCGGGCGCGTACGGCGCGGCCGGTGAGGCGGGCGGCGAGCCAGCCGCCGGTGGCGCCGAGGGCCGTGGCCACCGCTCGGGAGACGGTCTCCTCGGTGAGGGCCGTACCGAGGGAGACCTCGGGGCCTTCGTGGAGCATGCGCTCGGCGGCCTCGGGGCGGGGCGGACGCAGGGCGACGGCGACGGCGGGCGCGAGGTCCGTGAAGAGGTTCACCAGCAGGAGTTGACGGGCCGTCAGGGGTGAGGTGCCGGTGGCTGCGGCGCCCAGCAGGGTGAAGGCGATCTCGCCGAGGTTGCCGCCGACGAGGATCGCCAGGGCCTGCCGTACGGAGACCCACATGGCGCGGCCCTCCACGAGGGCGGCCAGGACCGTTTCGAGACGGTCGTCCGTGACGACCAGGTCGGCGGCGGCGCGTGCGGCCGGAGTGGCGCGCGTGCCGAACGCGATACCGAGGTCGGCGAGCCGGATGGCGGGCGCGTCGTTGGCGCCGTCGCCGGTCATCGCGACCGTACGGCCCAGACGCTGGAACGCCTGGACGACGCGGACCTTGTGGACCGGGGTGCCGCGGGCGACCACGCCGACCTCGGGCAGCAGCGCGTCGAGGGAGCGGTCGTCCAGGTCGTCGAGTCCGGCGCCCGTCACCACGCGGTGGCCGTCCAGGACTCCGAGTTCGCGGGCCATGGACTCGGCGGTGCCCGGATGGTCCCCGGTGATCATCACGATGTGCACCCCGGCGTCCGCGAGACGGCGTACGGCGTCGGCGGCGGTGCTTCGTACCCGGTCCGCCAGCGCGACGAACCCGAGGAAGTCGAGGCCCTGAACGGCCTCGTCGGTGAGTCTGCCGTCGGTCGTGCCCCGCAGTTCCGCCACCGCGAGGACGCGGTGGCCCTTCGCGGCCAGCTTCTGTCCCGCCGCGAGGATCGCTCTGCGGCCCTCCTCGTCCAGGGGGCGTCCGTGGCGGGTGGCGCAGCGGGTGACGACCTCCTCCGGGGCTCCCTTCACCGAGAGGATCAGACTGTCCCCGGAGCGGCCCCGCGTGGCGTGGAAGCCGCGGCTCGGCTCGAAGGGGAGGCTGGAGGTGCGCCGCCAGCCCGGCGCGGACGTCGTCCGGGGCACCCCCGCCTCCTTCGCGCCCTCGGTGACCGCGCCGTCCGTGGCGTGTTCGAACCCGCCGTTGTCGCCGTGGGGGCGTGGTGTGGCCCGCAGTGCGGCGCCGAGGACGGCACGCTGCTCGTCCCCGAGGGAGTCGAGGGGGCGGCTGTCGCCGTCGGCCGCCACGGCGACGAGGGAGATCCGGCCGTGGGTGAGGGTGCCGGTCTTGTCGAAGCACAGCACGTCGGTGCGGCCGGCCGCCTCGATGGTGCGCGGGTCCCTGACCAGTGCGCCGCGCACGGAGAGCCTTCTGGCGGAGGCGAGTTGGGCCGCCGAGACCAGGAACGGCAGCCCTTCGGGAACGCTGGCCACGGCGAGCCCCACTCCGGCGCCGACGGTGTCCCGCACGGGGCGTCCGCGCAGCATGCCCGCGCCCATCACCGCCGCCGCCGAGCCTAGGGCCACCGGCAGGGTCGTACGGGTGATCCGGGCCAGTCTGCGCTCCACGCCGACGCGGGGTGCGGCGCCCCGTCCGACCGTCGCGGCCCGGCCCGCCTCGGTGGCCGGTCCGGTCGCGACGACGGCCGCCCGGGCCCGGCCGGCCGCCACGGTCGTGCCCTCGTAGACCATGGAGGTACGGTCCGCGAGGTCCGACGCCAGCACGGGCGCGACCTCCTTGGCCACCGGCAGCGACTCGCCGGTCAGCGCCGACTCGTCGGCCTCCAGGTGGTGTGCCTCCAGCAGCCGGCAGTCGGCCGGCACCACGTCCCCGGCGGCCACGACCACCACATCGCCCACGACCAGGTCCTCGGCGGAGACGGTGGTCTCCTCCCCGTCCCGCAGCACCCTGGCGGTCACGGCCGCCTCGCGCCGCAGCCGGGCCACGGCCCGGTCGGTCCGGTACCGCTGGAAGCCGCCGATCAGGCCGGACAGGGCGGTGACCGCGACGATGATGACGGAGTCGAGTACGGCGCCCACCGTCGCCGACATGGCCGCCCCGACGCCGAGGACGGGTGTGAGCGGGTTGGCCGTCTCGGCCACGAAGGCCCGGCCGAGCGACGACGCCGGAGCCGTGTCGGCCGGGACGGTGACGCGCTCCCCCGCCTCCTCGGCCGTCAGTCCGGTGTCGCGGCCACCGGCTCGGGCGAGCACCGTGGACGGGTCCATCGCGTGCCAGGGGTGGTGGACGGCGGGCAGCGGCGGGGGGCGCCGCAGCAGCCGTACGGCCGACCAGGCGCCGACGGTGGTTCCCAGCCCGGCGGCCGCGTTGAACGAAGCCAGGCTGCGGGCCGCCGGACGCCGTCCCCGCCCGGCCAGGGCCGCCGTCGCGCCGATGACGGCGGACGCCTCGGCGAGCCGTACACCGCGCTGCGCGGTCTCCCGCGCGGTACGGCAGGCCTCCACGATCACTACGGCCGCCGCGGGGTCGGAGGCCACGTACAGGTCCGCGCCCCAGGGAGGCTCTCCTCGCGGGCCCGTCAGGCCGACTCCCACGTCTGCGGCGCGGAGCGCGGACCGGTTCCGTGAGATCACCAGCACGCCGTCGCCGCCGCGCTGGAGGTCCCGAACGACGCCGGCCAGCCCGTCTCCGCTCCGTCCGTGCCGGATCTCGTCGGCCTCGCGTACGGCCGCGTCGGCGGTGTGCGGGCCCACGGCCACGACGGTGAGTCCGGCCGTGTGGGCGGCGGGGACGAAGGCGCTCGCGGCGTCGTGCGTCTCGGGCACCACGCTGATCACCGCCAGCAGCCGCCCTCCCCGCGCCAGGCCCAGCACGAGGCGGGCGCCGTCACGGCGCAGCCGCTCCGCGGCCCGTATGCCCATACGGCCCTGCAGGGTCAGCCGCTCGACCGGGCCCAGCATCCACTCGCCGTCCCGCCGGAGGCTCTGAGGTGCGGAGCCGTCGAAGAGGCGGTGGGCCGTCGCGGCCAGCTCCCCCGCCGGCACGTCCTCGTCCAGGGCGACCAGATCGGCCAGGAGATGGGACCCGGTGGCCAGGACCCCGGTGTCCAGGAGCACGGTGCCGATCCGGTCCAGCACGCGCAGCGCGCCGGGGTCGGCCACGACGACGCCCCTGCGGGCCAGGCCCCGGCCGAGGACGCAGGCGAAGCCGTCGCGGGCCACCACGGGCGCCTTGGGGATCGCCGCCAGTGCCGCCGCGGCGGCCCGTCCCGGGCGCCGTGTGACCAGGAGCGATCCGGCGAAGGACGCGGCCGCCAGTCCGGGGGCCCGGTCGGCGTAGCGCTCGACGGGGCCGGGCTTCAGGGGCGCCGGGCGGGAGGGTGCCCGCGGTGTCCGGTCGTCGGCCTCGTCCGGTGCGGCTGACGCGGCGTGCTGTGCGGTGCCCGTGAGGCCCGGCATCGCCAGGGCCCAGGCGGCGGTCTCCGCGGTCGCCTCCACCAGGCGCAGGGCGTACCGGAGGGTGTCCACGCCGATACCGACGACACCGCCCGCGCCTACCTGGCCCACCGCCGTCAGTGCCGCCAGGAGTGCTCGCGTGTTGCCGGCGCCGACGGTCTGTTCGAGGAGCCGCCGCAGCCGGGGCTGGGTGTCGACGATCGGGGCGATGGCCGCGATGGCGGGGTGAAGGGTGCGACGGCTCAGCCGGGCCGCGGCTGCCGCGGGTGCCGCGGCCACCTGCACGGCCAGGATCCATGCCGCCCGCCGGACCGCCCTGCCGGAGAGGGGGTGATCGGGCAGCGGCCCCTCGACCCGGTGTTCCCTCTCCGCCTCCTCCACCGCGTGGGTCAGCTCCGCCACGGTCGCCTCCGCGTCGGGCGGGCCCGTGGTGGCCACGACGGCGTGCCCGAGCACGGTGTTCGCCACGGTCCAGTCCACGCTGGGGAGGGCCCTGAGCCGCCGTTCGACGTCCTCGGCCAGCCTCGCGGCGGCGGCTCGCGGTTCGCCTTCCCGCAGGCCCCGTACGGCGACATGGGCGCGCCCGCCGAAGCACCGGACACGGGTCGGGGACCCACCGGTCAGCGCCTCGGCGGTGGACAGGACGGGGCGCAGCAGTTCCCGTACTGGAATCGCCACGACGCCTCACCCGCCTCCCGCCACCGGTCCCTCCTTCGCGGGTAGCCACAACTACCGGCCTCAATCCGGCAAAAGAGAAATAAATGGAGCTTTTATGACAGATAGGGAAAAAGTGAGCGAGAATTGAGGAGGCACCCCACGCCGACTCCGGAGAGGAGGACAGGGGATGGCCAGGACAGCGGAGATCACCCGCGAGGACAAGGCGACCGAGTCGCAGCCCGCGGAGACGCACGCGCATGAGGGAGCCGGGCTGCACCTGCACACACGGACGCTGCACCCGCCGGTGCCGATCCCGTACTTCACCAGGGAGGACGTGCGCAGCACCACCCAGTCGGCGACGGCACGGCTGCCCGGCAGGCCGTCGGGCAAGGATCTGGTGTTCTACGGAGGCCTCGGCGCGCTGGCCGTGGCGGGGGCTCTGGAATGGCCGGTCGCCCTCGCCGTCGGCGGAGCCACCTGGCTGGTGCGCGGCCGCGGCAGGGAAACGCAGGAAGCGCGTGGACCGCGTGAACCGCGCGAAGAGACCACTGAGACCCAGGTGGAACGAGAGCCCAGGGGCGACACCAGGGCTCGTGGCACGACCAGGAAGAACACCTGACGAAGCCACAGCCCGACGGCGCACGGCGGCACACCGGCTGCCGGGCGCCGCCCTCGACGCCCCCTCCCCCTCCCCTCACTCCTGCTTCGCGTACAACTCCTCTATCTCGTCCGCGAAGTCACGCGCGACGGCTTCCCGCCGCAGCTTCAGCGACGGGGTCAGATGACCGTCCTCCTCCGTGAAGTCGCGCCCCAGGACCGCGAACCTGCGGATGGACTCCGGGCGGGACACGAGCTTGTTGGCCTCGTCGACCGCCCGCTGGAGGACGGAGGACAACTGGGGGTCGTCGACGGCGAGTTCCGGTGGGACGGGGTGCCTGCCGTTCATCCGGCGCCAGTGGTTGAGGCCCTCGGGGTCGAGGGTGATGAGGGCGCCGATGTAGGGGCGGGTGTCGCCGACGACCATGCACTGGGA
>NZ_VJZE01000373.1 GCF_009377205.1 Streptomyces phyllanthi
GGGATACGGGGTGTGCTGGCGTCCGGCGCGTAGACGGGTGGCCGTCTGAGCAACGCCGTGACGAGTACGCCGACGATCGTTGCGGTACGGCGGCGGAGCTTGCCTATGCCCATGCCCGCATCCTTACGCCGTCCCGCCGCCGGGTGCGCCCCCTCGGGGGCCACGCGGGTGACCGTTCCCGGAGCGCCGGGTGGCTCCGAGCGGGTGACGTCCGGGCGGCGCCCACCCCGCGGACTGCCGCGCCGCACCGCCCCTTGCCGCCGCGGGGCCCGGCATCCGAGAGGTGCCGGGCCCTGCGACGCCGGGCGGCGTGTCGCTTGCCCTAGTGCGCCGCCGACTCCCAGTCCGGGCCGGAGCCGACGGAGACGTCCAGGGGCGCCCTCAGGTGGACGGCGTTCGCCATCTCGTGGCGGACGAGTTCCTCGGCCTTGGCGCGCTCGCCGGGGGCGATCTCCAGGACGATTTCGTCGTGGACCTGGAGGAGCATGCGGGAGGTGAGGCCGGCCTCGCGCAGAGCCCGGTCCACGTTCAACATGGCGATCTTGACGATGTCGGCGGCCGTGCCCTGGATCGGGGCGTTCAACGCCATCCGCTCGGCCGCCTCGCGGCGCTGGCGGTTGTCGCTGTTGAGGTCGGGCAGATAGCGGCGGCGCCCGAACAGCGTCGCCGTGTACCCGGTCGCCCGGGCCTCGTCGACCGCCCTGCGCAGATAGTCCCGCACACCGCCGAAGCGCTCGAAGTACGCGTCCATCAGGGCGCGGGCCTCGGCCGCCTCGATGTTCAGCTGCTGGGAGAGGCCGAACGCCGACAGCCCGTACGCCAGGCCGTACGACATCGCCTTGATCTTGCGGCGCATCTCCGCGTCCACCGCGGACTGCTCGACGCCGAACACCTGCGAGGCAGCCGTCGTGTGCAGGTCCTCGCCCGAGGTGAACGCCTCGATCAGGCCCTCGTCCTCCGAGAGATGGGCCATCACGCGCAGTTCGATCTGGCTGTAGTCCGCCGTCATCAGGGACTCGAAACCCTCGCCGACGACGAAGCCGCGGCGGATGGCCCTGCCCTCGTCCGTGCGGACCGGGATGTTCTGCAGGTTCGGGTCCACGGACGACAGACGGCCCGTCGCGGCGACCGTCTGGTTGAAGGTGGTGTGGATACGGCCGTCCGCCGCGACCGTCTTGATGAGGCCCTCGACCGTGACGCGCAGCTTCGCCTGCTCGCGGTGGCGGAGCATGATGACCGGCAGTTCGTTCTCGGTCTGCCCGGCCAGCCAGGCCAGGGCGTCCGCGTCCGTGGTGTAACCCGTCTTCGTGCGCTTGGTCTTGGGCAGGGCCAGCTCGCCGAAGAGGACCTCCTGGAGCTGCTTGGGCGAACCCAGGTTGAACTCGTGCCCGGCCGCCGCGTGCGCCTCCTTCACGGCCTGCTGGACGGCGCCCGCGAACATCTGCTCCATGGCCTCCAGATGGGCCCTGTCGGCCGCGATGCCGTGCCGCTCCATTCGGGCCAGCAGCGCCGAGGTGGGCAGCTCCACGTCGCGCAGCAGCTCCGCCGCACCGACCTCCGGGAGCCGCTCCTCGAACGCCTCGCCCAGGTCGAGGATCGCGCGGGCCTGCACCATCAGCGCCTCGGCCTCGGCCCCTTCGTCCGCGCCGAAGGCCAGCTGACCGTCGGCCGTGGCGGCGGGCGCCAGCTCCCGGTGCAGATACTCCAGGGACAACGCGTCCAGGTCGAACGAGCGGCGGCCCGGCTTGACCAGGTACGCGGCGAGAGCGGTGTCCATCGTGACGCCGTCGACGCTCCAGCCGTGCTCGGCGAAAACGCGCATCGCGCCCTTGGCGTTGTGGAACACCTTGGGCCGGGAGGCGTCGGACAGCCAGGCCGCCCACGCGTTCTCGTCCGGCTCGTCCAGCTGGGTCGGGTCGAACCAGGCGGCCGCTCCCCCGCCCGCGGCGAGCGCGATCTCGGCGACCGAGCCCGCGCCGAGCGCCCAGGAGCCGACCGTGGCCACACCGAGAACCGCCGAGCCGTGCTCGGCCAGCCACGGGGCCAGCTCGCCCGAGCCCAGCACCGTGCCGTCGATCTCGACGCCTCCGTCGGCGACCGGGGCGGCCTCCGCCTCCTCGGTCCCCGGATCCACCGCCAGCAGCCGCTCACGCAGCGACGGGTTGCGGATCTCCAGGGTGTCCAGGACCATCGCCACGGCCGTGCGGTCGTACGGCGCGCGCTCCAGGTCGCCGACCGCCTTGGGCAGTTCGACGGTGCGCACCATCTCCGTGAGGCGGCGGTTGAGCTTGACCGCCTCCAGATGGTCACGGAGGTTCTGTCCCGCTTTGCCCTTGACCTCCTCGACCCGCTCCACCAGCTCCGCGAACGAACCGAACTGGTTGATCCACTTCGCGGCGGTCTTCTCGCCGACACCGGGGATGCCCGGCAGGTTGTCGGACGGGTCGCCGCGCAGCGCCGCGAAGTCGGGGTACTGGGCCGGCGTCAGCCCGTACTTCTCGATGACCTTCTCCGGGGTGAACCGGGTGAGCTCGGAGACGCCCTTCGTCGGGTACAGCACCGTCGTGTTCTCGGTGACCAGCTGGAAGTTGTCCCGGTCGCCGGTGACGATCAGCACCTCGAAGCCCTCGGCCTCGGCCTGCGTGGCGAGCGTGGCGATGATGTCGTCCGCCTCGTAGCCGTCGACCGCGAAGCGTTCGGCGCGCATCGCGTCGAGCAGCTCGCCGATCAGCTCCACCTGCCCCTTGAACTCGTCAGGGGTCTTCGAGCGGTTCGCCTTGTACTCCGTGAACTCCTCCGAGCGCCAGGTCTTGCGGGAGACGTCGAACGCCACCGCGAAGTGTGTGGGCGCCTCGTCGCGCAGCGTGTTCGCCAGCATCGACGCGAAGCCGTAGATCGCGTTCGTCGGCTGGCCCGTCGCGGTCGTGAAGTTCTCCGCGGGCAGCGCGAAGAACGCGCGGTACGCCAGTGAGTGCCCGTCCATGAGCATGAGCCGGGGACGGCCGCCGCCGGAGGTCTTCTCGGTCTTCTTCGATGCTGTCTCTGCCACGCCCCCGATCCTGCCACGGCCCACTGACACCCGGACCCGCCGACCGCCCACGCAGTCGACGCACCTCGTCACATGACGGATTCACCCCGCTACGGAGGGTTTCCTGAACGGAGACACCGGGCGGGGTCGTTGTCACCGGCACGTGCGAGGATCGGAAACGTACGGCACACACGTGGTCGAAGGAGAGCGTGCGATGGCAACGAAGCCGCCGAAGGGCGATCCGGTCCAGGACGCGCCGCAGGTCGCCGAGCCGCAGCACGCGGCCGCGGGACTGCCGGCCATCGGGCACACACTGCGGATCGCCCAGCAGCAGATGGGCGTGAAGCGCACCGCGCTCACGCTGCTGCGTGTCAACCAGAAGGACGGCTTCGACTGTCCCGGCTGCGCCTGGCCGGAGCCGGACCACCGGCACAAGGCGGAGTTCTGTGAGAACGGCGCGAAGGCGGTCGCCGAGGAGGCCACCCTGCGCCGGGTCACCCCGGAGTTCTTCGCCGCCCACACCGTGGCCGACCTCGCCACCCGCAGCGGCTACTGGCTGGGCCAGCAGGGCCGGCTCACCCACCCCGTGTACCTCCCCGAGGGAGGCGAGCACTACGAGCCGGTCTCCTGGGAACGGGCCTTCGACATCGTCGCCGAGGAACTCACCGCCCTCGACTCCCCCGACGAGGCCCTCTTCTACACCTCGGGGCGCACGAGCAACGAGGCCGCGTTCCTCTACCAGCTGTTCGCCCGCGAGTTCGGCACGAACAACCTGCCGGACTGCTCCAACATGTGCCACGAGTCGTCGGGCTCCGCGCTCTCCGAGACTCTCGGAGTCGGCAAGGGCAGCGTCCTGCTCGACGACCTCCACAAGGCGGACCTGATCATCGTCGCGGGCCAGAACCCGGGCACGAACCACCCGCGCATGCTCTCCGCCCTGGAGAAGGCCAAGGCGGGCGGCGCGAGGATCATCACGGTCAACCCGCTGCCCGAAGCGGGCATGGAGCGCTTCAAGAACCCGCAGACCCCCAAGGGCCTCGCCAAGGGCGCCGCCCTCACCGACCTGTTCCTCCAGATCCGCATCGGCGGCGACCAGGCCCTGTTCCGCCTCCTCAACAAGCTGATCCTGGCGACGGACGGCGCGGTCGACGAGGAGTTCGTCCGCGAACACACCCACGGGTACGAGGAGTTCGCCGAGGCCGCGCGGGCCGCCGACTGGGACGAGACGCTCACCGCGACCGGCCTCACCCGGGAGAAGATCCAGGAAGCCCTCGGCATGATCCTGGCCTCGCGGCGCACCATCGTCTGCTGGGCCATGGGCCTCACCCAGCACAAGCACTCCGTGCCCACCATCCGCGAGGTGGTCAACTTCCTGCTCCTGCGCGGCAACATCGGCCGCCCGGGCGCGGGCGTGTGCCCGGTGCGCGGACACTCGAACGTGCAGGGCGACCGCACGATGGGCATCTTCGAGCGGCCCGCCCCGGCCTTCCTGGACGCCCTGGAGAGGGAGTTCGGCTTCGCACCGCCCCGGGAGCACGGCTACGACGTGGTGCGGGCCATCCGCGCCATGCGCGACGACCGGGCCAAGGTCTTCTTCGCGATGGGCGGCAACTTCGTGTCGGCGTCACCCGACACCGAGGTGACCGAGGCGGCCATGCGCCGCGCCCGCCTCACGGTGCACGTGTCGACGAAGCTGAACCGCTCGCACGTCGTCACGGGCGCGCGTGCCCTGATCCTGCCGACCCTCGGCCGCACCGAGCGGGACCTCCAGGGCAGCGGCGAGCAGTTCGTGACCGTCGAGGACTCCATGGGCATGGTGCACGCCTCGCGCGGGCGCCTGGAGCCGGCGAGCGAGCACCTGCTGTCCGAGCCGGCCATCGTGTGCCGACTGGCCCGCCGGGTGCTCGGCGAGGACAGCCGCACACCCTGGGAGGAGTTCGAGAAGGACTACGCGACGATCCGCGACCGTATCTCGCGCGTGGTGCCCGGTTTCGAGGACTTCAACGCGCGCGCGGCCCGTCCCGGCGGCTTCACGCTCCCCCACGCCCCGCGCGACGAGCGCCGCTTCCCCACCACCACCGGGAAGGCGAACTTCACGGCGGCACCGGTCGAGTACCCGGCGCTTCCCCAGGGCCGCCTGCTCCTGCAGACGCTGCGCTCGCACGACCAGTACAACACCACCATCTACGGCCTCAACGACCGTTACAGGGGCATCAAGAACGGCCGCAGGGTCGTGCTGGTCAACCCCGAGGACGCCGGCGAGCTGGGAGTCGCCGACGGCTCGTACGTCGACCTGGTCGGCGAGTGGAAGGACGGCGTGGAACGCCGGGCGCCCGGCTTCCGTGTCGTGCACTACCCGACGGCCCGGGGCTGCGCGGCCGCGTACTACCCCGAGACCAACGTCCTGGTGCCACTGGACTCCACAGCGGACACCAGCAACACCCCCGCGAGCAAGTCCGTCATCGTCCGTCTGGAACAATCGTCCACCGACTGAGCGTTCGCTCAGTGAGCTGGAAGCCGACCGATCCGGAAACCGACGGAACCGGAGACCGACCGATCGGAGAGCCCACCAGCGCACGAGGAGTCCACGACGAAACGGAGCCCGGCCCCATGGGCGAACAGCACCACGTGAAGTTCCCGCAAGAGGTCATCGACGAGTACGCGGCGATCGGCGTCGACCTCGTCGCCATGTTCTCCGCGGGACACCTGGGGACACGCATGGGCGTACAGATCGTCGAGGCCTCACCGGACCGCGTCGTCGGCACCATGCCCGTGGAGGGCAACACCCAGCCGTACGGGCTCCTCCACGGCGGCGCGTCCGCCGTGCTCGCCGAGACCCTGGGCTCCGTCGGCTCCATGCTGCACGCGGGCAGCTCCAAGATCGCCGTGGGCGTCGACCTCAACTGCACGCACCACCGCGGTGTCCGCTCCGGGCTCGTGACCGGAGTGGCCACCCCCGTACACAGAGGGCGCTCGACGGCGACGTACGAGATCGTCATCAGCGACGAGTCCGGGAAGCGGGTGTGCACCGCCCGGCTGACATGCGTCCTGCGGGACGTCAACCCGGGCGACGCGCAGTACGTGCGCCCGACCGGCTGACCCCCCACCCCCACCGGCCCGCCGTTGAACCCGGACAACCGGGCCCTTAGCGTCAGGGCATGAGAACAGAAAGAACCCCCTGGCCGCCGGCGGCGTTCGGCTGGGCGGTCGGCCTGGCGCTGCTGGCCGGCGGAGCGGCGACCGGGTGCGGGAAACCGGGCGCACAGAACGGAACCGGCGACGGAAAGCCCACAGGACGGGCCGGTTCGGCCTCGCCGTCGCCGTCGGCGACACCACCCGAGGA
The DNA here is from genome assembly GCF_009377205.1 of Streptomyces phyllanthi. GTDB lineage: Bacteria > Actinomycetota > Actinomycetes > Streptomycetales > Streptomycetaceae > Streptomyces > Streptomyces phyllanthi. The sequence goes on from NZ_VJZE01000373.1 coordinate 6,372, forward strand.
CCTGTGCACCCAGCTCATCGCGTACTGGTCGCAAAAGACCCTGACCGGCGACACCTACGGGGACTACCAGTCGATGGGCCTGTCCGACGGCCAGTACGGGATCCTCATGAAGGTCGTGGACGCCGCACGCGACAAGAAGGAACGCGCCGGCACGAAGGCCGCGCACCTGCTGATCGACCGCCGGGCACGCGAACTCTGCGAGAAGCGGTACCGAAACGGCCGACCGACCGGAGGACCCTGGCACTGAGCGGCGGCCGCGCAAACCCTCCGCACTCTGCGGAACGACGACGATCCCCCACCCGACGGAAAACAAGTGGAACCAGTGGAACCGCGGAGAACGCCCGACCGTCTTCCCTCAAAGTAACTCTGTGTAATACGCGTGCAATATGCGCCAACAGCTCCACCACCCCTGAGCAGGGTGCCCACCACACGGCACGGACCTTTCGGGCAACCCGCCGCACCAAGGGCCGGTCAGCACCGAAGAACCGGAACGCCCCTGATCAGAACTCCGGCGAACCCTGCAGTTTCTCACTATGCGGACTGGACGAATCAGTCGTAAATCCGCTGATCCACCCAGCGAGTACCGCTCTGCATTACGTCGTGTCATAACAAGAGCGTCACAGCATGGGTCAGACCCTCCTCCACGTTCCCCGCACACGCTTAGAGTCACGCCCAGTCACCGCGCCGACGGATTCGAAGGAACTTCGGTCCAGCGCTCGACTCGGCGGGCTCCAGGGGGAGTCGCCGTGCCAGGGAAAGGACCTGATTCGTGCGTCAACGTTCGCTCATTGCCATCACCGCCGCGCTCGCGGCGGGATCGCTCACCCTCACCGCATGTGGGTCGCGTGACGACAGCAGCAGTGGCGGCGGCGACAAGACCACCGTTGTGATCGGCGTCGACGCTCCGCTCACGGGTGACCTGTCCGCCCTCGGCCTCGGCATCCAGAACTCCGCCGACCTGGCTGTGAAGACCGCCAACAAGTCGGAGTACGTCAAGGGCGTCGAGTTCAAACTCGAGCCCCTCGACGACCAGGCGCAGCCCTCCGTCGGCCAGCAGAACGCCCAGAAGTTCATCAGCGACAAGGACGTCCTCGGCGTCGTCGGCCCGCTGAACTCCAGCGTCTCGCAGCAGATGCAGAAGCCGTTCGCCGACGCCGGCCTCACCCAGATCTCCCCGGCCAACACCGGCACCGAGCTCACCCAGGGCGACGGCTGGAAGACCGGCAACTCGGTCCGCCAGTTCAAGACCTTCTTCCGCACCGCCACCACCGACGAGGTCCAGGGCGCCTTCGCCGCCGAGTACCTCTACAGCAAGGCCGGGATCAAGAAGGTCTACCTGATCGACGACCAGAAGACCTACGGCGCCGGCCTCGCCGCCTCCTTCAAGGCGAACTACACCAAGCTCGGTGGCAAGATCGTCGGCAGCGACCACGTCAACCCCGACGACCGCGACTTCAACTCCGTCGTCGCCAAGATCAAGAAGACCGGCGCCGAAGCCCTCTACTACGGCGGCGAGTACCCGGCCGCCGCCCCCCTGAGCCAGCAGCTCAAGGACAGCGGCCAGAACATCCCGCTCATGGGCGGCGACGGCATCTACTCCGGCGAGTTCCCCAAGCTGAACAAGAAGGCGGACGGCGACCTCGCCACCTCCGTCGGCAAGCCCGTCGAGCAGCTCGACTCCGCCAAGGAGTTCATCAAGAACTACGAGGCCGGCGGCTACAAGGACGCCTACGAGGCCTACGGCGGCCTCACCTACGACGCCACGTGGGCCATCATCGAGGCCGTCAAGATCGCGGTCGAGGGCAACGACGGCAAGGTCCCGTCCGACGGCCGCAAGGCCGTCCTCGACGCCATGGCCAAGGTCAAGTTCGACGGCGTCACCGGCACCATCTCCTTCGACGAGTTCGGTGACACCACCAACACGATGATGACCGCGTACAAGGTCGAGAACAGCGCGTGGACCCCCGAGTACAGCGCCTCCCCCAAGCTGGGCTGAGCAGGGACGAGTAGGGAGCACTCCCTCACCACACATTGATCCAGGCCGCGCGGGAGCGCCCACCAGCGCTCCCGCGCGGCGCCATATCCGAAAACACTCCAACGGAGGCCCTGCGGTGAACGAACTGCCGCAACAGCTGGCCAATGGACTCATCCTCGGCGCGATGTACGGTCTCATCGCGATCGGCTACACGATGGTCTACGGCATCGTCCAGCTCATCAACTTCGCCCACGGCGAGATCTTCATGGTCGGGGGCTTCGGGGCCCTCACCATCTACCTGTGGATGCCCGACGGCTTCGCCCTCGGCGCCGCGATCCCCCTCATGATCCTCGGCGGCGTCATCGTCTCCGTCGCCGTCGCCACCGCGGCCGAACGTTTCGCCTACCGGCCACTGCGCACCGCACCACGGCTGGCACCACTGATCACCGCCATCGGACTCTCCATCGTCCTCCAGCAGGTCGTGTGGATGTGGTACCCCGACGCCAAGAAGGACCACCCCTTCCCCCAGTTCGAAGGCGGCCCCATCGAGATACTCGGCGCCAACATCCAGCGCGGTGACCTCTTCGTCCTCATCGCCGCCCCGCTGTGCATGTTCGCCCTCGGCCTCTTCGTCACCAAGACCCGCTCCGGCCGCGGAATGCAGGCAACCGCACAGGACCCCGACACCGCCAAGCTGATGGGCATCAACACCGACCGCATCATCGTCATGGCCTTCGCCATCGGTGCCGCGTTCGCCGCCATCGCCGCCGTCGCCTACGGCCTCAAGAACGGCCAGGTCGGCTTCCGCATGGGCTTCCTGATGGGCCTCAAGGCCTTCACCGCCGCCGTACTCGGCGGCATCGGCAACATCTACGGCGCCATGCTCGGCGGCGTCTGCCTCGGCGTCGCCGAAGCCCTCGCCACCGGCTACATCGGCGACATCCCCGGCATGGACCTCTTCGGCGGCGGCGCCTGGAAGGACGTCTGGGCCTTCAGCCTGCTCATCCTCGTCCTGCTGTTCAGGCCACAGGGCCTGCTCGGCGAACGCGTCGCGGATCGGGCGTGATACGCATGACCAACACCACCAACACCACGGCCGCGGACCTCACGAAGACCCCCGCCGCCCAAC
>NZ_VJZE01000374.1 GCF_009377205.1 Streptomyces phyllanthi
GGGCGAGGAAAGGCCCGCTCACCCCTCCGTCAGGCCCGCCACGAGTTCGTCCGCCGCCCGGTAGGGATCCAGCTCCCCCGCCACGATCCGCTCCGCGAGCGCACCCAGGTGGCGATCCCCGTGCAGGTCCCCGATCCGCTCCCGCAACGCAGTGACCGCGATCGTCTCGACCTCCCGGGACGCACGGGCCAGACGGCGTTCGGCGAGCACACCCCGCTCCTCCATCCACGCCCGGTGCTTTTCCAGCGCCTCGACCACCTCGTCGATGCCCTCACCCCGCGCCGCGACCGTCTTCACGATCGGCGGCCGCCAGTCTCCGGGCCCCCGGGACTCACCCAGCCCCAGCATGTGGTTCAGCTCGCGCGCCGTCGCGTCCGCACCGTCCCGGTCGGCCTTGTTCACGACGTACACGTCACCGATCTCCAGGATCCCCGCCTTGGCGGCCTGGATCCCGTCACCCATGCCGGGAGCCAGAAGCACCACGGACGTGTCCGCCTGCGACGCAATCTCGACCTCCGACTGGCCCACCCCGACCGTCTCGACGAGGATCACGTCGCACCCGGCCGCGTCCAGGACACGGATCGCCTGGGGGGCCGCCCAGGCCAGCCCGCCCAGGTGGCCCCGCGTGGCCATGGAGCGGATGTACACGCCCGGGTCGGACGCGTGCTCCGACATCCGGACCCGGTCACCCAGCAGCGCACCGCCCGAGAACGGCGACGACGGGTCCACGGCCAGCACCCCGACCCGCTTGCCCTGCCTCCGGTACGCCGTCACCAGGGCCGACGTGGACGTCGACTTGCCGACCCCGGGAGAGCCGGTCAGGCCCACGACGTACGCCCCGCCCGTCAGCGGCGCCAGCGCCGCCATCACCTCGCGGAGCTGTGGGGACGCCCCCTCCACCAGGGAGATCAGCCGGGCCACGGCCCGCGGCCGGCCTTCCCTGGCCTGGGCGACCAGCGAGGAGACGTCCTGCATCACAGCTCCGTTCACGAGGAGGGTTCGGCGAACACGAGGGAGAGCGGCGAACCGCTCAGCCCTTCGGTACCCGCACGATCAGCGCGTCACCCTGCCCGCCGCCACCGCACAGCGCGGCCGCGCCCACCCCGCCGCCCCGCCGCTTCAGCTCCAGCGCCAGGTGCAGGACGAGACGGGCACCCGACATGCCGATCGGGTGACCGAGGGCGATCGCGCCGCCGTTGACATTCACCTTTTCAGTGGACACCCCGAGGTCCTTCATCGACTGGATCGCGACCGACGCGAAGGCCTCGTTGATCTCGATCAGGTCAAGATCCGAGACCTCCAGGCCCTCCTTCTTCAGCGCGTGCGTGATCGCGTTCGACGGCTGCGAATGCAGGGAGTTGTCCGGGCCCGCGACATTGCCGTGCGCGCCGATCTCCGCGATCCACTCCAGCCCGAGCTCCTCCGCCTTGGCCCTGCTCATCACGACCACGGCCGCCGCACCGTCCGAGATCGGCGAGGAGGAACCGGCGGTGATCGTGCCGTCCTTCGTGAACGCCGGGCGCAGCTTGCCGAGGGACTCCGCCGTGGTCTCGCCGCGGATGCCCTCGTCCTGGCTGAAAACGACCGGGTCACCCTTGCGCTGCGGGATCTCCACGGGCGTGATCTCCGCCTCGAAGATCCCGTTCTTCTGCGCGGCCGCGGCCCGCTGGTGGGAGAGGGCGGCCACGGCGTCCTGCTCCTCGCGGCCGATGCCCAGCCTGGTGTTGTGGTGCTCCGTCGACTCGCCCATGGCGATGTTCTCGAAGGCGTCGGTCAGACCGTCGTGCGCCATCGCGTCCAGCATCTGCACCGCGCCGTACTTGAAGCCCTCACGGGACTTCGGCAGCAGGTGGGGGGCGTTCGTCATGGACTCCTGTCCGCCGGCGACGATCACGTCGAACTCACCCGCGCGGATCAACTGGTCCGCGAGAGCGATGGCGTCCAGTCCCGACAGGCACACCTTGTTGATGGTGAGCGCGGGGACGTTCATCGGGATGCCCGCCTTGACCGCGGCCTGGCGCGCCGGGATCTGCCCCGCCCCGGCCTGCAGCACCTGGCCCATGATCACGTACTGCACCTGGTCGCCACCGATCCCCGCACGGTCGAGGGCGGCCTTGATCGCGAAGCCGCCGAGGTCGGCTCCGGAGAAGGACTTGAGCGAACCCAGCAACCGTCCCATGGGCGTACGTGCGCCCGCGACGATCACCGAGGTGTTGCCGTTCGTTCCAGACATGAGGTGCGATCCCCTTCCAGCTGATACAGCCGAGGAGTGAACGAGGGTTTACTTCGAATGTACTGAGCGGTAGACCACCTCGTCATCCGGCGAAGAGTGTGATCGCGCGCACGTTGCGTAACCACTCGAGGAGCGCTCCACTGAAACCATGTTGACGCGAATCGACCACATCGGGATCGCCTGCTTCGACCTCGACAGGACTGTCGAGTTCTATCGGGCCACGTACGGCTTCGAGGTGTTCCACTCCGAGGTCAACGAGGAGCAGGGCGTACGCGAGGCCATGCTCAAGATCAACAGCACGGACGACGGCGGGGCGTCCTACCTGCAACTCCTGGAACCGACCCGGGAGGACTCCACCGTCGCCAAGTGGCTGGCGAAGAACGGGGAGGGCGTCCATCACATCGCGTTCGGTACGGCGGATGTCGACGCGGAGTCCGCGGACATCAGGGAGAAGGGGGTACGCGTCCTGTACGAGGAGCCCCGGCGCGGTTCCATGGGGTCACGGATCACGTTCCTGCACCCCAAGGATTGTCACGGCGTACTGACAGAACTGGTCACTTCGGCGCCTGTTGAGTCACCTGAGCACTGACCCCCGTACATATGGGCCGGTAGGGTTGGGGTCGGCCGTCGCCTTGCGAGGAGGCGGCCCGGGTCCTGCCGCCTTTCGACGACGGGGCTCAAGGGCCGGGGTCCGGGTTTCGGGGGACGAGGGCTAGGGCGGCAGCCCGCGCTCCGCCGTTGATCTGGCACCATTCCCCGGGGGCCCCGTTCGGCGGATGGACGGAGCTCGTTTGGAGAAGCTTGCGACCAGGGGACGGATGGGACCGCGCAGTGCGGGGCTACGAACGCCAGGAGCGAGAGCCGGCGGCTGACGTCGACCACCTCTCTCGGTTCGAGGCCGAGATGGAGCGGCTGAAGACCGAGCGGGAAAAGGCGATCCAGCACGCCGAGGACCTCGGCTACCAGGTCGAGGTGCTGCGCGCCAAGCTGCACGAGGCGCGCCGCACCATCATGTCCCGACCCGCATTCGACGGATCGGACATCGGTTACCAGGCCGAGCAGATGCTCCGGCAGGCCCAGGTGCAGGCCGACCAGCTGCGCGCCGAGGCCGAGCGCGAGCTGAGCCAGGCCCGCGCGCAGACCCAGCGCATCCTCCAGGAGCACGCCGAGCAGGCCGCCCGCCTCCAGGCGGAGCTGCACGCCGAGGCGGTGGCGCGCCGCCAGCAGCTCGATCAGGAGCTCTCGGAGCGCCGGCAGAACGTCGAGTCGCACGTCAACGAGAACGTGTCCTGGGCCGAGCAGCTGCGCGCCCGCTCCGAGCAGCAGGCCCGCCGGCTGCTGGACGAGTCCCGCGCCGAGGCCGAGCAGGCGCTGGCCACCGCCCGCGCCGAGGCCGAGCGCGTGGCTTCCGAGGCCCGCCAGCGGCTCCAGGACGAGGCGGACACGGCCCGCGCCGAGGCCGACCAGATCCTGCGCCGGGCCCGTACGGAGGCCGAGCGGCTGCTGAACGCCGCCTCCACCCAGGCCCAGGAGGCCACCGAGCACGCCGAGCAACTGCGCTCCTCCTCCGCGACCGAGTCGGACAGCGCCCGCCGCCAGGCCACCGAGCTGAGCCGGGCCGCCGAGCAGCGCATGGCCGAGGCCGAGACGGCGCTGCAGAAGGCCCGGACCGAGGCCGACAAGGTCGTCGCCGAGGCCAAGGAGGCCGCGGCCAAGGCCCTGTCGAGCGCCGAGTCGACGAACGAGCAGCGCACCCGGACGGCGAAGGAGCAGGTCGCCCGACTGGTCGAGGAGGCCACGAAGGAGGCCGAGGCCACCAAGGCGTCCGCCGAGGAAGTCGTCGCGGACGCCCGCGCCGAGGCCGAGAAGATCGTCGCGGAGGCCTCCGACAAGGCCCGCTCCATCACCGCCGAGGAGTCCGCCTCCCAGCTGGCCAAGACGGCGAAGACGGCCGAGGACGTCCTCAACAAGGCGTCGGAGGACGCCAAGAACACCATCAAGGCCGCCGCCGAGGAGGCCGAGCGGATCCGCGGGGAGGCCGCGGCCGAGGCGGACCGGCTGCGCTCCGAGGCGCAGGATCTCGCCGAGCAGCTCAAGGGCGCGGCCAAGGACGACACCGAGGAGTACCGCGCCAAGACGGTCGAGCTGCAGGAGGAGGCGCGCCGGCTGCGCGGCGAGGCCGAGCAGCTGCGGTCCGACGGGGTCGCCGAGGGCGAGCGCATCCGCTCCGAGGCGCGGCGCGAGGCCGTCCAGCAGATCGAGGAGGCGGCCAGGACCGCCGAGGAGCTGCTCTCCAAGGCCAAGGCCGACGCGGACGAGCTGAGGGCGTCGGCCACGGCGGACAGCGAGAAGGTCCGTACGGAGGCGATCGAGCGCGCCTCGACGCTGCGCCGCCAGGCCGAGGAGACCCTGGACCGCACGCGCAAGGAGGCCGAGCGGCAGCGCGACGAGGCCGTCGAGCTCTCCGAGACCATCAAGGCCGAGGCCGAGCGGGCCGCTTCCGAGATGCGCGAGGAGGCCGAGCGCGCGGTCGCCGCCCGCGAGGCGGAGGCCGCCGAGGAGCTGACCCGGCTGCACTCCGACGCCGAGCAGCGGCTCGCCTCGGCCGAGCAGGCGCTCAGCGACGCCCGCGCGGAGGCCGAGCGGATCCGCCGCGAGGCCGCCGAGGAGACCGACCGGCTGCGTTCCGAGGCCGCCGAGCGGATCCGTACGCTCCAGGCGCAGGCCGAGGCCGAGGCGGAGCGGATGCGCCACGAGGCGGCTTCCGACGCGTCCGCGTCCCGGGCCGAGGGCGAGGCCGTCGCCGTACGTCTGCGCTCGGAGGCCGCGTCCGAGGCGGAGCGGCTGAAGTCGGAGGCACAGGACACCGCCGACCGGGTACGGGCCGAGGCGCTGGCCGCGGCCGAGCGGCTGGCGACCGAGAGCGCCGAGACGCTGGCCGCCGCGCAGGAGGAGGCCGCCCGGCGCCGCCGCGAGGCCGACGATCTCCTCGGTTCCGCCCGGCAGGAGGCCGACCAGGAGCGCGAGCGGGCCCGCGAGCAGAGCGAGGAGCTGCTGGCGGCGGCCCGCAAGCGCGTGGACGAGGCCGACGCCGAGGCGCTGCGGCTGGTCGAGGAGGCGGACCGGCGGGCCACCGAGATGGTGATGGCCGCCGAGCAGCACGCCCAGCAGGTGCGCGACTCCGTGGCCGGGCTGCACGAGCAGGCCCAGGAGGAGATCACCGGGCTGCGCAGCGCCGCCGAGCACGCGGCGGACCGTACGCGGCGGGAGGCCGAGGAGGAGGCCGACCGGGTCCGCGCCGACGCGTACGCCGAGCGGGAGCGCGCCTCCGAGGACGCGGCCCGCACCCGGCGCACGGCGGCCGAGGAGGCGGAGGCCGCCAGGTCGCTGGCGGAGCGCACGGTGTCGGAGGCGATCGCCGAGGCCGAGCGGGTACGCACGGACGCCGCCGAGCACGCCCAGCGTGTCCGCACCGAGGCGTCGGACGCGATCGCGAACGCCGAGCAGGAGGCGTCGCGTGCCCGGGCGGAGGCCCGCGAGGACGCGAACCGGATCCGGTCGGACGCGGCAGCGCAGGCCGACACCCTGATCACGGAGTCGACGGCCGAGGCGGAGCGGCTCACCAGCGAGACGATCGCGGAGGTCGACCGGCTGCGCGCCGAGTCCGTCGCCAAGGCCGACAAGCTCATCTCGGACGCCACCGGCGAATCGGAGCGGCTGCGCGCCGAGGCGGCCGAGACCGTCGCCTCCGCCCAGCAGCACGCGGAGCGTGTCCGTGCCGAGTCCCAGCGCCTCAGGGCCGAGGCGGAGGCCGAGGCCGAGCGGCTCACCACGGCCGCGCGCGAGGAGGCCGACCGCACGCTGGACGAGGTCCGCAAGGACGCCAACAAGCGGCGCTCGGAGGCGGCCGAGCAGGTCGACAAGCTCATCACGGAGACCGCCGCCGAAGCGGACAAGCTCATTTCCGAGGCCCAGCAGACCGCGCACAAGACCACCGCGGACGCCGAGGCGCAGGCCGACAGCATGGTCGGCGCGGCCCGCACGGAGGCCGACCGCCTGGTGTCGGAGGCCACCGTCGAGGGCAACTCCCTGGTGGAGCGGGCCCGTACGGACGCGGACGAGCTGCTGGTCGGCGCGCGCCGGGACGCCACCGCGATCAGGGAGCGCGCGGAGGAGCTGCGCGACCGCATCACGGCCGAGATCGAGGCACTGCACGCGCGGGCCCGCCGTGAGTCGGCCGAGACGATGAAGGCCGCGGGTGACCGGTGCGACGCGCTCATCAGGGCGGCCGAGGAGCAGCTGGGGAAGGCTGAGACGAAGGCCAAGGAGCTCGTCTCGGAGGCCAATTCCGAGGCGGGCAAGGTCCGTATCGCCGCGGTCAAGAAGGCCGAGGGTCTCCTGAAGGAGGCCGAGCAGAAGAAGAACACGCTCATCCGGGAGGCCGAGGAGCTCAAGGCCGAGGCGATCCGCGAGGCGCGGCGCACGGTCGAGGAGGGCAAGCGGGAGCTGGAGGTCCTGGTGCGGCGCCGCGAGGACATCAATGCGGAGATCTCCCGTGTCCAGGACGTCCTGGAGGCGTTGGAGTCTTTTGAGGCCCCGTCGAGCGGCAAGGACGGAGGCGTCAAGGCCGGCGCCGCCGTGGGCGCACCCCGATCGGGTGGCAAGGCGTCAGACGGCTAGCGGCGCCGGGAGAGTTGCGGGTAAGTTCCGCGTCGATCGGTGCGTGGCGTGGCGTCGGACGGCTGCCGCGGCGGCACCGGAGGCGTCGAGTCACGCCCGTCGACGGCCCCGGTGCAAAGTTTCCGGCAAGTAATCGGCGGCTCGCCACTCAAAAGAGGTGTCATTCTCCAGATCAAACGCGCATCTGCTCGATGACACGCCGCTTCGCCCCCTAGGATTCCACCTATCACCTCACCGGTCTCATTCGACAGGAACCCCATGAGCGACACTTCCCCCTACGGCTTCGAGCTTGTGCGGCGTGGGTACGACCGCGCTCAGGTGGACGAACGCATCTCGAAGCTCGTCTCCGACCGCGACAGCGCTCTGGCACGTATCACTGCTCTGGAAAAGCGCATCGAGGAGCTCCACCTCGAGACGCAGAACGCCCAGGCCGCGGTCACCGACGCCGAGCCGTCGTACGCGGGTCTCGGCGCGCGCGTCGAGAAGATCCTCCGCCTCGCCGAGGAGGAGGCGAAGGACCTGCGTGAGGAGGCCCGCCGCGCCGCCGAGCAGCACCGCGATCTCGCGGAGTCGGCCGCCCAGCAGGTCCGCAACGACGCGGAGTCGTTCGCCGCGGAGCGCAAGGCCAAGGCCGAGGACGAGGGCGTCCGGATCGTCGAGAAGGCCAAGAGCGACGCCTCCCAGCTGCGCCAGGAGGCGCAGAAGGACGCGCAGTCCAAGCGCGAGGAGGCGGACGCCCTCTTCGAGGAGACCCGCGCCAAGGCCGCGCAGGCCGCCGCCGACTTCGAGACGAACCTCGCCAAGCGCCGCGAGCAGTCCGAGCGCGACCTGGCCTCCCGCCAGGCCAAGGCGGAGAAGCGCCTCGCCGAGATCGAGCACCGCGCCGAGCAGCTGCGCCTGGAGGCCGAGAAGCTGCGCACCGACGCCGAGCGCCGCGCCCGCCAGACGGTGGAGACGGCCCAGCGCCAGGCCGAGGACATCGTGGCCGACGCCAACGCCAAGGCCGACCGTATCCGCTCGGAATCCGAGCGCGAGCTGGCCGCCCTCACCAACCGCCGCGACTCGATCAACGCCCAGCTCACGAACGTCCGCGAGATGCTCGCGACGCTCACGGGCGCCGCGGTCGCCGCGGCCGGCACTCCGGCCGAGGACGAGCCGATCTCCCGTGGGGTCCCGGCTCAGCAGTCCCGGTGACGCTCTGAGGGGCCAGTGACAGACTGGGGCCCGCGTTCCCTTCGGGGGACGCGGGCCCTTGGCGTTCGAGGCACGCTCGGCTCCGTTCGAGCGGAACCGTCAGCGCTCGGATACGCTCCTAACCCTTACGGGGGCGTGTGCCCCGACGTCCTGAACCTTCGATGGGTGCGGAGAATGATCGAGGCAGTCGGCCTGACGAAGCGCTATGGCGCCAAGACGGCCGTGTACAACCTTTCCTTCCAGGTACGGCCGGGGGCAGTGACCGGGTTCCTCGGGCCGAACGGTTCGGGCAAGTCGACGACGATGCGCATGATCCTGGGCCTGGACAACCCCACCGCGGGGCATGTGACGATCGGCGGTTTCCCGTACCGGAAGCTGCCGAACGCGCCCAGACAGGTCGGCGCGCTGCTGGACGCCAAGGCCGTGCACGGCGGTCGCAGCGCCCGCAGCCATCTGCTGTGCCTGGCGCAGCTGTCCGGTATTCCGGCGCGGCGCGTGGACGAGGTGCTGGGGGTCGTCGGGCTGCAGGACGTGGCCAAGAAGCGGTCCAAGGGGTTCTCGCTGGGCATGGGGCAGCGGCTCGGGATCGCCGCCGCGCTGCTCGGTGACCCCCAGGTGCTCCTGTTCGACGAGCCAGTCAACGGGCTCGACCCCGAGGGCATCCTGTGGGTGCGCAATCTGATGAAGTCCCTCGCGGCGGAGGGACGGACCGTCTTCGTCTCGTCCCATCTGATGAGCGAGATGGCCCTGACCGCCGATCACCTGATCGTGATCGGGCGCGGGCAGTTGCTCGCCGACATGAGCGTCAAGGACTTCATCTCGCACAACTCGGCCGACTTCGCACGGGTGCGTACGCCGGACACCGAGCCCCAGCAGCGGGAGAAGCTGACGGCCTCGCTGACCGAGGCGGGTGGCCAGGTGCTGCCCGAGCCGGACGGCGCGCTGCGGGTGACCGGGCTGGCGCTGCCGCGCATCAGCGATCTGGCGCACGACGCCGGCGTACGCCTGTGGGAGCTGTCGCCGCATCAGGCCTCGCTGGAGGAGGCGTACATGCGGATGACGCAGGGTGCCGTCGACTACCGGTCGACCATCGACCAGAAGGAAGGGCTGATGCAGCCGCTGCCGCCCGGCGCGCAGCCGCCGATGCCGGTGCCGGGACAGGGACAGCCGGGGTGGTACGCCCCGCCGGCGCCGCAGCAGGGCGGGCAGCCGTTCGCGATGCAGCAGGGAACGCCCCAGGGCGCGCCGAGCGGGCCTTACGGCGCCCCGTCGGCGCCCGCCGCTCAGGCGCCGGGACAGCCCAACCCGTACGCCGCCCAGGCGCCCGCGGGCCCGCCGCCTGCCGCACCCGTACCG
>NZ_VJZE01000375.1 GCF_009377205.1 Streptomyces phyllanthi
CCTCCCTGCAAGAGGGGTCCGATGCAGTAACGTCGAGCTGTGACGGTCAACGGAAACGGTCCTCGAACAAGCGCTGAACCCAAACGGGCCAAGCGGCGCCGGAGTAACACCAACGGCGGCGACCGGCCCAGCACGATTCGCGATGTCGCCGCCGAGGCGGGCGTGTCGGTAGCAACCGTTTCCCGCACTCTCGCCGGCAACTACCCGGTCTCCGCTGCCACCCGCGCCCGTGTCATGGCGGCCGTGGAGTCGCTGCACTATGCGGTGAACGTCCACGCCAAGGCGCTGTCCGGCCGGGTGGCGGGCCCCATCGGGCTGGTCATCCGCGACATCACCGGACCGTCGCTGGCCCATGTCGCCGCCGGGGTGGAGCAGGAGGCGGCAGACCAGGGCAGGCTGAGCCTGATCTGCGCCACCCATGGCGACCCGGACCGCGAGAGCGACCTGGTGCAGCTGATGCGCGAACAGCACGCGGGCGCGGTCGTCCTGGTCGGCGGAGCGGTGCAGGACGACGACTACCTCAAACGCATGGCCGAGTACGCCAGGGCCCTGGACGCCGCTGGCTCCCGGCTGGTGCTGGTCGGCCGTCCGCCGCTGCCCGACAACCCTCCGGTGACGGTGGTCGAGTACGACAACCGCGGGGGCGCCTTCCAAGCCGCCGACCACCTGCTCACCGCCGGGCACCGGCGCATCCTCTTCCTGGGCGGCACTCCCCTGCTGAGCACCGCCGAGCAGCGCCGGGACGGCTATCTGCACGCGCTGCGCGCCCACGGCGTGCCCTACGCCGGGGAACTCGACGTCCCCGGCCCGTACACCCGCGTCTCGGGCTACCAGCGCACCCGGGAGGCACTGGACTCCGGCCTGGAGTTCACGGCGGTCTTCGCGGGCACCGACATGGTGGCGACCGGCGCGCTGGCCGCCCTGCGCGAGGCCGGTCTCGACGTCCCCGGAGACATCTCCCTCGTGGGCTTCGACGACGTCCCCTTCGCCGCCGACCTCAGCCCCGCGCTCACCACGGTCCGGGTGCCCTACGAGGACCTGGGCCGCACCGCGGTCCGGCTGGCACTGGAACGCGCGGAACGCCTGGCGGCCGACGACCACGTGGTGCTGAGCACCCAGCTGGTGATCCGGCAGTCGGTACGGACGCTGCGCTGACGGAGCACGAAGAGCCCCATGAACGAGCCGCCGGCCTCCTCGCCTTCGAAGTACTCGGCAACAGCAGCGTGCGGATCCGACTGCTCAGGACGCGCCCTCTGGAGGGCGGGTCACTCCCTCGCGGTCATGAGTGTCCGCCTGGCCTCAAGTCTGGGCGCAGGGCGGCGAGACATGCGGTGAACTCACCCTCGGCGCCCAGCGCTCCGACGACCGCCCCGGCATTCGACAGCAGTTGCGCCATGCGCTCACGGACACCGCCCCCGATCGGCTCCATCAGCAGCCCGGCCAGTCGCAGGTACGCCGCAAGCGCCGTCGGCCGGGCACGCCTCCCGCGAGAGGTCAGCAAGCCGCTCACCGTCCTCCTCGCCCCCGGGGCGGTACAGGCTTGACCTCACGTCCGGTCCGGCAAGTCCGGCTCGTAAGCGAAGACCGCGGTCCGGACGCGCGCGACACCTGCCCTGCTTTCGTGTCTTGTCGATGGGCTTGTTGTTCAGCACAGGGCTCCGGGGCGCCTCCCGGTCGGTTTCCGGTTCCGCGCCGGCCGAGGGTACGGGCACGTCTTCATGGACAGGCACCTCAGGCAATTCCTGCCACTGGATTCGTGCCGCCTTCATCGTCGTCCCGGCCATCATGAGTCGAAGGCGATGAGCGGCCCCCCGCCGTGGTACGTGCCGTGCACGGCGACCAGGTCACCGTCGGCGATGACCCGCTGGACTTCGTGACGGAAGCTGTCCGGCACCCCGGCGATCAGCCGGCGCAGCGGCTCGCAACCGTCACCCGCGGTCGGACCGCACTGCTTGTGGTCGTCGGCGGTCCAGCGGTCGACAGCGGAGGGGTCCTTGTCGCCGAGGAGTTCGGCGGCGGCCTTCAGGACGATGCCCTTGATGTCACTCATCATTCTTCCCTCGCAGCAGGTCATGCGGCGCGTCCGACAGCAGAAGGCGTCTGACGAGTGCCCCCATGGAGAGTCAACTCGGACCCGGGATCCTTACTTGACACCCGCCGGGCAAAGTGTAACCTGACGGCTGTCAGGAATTGCTCCGGCATGTACGACCCCGACTGCGTGAAAGTTTGAAATTCACGATCCCCCCACACGGACCGGCGGCGTGCGCCACGACGCCGAGCAACACCCCCTGGATCGCCTGCTTCTGCGGCTCGGACCCGGGGGCACCCCCACATCACGCTTCTCCGGTTTGGACACCCCGTGCACGAGTCGAACACACATGCAGAAACTCCGGACTTCACGGAGAACAGGACAGCGACCAACCGTCGCCGTCGTACCAAGTGGGCGCTGTCCGCGGCCACCGTCACCCTGCTCGGGTTGCAGATCGCGGGCGCCGGCTCCGCCTTCGCCGGCCGGGAGGATGTCTGGCAGGACCGCATCGGGACAGAGGCCGCCCTCGCTCGGCAGTGCGCCGCGGACGGGGGCACGCAGCTGACGAACATCCGCACCTACGACTCGACCCGGGTCATGGCGGACTGCAAGCGGAAGGTGAAGTAGCGCCAAGGGTGGTGGGCCGACGGGCTCGGCCGCTCCCCCTCGGGCGTCCGGTGGACCAGGGTTTCCGCCGCGGCCTTCCCCGTCGACCCTGCCCGGCCGGTCACGGAACCCCTCTGCCACGAGCGGCTGGTGACCTCCGCGCGGCTTGAGCACCGGCGACGGCGCGGGCCCGGTGCGGCCACTGACGGACCGACAGGGGGAGACCGAGAAACCGCTTGCCAGGCGCGGGAGATCTCCTCGCGTTGCAAGTGTGAGAGCCCACCGGGGCGGGTGCCGCGAACGAGAGTCGTCACCTCGGTGAGGATGTGTCCTTACTCACAAAGTACTCATCAGTAGAGGGAGTTGCCGCTGTTACTTTTACTTTCAAGATCTTAAGCGGGCATTCTCCCCACCCCCTCCCCCTTACCCAGCACTATGCGCCGAGGTTCCCCATGCCAAGTTCCCCCACAGCCGTCCGCGCGGGCGGTCGTCACCGTAAGCCCAAGACGATGAGCCCGGCCCTGCGCCGGGCGGTGGTGGTCGCGGTGTCCACCCCCGTCGCCGGGACGATCCTGGCCGGCCCGTCCGCCTTCGCCGCCGACCAGGCCGCTGACAAGGCCGCCACCACGCTCGACTCCGCCGAGCAGAAGATCGCGGACAATCTGAACGAGCGCGTTCAGGACACGCGCCTCGGCAGCACGGTCAGCGGTGTGGTCATCGACGCCAAGTCCGACAAGGTCATCTGGGGCCATGACGCCACCACCGCGCTGATGCCCGCGTCCAACACCAAACTCGCCACCGCCACCACCGCGCTGACGGTCCTCGGTCCCGACCACCGGTTCACCACGAAGGTCGTCTACGGCGACGGCACCCTCACCCTCGTCGGCGGCGGGGACCGCACACTGACCTCCGACGACCTCGACGCGCTCGCCAAGACCGCTGTCGCGGGGTTGAAGAACGCGGGTCTCACCTCGGTGAAGGTCCAAATCGACGACAGCCTTTTCCCCGAACCCACGCTGGCGACCGGCTGGAACACCGGTTACTACCCGGACTCCATCGCGCCGGTGCGGGCGCTGGTGGTCGACAGCCACAACGTCACGGACACCTCCGTGGACGCGGGTCAGACCTTCGCCAAGCTCCTCGCCGAACGGGGTGTCACCGTCACCGGGGACGTCACCCGCGGGGTGGTCGGCAAGGGAGACGTACCCGTGGCCCAGCACCAGTCCGACAAGCTGTCCACCATCGTGAAGCACATGCTCAAGGTGAGCGACAACGACATTGCCGAGACACTGCTGCGGATGACCGCGCTCGGTGCCGGCCGACCGGCCACCTTCGAGGACGGGACGGCGGTAGTGCGCGACGTGCTCAGCCGGTACGGCGTCTCGATGGACAACTTCGAGATCCACGACGGCAGTGGGTTGTCCCGCGCCACTCGCGTCTCGGCACAGACCATCGCCGACATCCTCGACGTGGCCGCCGATCCGAGTCACAGCCAGACCCTGAAGTACATCATCGACGGCCTGCCCGTCTCGGGTGAGGCGGGTGCCACTCTGGCCCCGGAGTGGGGCCGGTTCGACACCCCGGACTCACAGTGCGCCGTCGGAAAGGTCAAGGCCAAGACGGGCACCCTCACCGGCGCGATCGCGCTGAGCGGGCTGACGAAGGCCGAGGACGGCCGCTGGAAGATCTTCTCCTTCATTGAGAACGGCTCCACCGCCGGCGCCGGCGACATCAAGGACGCCTTGGACGGCCTCGCCGCCACGGTCAACGGTTGCTGGGCGTAGCACGGTCGGAGGAGCAAGGGGCCGGGGCTCGCGTGCGGGGTCACACGAACACACGGCGGGTTGCTGGGAGTTGCCGTCTTCAGGCGCGCCCGGCCGGCACGCGCCGGTTCCCGTGCACCTCGTTCTCGGTGAACAGCGGGACATGGGGCGCCTGATCTGCGTCCGCGGCCGCAATCGTGTCGGCGGCCTGCCGGCGGGTGAAGCCCAGCGCCCGGGCCCGCTCGCCGTGCAACTCGGCCCGGCCGCGACGCCACCCGCGTCACCGGCCGGGCCGAAGCCGTCCCGACCATCCGGCCCACCCCACCCCGCCGCACTGCGTCGACGCCGGGCACCATGGGGATGGCGATGGCCGAGGACGGCAACGACACGATCCACACCGGTGACGAGGCCATCGCGCCGGGCCGGAGCGGCGTCGACACGATCCATGCCAACGGCGCCGAGGGCGGCGCGGACGGGGGCACGGGCAACGACTTCGTCCACGGCGGCGCGGGCCGGCAGCGCCACGACGGAGACGACGACACGGTACGCGGCGGTACGGGAAACGACTTCCTGCACCGCCGCCCGGGCGTCGACATCCTCTACGGCAACAGCGACAACGACACGCTGTACGACGGCCCGGGCAGGGACACGCTGTCGGGCGGGCCCGGCACGGACGTCGTCCGCCAGGACTGGCTCTTCATGGCATCGTCCCAGGACGCGTAACCCGGGCGCCCTCGCCGCTACGGCGGGGAACGCATACCGGTAACTCGGGTTGCGACACCGACCGATCACCGCCCCGGCACTCCCTCTCACCGCAGTCGCACGCGCTCACGCCGGTGGAGTCCAACACACCTGCTCCTCGTGTGATTGGCCTCGCGCGCAGGTTCGGCAACCATCGCAGCCACCCCGCGCAGACCCAGGCCCTGCGCCGGCACAACGTCAACGCCTGCCGCCGTGGGCTGTCCGGCGGGTCGGCGTGACGCGTGCGCGGCTCACCGAGGAGGAGCGCGAGGGCTCCTTGACCCGGCGTCACCGGACCCGGTCCCCGCACACCTTCCGGTACGGGGCGTCCGGCGCGTGCGTCCGCCACTGCGCCCGCGTCAGCGTCCCGCTCACCCTCGCGCACACCCGCTCGGCCACCCGCTCGGGATCGACGACATACCGCTGGAGCGACATGGCTCCCGGCCGCGTACACCGTAGTTCCGCAGGCGCGAACCCCCGGGCCCATGACCGGGTGGGCGCGGGGAAGGGATGCGGTCAACGGCTGCCGCGGCCCTGTTCACCGCCCGGCCGAAGGCGGTGCCGGAGCGGTCCACATCGTCGGCGTGCGAGGAGGTTCGTCCGCAGACCGTCAGGACGGGACGGGGCGACTGCGAGTGCCCCCTCCGGGCCACCTCGGACCAGCAGCCCGGTGGCCGCGGTCAGGACGGCGGTGCGGCTGCGGTGGGCGCGGGGTCGCCGGTCCGGAACATGAGGCACCGCTTCCACGGACGGCCCTATGAGACGAGTTGACTCACAACGCTTCTCTGGTACACACTGTCTCACAGACAAGGAGCAGTCATCCCGAAGGAGCCAGGTCATGTCCATGAACGAGAACGCCGTCGCCCTCCGCTTCACCGACCGCGCCGCTGCCTACCAGGCCTTCAGCGACCTCACCCGCCTCGGCTCCGCCACCACCGAAGTCCGCGGCGCCGCACTGATCGAGCGCCTGGAGGACGGCACGGTCCGTGTCCCCGCGGTCCTGGAGACCGAGCCGGGCCGGAACGCGGCAGCCGGCGGACTGGTCGGCTCACTGATGGGCATCCTCGGTGGACCCCTCGGACCGGTGATGGGCTGGGGCATCGGGGCGGTGATCGGAGACGGCCGCGGCCACCGACAGGCCACCGAGGCCGCCGGCGCGGTCGGCCCGGTCGGCCCGGTCGGCCCGGTCGGCCCGGTCGGCGCCTCCACGCCGTACGTCACGCCGGGCGGGACGGCCATCCTCGCCGAGGTCGGGGAGTCCGACACCGACGCCCTGAACCTGCTGGCCATGAACTACGACGCCATACTGGAGCGCCGCCCGGCGCACACCGTACGAGCTGAGCTGAAGACGATGGAAGAGGCCACCGAGCCGATCAGGAAGAGGCAGGCGAAGACCAGGCGCGACCGCAAGCGCGCCGAGGTCGCGAAGAGGTCGGGGTGGAGTGGCGCGAGCGGGCACGACGGGGCGACACCGAAGCAGAAGCTCGCCGCGTAAGCGCCGCGAGCTCCACGGACGCGGGGCGGTGACCGCGCGGCGGTCCAACTCCCCCCTGCCCCGCACGGTCAGGGCGGGCTGTCCCCCCGGCCCGCCCTGACCGCTCATGTCCTCCTGGCCGGGAGCCGGCCCGAGAGCCGTGTCGCCACGCCGGAGTGGAAGCTCACCGTGCGGTCGGCACGCCCTCCACAGGCACGGGGTGACGCCCCCCTGCCCCGCACGGTGGGGGCGGGCCGAACCGGGTCCGCCCCCACCACGTACGCCTGGCGCCGGAGCCGGCGCCCGAGTTGCAGCGCGCATGCGCCTGAGCGGCCACCGCCGGCCCGCGTCGGAGCGGTTCGCCGCCGCCGACCCCTGGGCTGCTGGACTCGCGGGCTCCTGGTTCGGCCGTCCCGCGGCACGGCGTTCGAGAGCCGTGAGGCCGAGCGCCCGCCGTGGCGCCCACGTTCCCTCGCAACACGTCACAACAAAGCCACAGAAGGACTTTCATGCTCCCATGGCACAAGCTCGGTTCGGCGGATGCCGAGCTGCTCGCCGAGGCCCGGCAGGGCGGATGCCGCCATCACCACCGTCGCGGCGCCGCCCTCCGTGCACGACGAGGTAGTCAGCGATCCGGTGCTTGATCCGTGGGGAGCGGCACCCGTGTGCACTTGACGCGACGGAACTGCCCACTGCGCGGGAGACGAGCGCGCCCGCAATGGGGGGCGAAGCGGTCTCTCCGGCGGTGGGTTCGCTCACGAGGCAGGCCGAGAAGACCGATGTGCCCCTGCTCACTGTGAGACGGCATGCATCAGAACTGGAGGTGAGTCAACCTGTCTCATACACTGCTTTGTTGGAGATTCACGGAAGAGGTGTGTCGATGCCCGGGACCCAAGACGACCCCCGCGCCCGCCGCAGCCGCGCCGCCGCCCTGGCGGCCGCCACGGAGCTTCTCGTCGAGGCTGGGCCCGGAGGCGTCACGCACGCCGCCGTGGCCGAACGCGCCGGTATCGGCCGAGCCACCGTCTACCGGCACTGGCCCGACGTCCAGTCCCTGCTCCTCGACACCCTGGCCACCGACGCCCGCCCCCTGCTCATGCTCGGCGACGGCCCGATCCGCGACGAACTGATCGCCGGACTCCGCCGGCAGATCGAGTGGCTCAACCAGCCCGTCTCCGCGTCGGTCACGGCCGCGGTCATCGAGCGCGCCGAGCGGGACGAGGGCGTACGGCGTATCCGTGACGAGATGTTCGGCCGTGCCGACGAACACCTCGTCACCGTCCTGAACGCAGCCGTCGACCGCGGCGAACTCCGCCCCGGCGTCGAGGAGAACGCGAGGGAGCTTGTCTCCCACGTCATCGGCCCGCTCCTCTTCCAGCGCTTCATGCTCGGCGCACGACTCGACACCGACATGGCCGTCCGGACGGTCGACGCGGCACTCGCACCCTGGCTCCCGGACGCATGACGGCTGCCCGCCGCCATCCCGAACGGCGGTGACGGGGCTTCCCCGAGCCCTACCCGCGCAGGGACGCGCGCTCCGCCCTGGCGTAAACCCGTCGAAGTGGAAGACGCCCGTGCCCTGGGATCGGGGTGCCGGCGGCGGGGCAGCCGGCGTTGGTGCCGTCGTTCTCGCTGATGTTGTAGTAGCGGATCACCGTGCCGTCGCTGGGGGCGGTCGAGGGTAACTCGGCCGGGATCACCAGGCCACGGGCAGCTCCCGCACCCCGTGGATCGCGCGTCCTTCGAACGCGTACTCCTCCGCGGCGAGCCCGGTCAGGCGCAGTCCGGGCAGCCGGTGGAACAGCATGGGCAGCGCGATCTGGAGTTCGGCGCGGGCGAGCGACTGACCGAGGCAGTGGTGGAGGCCGTGGCCGAAGGCCAGGTGCCGGTCGGCGTCCCGGGTGAGGTCGAGCCGGTCCGGATCGGCGAAGACCGCGGGGTCCCGGTTGGCCGCCTGCAGGGCGACCACCACACCCTCACCGGCCCGGATGGTGACGCCGCCGACCTCGACGTCCTCCGTGGCGATGCGGCGCATGCCGATGTGGACGACGGTCAGATAGCGCAGGAGTTCCTCCACGGCCCCCGGGACGAGGTCCTCGTCCGCGCGCAGTGCGGCCAGTTGGTCGGGGTGCCGCAGCAGGGCGACGACGCCGAGGGAGAGCATGCTCGCGGTCGTCTCGTGCCCCGCGATGAGGAGCTGGACGAGCAGCCCGGCGGCCTCCGCGGCACTCGCTTCGCCGGTCGCGACCCGCTCCGTGGCGAGCTTGCTCATCAGGTCGTCGCCGGGTTCGCGCGCCTTGGCGGCCAGCAGTTCCTGCAGGTAGCCGAAGAGCGCCCCCCAGCCGGCGCGCATCGCCTCCGGTCCGGCCGTGACGGTCGCGAACGCGGCGGCGTGCCGGTTGATGAAGTCGCGGTCCTCGTAGGGCACTCCGAGCAGTTCGCAGATGACCAGGAGCGGCAGCGGCAGGGTGAAGTGCTCGACGAGGTCTGCGGATCGCTCCTGTTTGGCGAGCCCGTCGAGGAGTTCCGCGGTGATGTTCCGGATGGCGGGCCGCAGTTGTTCGACCCGGCGGAAGGTGAACTCGGGGATGAGCATGCGGCGCAGCCGGGTGTGGTCGGGTGGGTCCATGGCGAACAGCTGGCCGGGCGTGGTCGGTGGTGGTGTCGGCTGGAGTCCGGGGAAGCCGGGCCGGGTGTTCCGCGAACTGAACCGCGGGTCGCTGAGGACGGCGCGGGCGTCCTCGTGGCGGGTGACGAGCCAGGGGTGGGTGTCTCCCCACAGGGTGATCCTGGCGAGGGGGCGTTCCGTGATCCACCGTCCGTACTCGGCGGCGGGGTCGAGGAG
>NZ_VJZE01000376.1 GCF_009377205.1 Streptomyces phyllanthi
GTTCCAGGTCAACGCCTCGTTCCACGAGATGCTGGTGGGCTGCTCCGGCAACCAGTTCCTGCTGGAAGCCGTACGCCGTGAGGCCGCGCGGAGCGGACCGCGGTACGAGCCCGTGTGGGAGGCCCTCGGGAAGGAACCCGAGCCGGATCCGGACGGCGCCCCCGGTGCCGCAGCGGAAGAGGGCGGCCCTCAAGAGGTCGCGCACACGACCCCCCACGACGAGGAAGGGACCCCCCGCGCATGATCGAGCCCACGACCAACGAGCTGGGCTGGATGCTCGACGAGGTACTGAAGGTGCCCGGGGCACGGCACGCGATCCTGCTGTCCGCCGACGGCATGCTGCGCGCCCACTCCGCCCACATCGACCGGGACGACGCCGAACGGCTGGCGGCCGGGCTCTCCGGGCTGCAGTCGATCAGCCGGAGCACGGCCGGGTTCTGCGGCCCCCGGGACGCCCCGTGGCGGCAGACACTGATCGAGTTCGGGCACGGGTTCGTGTTCCTGGTCGCCGCAGGCGAGGGCGCCTACCTCGCGGTCTCCACCAGCGAGCACGTGGACATGGAGGCCGTGACGTACCGCATGCACAAGCTGGTCGACCGCCTCGGCAAGGAGCTGACCAGCCCCGCCCGGCCGGCCACCGGCAGCCGCGCATGACCCCACGGCGCCGCCCCCCGGAACGACTCGTGAGGTCGTACGTCGTCACGGACGGCCGCGCCTTCCCGAGCCGCAACACCCTGGACCTGGTCACGATGGTGGTCACCGGCGAGGACCTGCCGCTGACCGGTCTCAGCCCGGAGAAACGCCGGGTGGTGGAACTGTGCCGGCCCGGCGCCCTGTCCCTCGCCGAGATCGCCGGGCACCTCTCGCTGCCCGTCAGCGTGACCAAGGTGCTGGTCGCCGACCTGATGGACAGCGGCCACCTCGTCACCCGCGCCCCCTACGTCCCGGCGGACCCGTCGTCCGACGTCCGCATGCTGGAGGAGGTCCTCGATGGGCTCCGCGCCCGGCTCTGAACCGTTCCTTTGGACTGAGCAGAAGTGAGCCTGATCAGCCGCACGCCCCGAACGGTCTTGAGGGCTCCCCCACTGCCTCAAGGGCGTGGGAGGTGCCCCCAGGTCCCCGGCGTACTCAACCCCGGGGCAGCGACACGCATCCTGTGCGTGGTCCGATCCCGGGAGGCCAGTTCCCTGTGCGACCTGGCCAGTGGGTACGGCCAGAGGCGACGGGGAGGCCCCGAACCATCACTCCGGTGGAGCGGGGGCCCCGTACGCTGGCGCCGTGCCCGGCGTCCCAGATCGCACGATCACGTTAGCCCGATCGGCCCAGGGCACCGCAAGCCCGCAAGCGGACCATCACACGGTCGAGTTAAACCACCCTCGTGCGCACTCCCCGGCGAGCAGTTACCAACCCCCGCCCGACGCGTATCTGCGGCCCATGTGAAGTCCGCGGCCAAGCTGCTGGTCGTGCACGCGCTGGACGAGGTGCGCGAGGCCCTGGACCTGCTGCCCGAGACCCCGCTCGTCCTCCCCCACTCTCGGCTTCGCTCGAGTGGGGGGACCCCCACCGATGCCCGCGACCGGGAGTCGTCCACCCGGGCGCTGATCGCCCTCGTCGAGTACCTGATCGGCCGCACCACCGAACTGGAGCACGCGTGACCTCCGCCCCGTCGTCCCCTCCCGGCCCGTCGTCTCCTCCCGGCCCGTCGTCTCCTCCGGCTCCGTCGTCTCCTCCGGCTCCGTCGTCTCCTCCGGCTCCGTCGTCTCCTCCGGGTCCGGGGCCGTCGGCCCCGTCCGCCCCGCCGCCGGGATGCCCGGCCCACGAGGCCCTGTACGGCCCCGGGTTCGCCGCCGACCCCGCCGCCGTCTACCGGCGTCTGCGCAGGGCCGGGCCGACCGCCCCGGTCGAGCTCGCGCCCGGGGTGCGGGCCAGGCTCGTCACGTCGTACGACGCCGCCCTGCACGTGTTGCGCAGCCCGGAGACCTTCGCCAAGGACCCGCGCCGCTGGCGGGACCTCGCCGACGGCACCGTCCCCGTGGACAGCCCCGTGGTGCCGATGATGATGTACCGGCCCAACGCCCTGTTCACCGACGGCGAGGAGCACCGGCGGCTGCGCGGCGCGATCACCGACAGCCTGGCCCGCGTCGAGCCGGCCACCCTGCGCGGCTACGTGGAGCACAGTGCCGACACGCTCATCGACCGGTTCGCACCCAGGGGCGAGGCGGACCTGCTCGGCGAGTACGCGCAGGTGCTGCCGCTGCTGGTGTTCAACCACCTCTTCGGCTGCCCGGCGGACTACGGCGTCCGGCTGGTCGAGGGCATGTCCGGGATCTTCGACGGCGTGGACGCCGAGCGGGCCAACGAGCTGCTGACGACCACGCTGCTCGACCTGATCGAGCTCAAGCGGGCGCGCCCCGGACATGATGTGACGTCCTGGCTGATGGCGCACCCGGCGCGCCTTGAGGACGACGAGATGGTCCACACCCTCGTCGTGCTCATGGGCGCGGGCACCGAGCCGCAGCAGAACCTGATCGCGGGCAGCCTGCGGCTGCTGCTGTCCGACGACCGGTTCGCGGGAACCCTCTCCGGGGGCAGCCTGCCGGTGGAGGACTCCCTCGACGAGGTGCTGTGGACCGAGCCGCCGCTCGCCAACTACGCGGTGCACTACCCGAAGCACGACGTCACCTACAAGGGCGCGCTGCTCAGGGCGGGCGAGCCGCTCGTCGTCAGCTTCGCCGCCGCCAACACCGACCCGGCCCTGGCGAGTGATCAGCGGGCGGGCAACCGTGCCCATCTGGCGTGGAGCGCGGGCCCGCACAACTGCCCGGCGCAGAGCGAGGCCCGGCTGATCGCGGCGGTGGCCGTGGAGAAGCTCCTCGACCGTCTGCCGGACGTCGAACTGGCCGTACCGGTCGAGGAGCTCCAGTGGCGGCCCGGGCCCTTCCACCGGGCGCTCACCGCGCTGCCGGTGACGTTCCCGCCGGCCGCGGTGACCGCACCGGACGCGGCCGGGCCGCAGGCATCCCGGAGCGGACCGGCGGCGGGACCGTACGGACCCGCCGCCGAGTACGCGCTCCCCGCGGTGGACCCGGGCCGCCCGGCGACCGGCTGGGCCCGGCTGTCGGCGTGGTGGCGCGGGGAGTGACCCCCGCGCCAGGCCCGTACCCCGTACGGGGTCGGCCGAGTCCGTACCGTCAGCCGAGCCGTCCAGTCAGCCGAGCCGTACCGGCAGCCGGCGGTGGCCGTTGGAGATGAAGGACTCCACGTGCCCCAACTCCTCGTCGTTCGCCGCGAGTTGGAGCCCGGGGAACCGTGCGAACAGCGCCGGCAGAGCGATCCGGGCCTCCAGACGGCCCAGCGGCGCGCCCAGGCAGTGGTGCACACCGTGCCCGAAGGCCAGGTGCTCCTTGTCGGCGCGTGTGACGTCGAAGCGTCCGGCGTCCTCACCGTGCCGCCCGGGGTCGCGGCCGGCGGCGGCGTACGCGGCGAGGATCGGCTCGCCCCGGCGGATCACCACGCCCTCGGGGCCGCCGAGTTCACCGAGGGCGAGGTCCTCGACGGCGTACCTCAGCGGAAGGCTGGCGACCGGGGCGTCGTACCGCAGCGTCTCCTCCACGACGTCGTCCCAGGAGCCCCGGCCCGACCGTACGAGCGCCAGCTGGTCCGGGTGGGTGAGCAGCGCGTGGATGGCGTTGTCCAGGAGGTTGACCGTGGTCTCGTGCCCGGCGCTGACCATCAGGGTCAGGGTGTCGACGAGTTCCCGCTCGCTGAGCCGGGTGCCGCCCTCCTCGTCGCGGGCCGCTATCAGCCCGGTGGTGAGGTCGTCGCCGGGCGACTGCCGCTTGGTGGCGACGAGTTCGGCGAGGACGCCGTACATCTGCTCGTAGGCGGCGGTCATCTCGCCCGGGTCGGCGGACGTGTCGAAGAGCCGGTCGACCAGCCGCCGCAGCTCGGCCCCCCGGTCCTCGGGCAGCCCGAACAGCTCGCTGATCACGCGGATCGGCAGCGGGTAGCACAGCTCCTCGCGCAGATCGACGACAGGGGACCGGCGCCCGGCCTCCTCGATGCCGTCCAGCAGTTCCTTGGTGATCTCCTCGATGCGGGGCTGGAGCGCGGCCGTGCGGCGTCCGGTGAAGGCCTTGGAGACGAGGATCCGCAGCCGCCTGTGCTCGCCGCCGTACGCGGTGAACATGTTGTGCACGGCGACCCAGGTGAACAGCGGCCAGTCCGGGGTGATCCCGCCGTCGATGAACCGGGGCCAGTGCTGTCGCGGGTCCTTGGACACCCGCGGGTCGGTGAGCAGCCGCTTCAGCAGCTCGGTGCTGCTGACCGCCCAGGCCTCGACCGCGCCCGGGAGTTCCACACGGGTCACCGGACCCCTCGCGCGGATCCGGGCGGCCTCGCCGTGGATGTCACGGCCGGTCGTGTCAATGGCCAAGGGCTTGGTGTTTCCCATCGGGGCCTGCCTCCCTGGTAGGACGACGTGGGTACGGTCCGTGACGCTACGGTGCCGTAGGGTCGCCCGGCGAGACGGCGCGGCGAGTGCTGCGTACGGGGGCAACTTCCGTGCGCGCGGCGACAACTGACCTGCGCGCGGCGAGAAGCCGGCGCCTCCTGCCCTTCCTAGGCTGGAGGGACCCTCGGTAAGGCCGGTGAGCGCGATGACAGTCAGCAGGGTCCCGCGGTGGATGCCGCTCCACAGCACAGAGGTGTGCATCCTGCCGGCCGGCACCTGGTGGGACGCGGTCCGCGTCCCGCTGGCCCTCGGCGTCCGGGCGCTCGGCATGCTCGGCGACGGGACCGGCGCGGTCATCAGGGACGGTTACGGCTCCATCCTCTACTGGCTGGTCCCGCCGGGTGAGGCGGACGGCTGGCACGTCCCGGAGGTGCAGATCCTGGGCCCCGGCAGCCATGTGGCCGTCCCGCCCCCGCGCCGTACGGCGGGCCCCGGCCTGTACTGGCAGGTCCCCCTCTCGTACGACCGCGAGTGCACGAGCCCCGCCCGCCTTCACGCGGCCCTCGCCGTCCCCCGGCTGACGGCCCGCCCGGTCCCGTGGCTCGTCCCGTGAACGGCGGCGCCGACCGGACCTGAGCCCCTCCGGGGCCGGACGCACGCTTCCTGGGACCGGATGCCCACGCCTCTCAGGGCCGGATGCCCCCGCTGCCGCTGCCGCTGCCGCTGCCGGGGCCGGGTGGCTGCGCGTCCTCGGGCCCGGTGGCTGCGCCTCCTCGGTCGGACATGAGTCCGCCCCGGCCGGGATCTGAGCCCGGCCGGGGCGGACCGCACGGTGGCCTCCCTGGCCGCGTGAGGGTTACGGCGTGGGGGCCGGGGACGCCTGGTCGCGGTGGCGGCGCAGCAGGCGGCGCCGCTTCTCGCGGGGTTCCTGGTCCGGGAGCCAGCCGAAGGTCAGCACGCTGCCGACCAGGCCGAGCACCAGCCCGACGATGAACCCTCCGAGGTTGGAGGTGAGCCAGGTGCCGACCGTGAGCAGCACCGCGATGATCGAGTAGAAGAGCCGCTGCGAGGGGTTGAACAGGATCAGCAGCCCGCAGACGATCATCATGGTGGGCAGCAGGTACCCGGCGATCCCCTGCATCCCGATGTGCAGGAGGACGGGAAGCGGCGCCTTCATGGTCACCAGGATCTCGGCGCCGCCCAGGACGAGCAGCAGCCCGCCCGGGAAGGGCCGCCGCCCCCTCCACTCCCGGAAGCGCTGCCGGTTCACTGCGGGCAGCCCTTGTCCCCGAAGCTCATGTGCAGGTTGGGAAGCTTGAAGACGGCGGCGGTGGCGGCGTAGTTGTGCTGGTACAGGTCGGTGATGACGACCGAGTCCGCCTGCTGGCCGTAGACGCCGGGAGAGCCCTTGATCGGGACCTTGTCGAAGGTGCTGGAGTCCCGGCCGATCTCGATGTTGTTGAACGTGGCGTTGCCGCCCGTGATCTCATCGGAGTCGATGGCCAGGTTCTTCACCGACACCGGGGTGCCCTTGCCGCCCGCGGTGAGGACGAGCTTGATTCCGCCGAGGTCGACGCTCTGGCAGAGGTTGGTCAGCTTGCCGTCCTTCACCACCGAGGTGACGACCAGCACCTGACCGCCGGTGTCGCCCTCGTTGGGGCTGTTCTCGATCATGTGGTCCAGCGAGCCGAACTGCGCGAAGCCCTCACCTTCGAGCTTGTCGGCGGTGACCACGAACGGCATGCCGGAGATGGCGAACTGGACGCCGAGGGCGCCCTGGGCGGTGGCGATCATCAGACCCGCGGTGAGGACCGTCGCCGGGACCGCCATCACGGCGGCGCGGCGCAGGCGGACCCGCCCGCGTCTGCCGGATCTCTGCGAGTCCTCGGATATCCCCGAGCCCTCGGGGATGGAGTTGGACGCCGAGGCGTCCGGGGACGAAGCCATGTCTGCTCCCTGAGCACTGTCAATGCGAGAAGTGAGGTTCGAACGGCTCGTTGTCCTGGCGCGGACAGCGGCTGCGACGCGGCTGCCCCGTACCTCCCGACGGCACGAGGGCTTGATTGCTACGCCGCAGTAGCCTCCTCGGAAGTTACCGGTGGTTACTTTGGAGGGTCAAGGCACTTGTGCCAAAAGGATGTTGGTTGTGTCCTACCTGTGAAGAGGGGAAAACCTCCTCACCTCCGACTTCCTTATTCCAGCTCCAACATTCCTTGCCCGAATAGATCTTGACGGTCATTCAGGAAAGATCCTGACGATACATCAACTTGCCTGTGATGCCTTGACGTTGACTTACCGGCGGGTTTACAACTCTCCCTGGTCTCCCCCGGATCCGTGGCGCCGGATCCGTCGTGCAGCGCTCGTCACCCTCCCGAGTTCCCCGTCGCCGACGGGGTGCCGTGACATGCCTGAACGCGCTGCGCGGTCCACCACAGCACCACCTCCGCGGCACCGGCGCGGTCGCCTTCCCCTCCCTGAAGGACCGTGCCGGTCGCCCGGCTGCCGCTGCCGTCCCGTCACGTACGGAGAAGGCGTCACGGGCCGGCAGCGGTGAGCCGCACCGCCGCGTCCCTCTGTTCCGCGCGCACCGCGCTCCTCGGCGCGCACCCACCCCCAGCCCTCACTTCGAAAGAGGCACCCCCATGCGTACGAAGTCCCTGCTCGCCCTCGTCGGCACCGCCACCGCTCTCCTGCTGTCGGCCACCCCCGCGTCCGCCGCCGACACCGTGCTCACCGTCGGCGGCCCGGCCGGAGACGCGGTCGCCGTCGGCGACGAGCTCAGCGCGTCGCTCGCCTCCGGCACGGCCGCCAACTTCTACTCCAGCGCCACCGGCACCAGCGGCGTCTCCTGCACCAACTCCACGTTCACCGCCGACGTCACCGACAACCCGGCGGCGCCCGGCACCGCCACCGAGTCGGTCAAGGCCCACACCTTCGCCAGCTGCACCAGCAACGTCCTCGGTGTCACCGGCGTCACCAGCGTCACGGTCAACAACCTGCCCTACACGGCCACCGTGTCCTCGGACAACACGGTCACCGTCACTCCGGCCCCGGGCTCGGTCATCCAGACCACCGTCGTCCTGCGGACCCTGCTGGGCAGCATCAACTGCGTCTACCAGGCGCCCAGCATCACCGGCACGGCGAGCGACGACGACAACAGCATCAACTTCACCAGCCAGCCGTTCACCAGGGTCTCCGGCTCGTCCCTGTGCTTCAGCACCGGTTACTTCACGGCGAAGTACGCGCCCGTCACCGACACCACCCAGGGCGGTGCCACGGTCTTCGTCAACTGAGTCACCGCGCCGGTCGAGTTCACCGGCTCGTGATTCACCGGCTCCTGAGCCGGCGCACCGTCAGGGCGGCGCCCGCGGCGAGCACCATCGCCGCGGCGCCGCCCGCCGCGATCAGCGGCAGCGACGCGCCGGACTCGCTGGTCGCGCGCGACACCGGGCTGCCGGGGACGGCCGTCCGCTCCGCGGAACCGGCGTTCCCCGCCTGCCCGTCGGCGGTCTCGCCGCTCCCGGTCCCGCCGCTCGCGGTGTCTCCGGCGGCGGTTCCGTCCGCCGTGCCGGAGGGCTTCGGGGACCCAGTGGCGCCGGAGCCCTTGCCGGACGCCTTGTCCCCGTTCCCTTCCCCGTCCCTGTCCCCGCCTCTGTCAGTGTCCTTCTGCCGGGACGTGCCGCCGCCCTCCGCCGCCTTGGGGAACACCACGTCCGAGCACGAGTAGTACGTGTCGACGGTGCTGGTGTTCTGCCAGATCGTGTACAGCACGTGGTGCCCGGACCGGTCGGACGGCAGGCGGGCCGAGAAACGGTACGAGCCGTCTCTCAGCGGCGGGTCCGTGATCTCGGCGAACGGCTTCGCCGGGAGGTCGGACCAGGTGAGCGGCTCTGCCGGGTCGTATCCCGGCTTCGTCAGATACAGCTTGAAGGTCCCGGTGTGCGGAATCGTCGAGCGGTAGGTGAGGTTCAGCTTCGCGCCGGGGGAGAGGCGGGTCGAGGGCCAGTCGGCGCGGGCCAGATCGAGACCCCTGTAGGCGGGCAGGCCCCCGCTGCACAGCTTCCCGTCGGGGACGACCTGCCGGTCGCGGCCGCCCACACCCGCCACACGGAGGTTGTCCCAGGCCGTGAACGGCGCCCCGTTCGCGGCGACGGCCGCCCGGCACGCGGCCGACCGCGCCCGTTCACCACCCTCGGGCGAGCATGCCGACACCCGGCTCACCGGGTCGGTCGGCGCGCCGTGCGCGAGGGCCGGGGGCGCGGCCCACGTGGTCAGCAGCACGGGTGCCGCCGCGGTGGCGGCGGCCGCGAGGGCGGCACGGCGCGCGGGCCCGCGGGACGTCACACGGGTCCGCATCCGATGTGTCCGGTCCATCCGGTGGACCCTCCTCGGCCGTCGACAGGGGGGTGATGCACCGTCTCGTACGAGCCGCCGCTTCCGTCCGTTCAACGGCCGACGCCCGGTTTCGCACCCGGTTCCGCGCCCGGTTCGACGCTCTGCCCGGTGCCGGACGCGTACGGTCCGCGCGGGCCGCCCATGAGGGGATACGGAACCCGGACCAAAGCGGCTCTATCAGGTCAACCGGCCCGCGCGACAGGTGAGTTCCCTGTCGCGGAGAGGGTGGGCCCGCCACGGGATCGAGGGTTTTCCCCGTATTCACGTCACCTGCAGCGCACTTATCGTTCCAGCCACAGCTGACCCACAGGTAACCCCGAAGCGGTCGCTCACGCAGGCCAGGCCCTGGGACCTGGCCGGCACATTCACGCCGGCCGGCCCCCGCACAGCACCTTTCTCCCACCCCCCTCCGCTTCGACGAGGAAGCGTTTCCCCAGCCCTGTCTCTTATAAACATCTCCTAGCCCACGAGACGTAGAGTACACTAGTATGCCGTGTCCGGCGTGAAAAAGAAGCTGGTGATGTATATGGGGCTGAATCAGGCTGCAACTATTCAGCAAAAGCTGATTGAATACGGTATGACTGGTGAAATGCCGGTAGCAATTGTCGA